>WQRX01000016.1 GCA_009786535.1 Defluviitaleaceae bacterium | reverse complement strand
GTTCGCCAGTGGTTTGACCCACATTCTCACCATAGATATTTTATAGACCCCCGACCTATCATACACTCGACTTTTTACAGTTCGCATTTCCTGTAGCATAAACTTCCTGCTACTTAGGGTGTATTCTCAGCCGACTTCACCGAGCTTCGTACATAATGTGATAGCACACACCTGCACGTCGGAGTATCAGGGAAGGCGTTTCAGGACGTTACCCCTTCATTCCACCTTTCGTTAATGAAGCAAGTTACAACTTCAAAAGGTAATCAGTTCTCCTAATTTTGGAATAGGTAATATTCCAAAAATTAGTGCCTAGTTTTATCCAACATGGACTATGCCTGCTAATCTCTAGCAGGGTTGGGTTTGTCTAGGAACGTGTCGCGCTAAAATAATTCCAACCTACAACCACCACGAAAACCATCGCCAATATAAGCCCCACCAACAAGCCTTTGCCTCCGCCGACCAGAATCAATGTCATAATGGCGTGGGTACGCACAAAGTCGAGCGCGGGTTCGGTGATTCCCACAATGGCTTGGTAGGGGGTGTTCGCCAATCCAATGGCGATTTGTGCAATATCCAAGGCGAAGAACGCCAAAAATCCAAAGATGATTGTCTTTGCCACCAACTGTAACGGCGGTTCAGACTCTACCCCAATGGGCAGAAAGAAATTTTTGAATATCCCCCAAACCATGTTAAGCCCCAACAATGTAAGCGCCGTAACCACAAATATTTCATAGGTGGTTTCCACGATGGGGAAGATGCTTACGAACAGGGTTAAATCTGCCCCTAAGACACTCAAAATGCTCATGCCAAACATATCAATGGCGGAAACCACTTGGTCTATCAGCCATCGGAACAAACTATCCATTAGGTGCATATGGTGGCCTCCTTTTTAGACCTAACGCACCGAGCAGCGCGGAAGCTGCCCGGCACGAAAGAAAGTGTTAAACGCCTACCTTATGAAATGGTAGGAATGGCAACATCAGGCCCGATAATTTCTTGGATAAACGTAAGGATAAAACCCACAGCGTTAATACAAGCCCATGCAATGGCAATGCGTTTAATCCATGTGTTGGCCTCGTCTACGGTTCGTTGGTTTTTACTCAGCATCTTCATTAGAAAAGCCATTGTTAAAAATAAAGCCGCAATAATGCTGGAAATGGTACGGATTTGCCGTAACACGCCCTGCATGGCAGTGTTTGCACGGGTGAAAACCTGCCCGCCTGGGTCGCTTGCCATTACAACATCTGCCATGCCCACGGAAAACATCAGGCACAACATCAACCCCATCAGCCCATACCCCACATAAGCCAGCTTTTTGCGATGTTTTGTTATGGCGTTTAACACGCCGCTGTCTGTGCTTTGCACGGTTGCCAAACAACCCATTACATGGTCGTTGACTTTTGCGCTTGCTTCTTTGAACGTACTCATACAGCACAACCTCCTTCATGGAAATTTGTATATAAAAAAGCAGGGCATGGGAAGAACCCAAAACCCTGCCAACATAAAATAGTGGCTGATAATTACCAGCCTGTTCTCGGATGTTGCCCGTGGGTGGGGCGGAATACCCGCGTCACCCAAACATTGTTACCCACAACCCACTCACTGCCTGTTCTGCCGCCGATGTCTACACGATTTACGAACTCATACCCGTTTTGCAATCCATCACGTACCGTGCCTTCAATGCGCGGTGCTTCCACAGCCCGAAAACCGGCCCGCACCGTACCGAAGGAGTACATAATCTCCGTAACAAACTCATTGGAGCGAAGCCCCAAAGCCGCAGGCGACATATTGAGGGCGTTGTTACGGGTACTGCGTAGGTTGTCATACGCCACCCGCCAAGTGTCGTCGAGGTTCGTGCGGAACATAACCGCATAACGCAGGTCTTGGTTAAACGTGCCCGTGAAAATCCTATCCAGCCGTACTGCATGTGCGGGCAAAATGTCCCGTACATAGAAGTCGGAAAGTTCAATGGTGGAACTGTTTGCGATGGTGGTGATATTCCACACAATCGGTTGACCCGACATGACTTCTACAGGCCCTGTCTTTCTAACTTCTACGCCTACATTGGCGGGTTCGTTAAAGAACTCGTAGCGCAGAATCTGCCCCGAGTGTTCAATTGTTACGTCCAATATCACATCGGAGCGGCGGTAAAATGCAGGGGCTACAATTTCTTCGATAAGATAACGACCCAAGGGCAAGGGGCGGGAAACGCCAACCCCGCGGGCATTGGTGATGAATTGGTCTACGACATTACCCGTGCGCCAGTCGCGTACTTCAAAGACTGCACCCTCAAGGCGGCTACCCGCAGGCAAACCGTTGATTTGATTATCAGCACTGGATAACTTTGTAATTTGTATCTGCCCTGCTTCGCGGGTGTTCTCCCATACTATTTCCGTAACCATACCCGCCCGTAACTCAATGGTGCGGGGCATGGTATCACGCAGATAACCGGGAGCTTCCCTTGTTTCACGAATGGTATATCTCCCCGCGGGTAAAATGCCTGTGAAGTCAATCACACCATTGTTATCCGTGATAAAAGGCCCTGCCACTTCTTGGTTGGTAATGAAGTCAAAAATCCGAAACTCCACGCCGGGTATGCCACGGCGAGTAACGGAGTCGATTTTAAGCAAACGCAACCCCGCCATTTGCTCGTTGACTACTTCCAATGTTGTCAACCTTCCTGGGGTGATTGTCACCACATGCACGGTTGCATCGAGGATATAACCGGGCAAAGCCCGTGTTTCTGTGATGTGATACACCCCCGCCGCAAGGTGACTAAGGTGAATCATACCCCTGTGGTCGGTAAGGAAGTTGCCGTTGGGGGCAATGTTTGGGCTATTGGCAGGAGTGTTGGGTTGGTTTTGGTCTGCCATTTGCCCACGCACCAAGCGGCCATCGGCGTGGCGTACTTCAAACTCAACACCTTGTAACGGCCTACCCGTATGGGCATCACGCTTGATGATTAACAAGCCCGACGCAGGGGTATTTTCGATAACCAGCAAATAATTTTGTTGGCGGGTCTGGCTGTTGATGTGCAACACAACCGCTTCATCTAAGCCGAAATAACCCTGTGCCGCACGGGTTTCCGTTACAAAAAACGTGCCGTCATTCATGGCAGGCAGATGGATTAAACCATTTCGGTCTGTGACGAAATCAAAGAAGCCCGTCTGCGGGTTAATGATACGCTCCCCGCTGATGCTTGCGATTTCAAACACCACCCCTTGAATGGGCTGGCGGGTTACGCTGTTGATTTTTCGGATGGTTAAACTCGGCGCACGGTAGTTGCGAATCGTAATGGTGGTGTTTTGGTTATCACCCACAACAAACACAACGGGGTCTGCCAAGATAAAACCGTCCAAAGCCCTTGTTTCAATGGCAACAAACGTACCTTGCGGAAGTGAAGGAATATAGATTAACCCCGCCACGTCGGTGACAAACTCAAAACTGCCGTTTTGGGGATTGCGGATACGTTGCCCTGCATTGCCGTTACCGAAATAATGGGCAATTTCAAACATAACGCCCGCAAGGGGTCGGTTGGTATCACCGCATAATTTGCGGATAACATAGGTGGGCATTTTGTAATTGTAAATCGTGATGGTGGTATCGGATGCGCCGGAATTTACCGTGAATACGACAGGCTCGGCGGCAACATAACCCGCCAATGGGCGAGTTTCTGTGATAATGAAGGTACCGGGTTCCAATGCGCCGATTCTTACAATGCCTGCGGCATTGGTGACAAATTCAAACGAACCGTCGAGGGGATTACGCAAGCGGTCGCCCGTGGTGCCCGTGCCGAAGAAGTGAGCAACCTCAAACACCACACTTGCAAGGGGTAGCCCTGTATCGCCGCTGCGTTTGCGGATATTCCATTCGGAATAACGGTAATTCCGCACCGTAAGCGTGGTGGGTTCGTGGTCGTCCACAACGAAGATAATCGGCTCGGCAAGGCGAAAACCGGGTAAGGTGCGGGTTTCCGTAGCAACAAACGTACCGTGGGGCAGATTCGGAATGCGAATCAAGCCCGCATGGTCGGTCGTCCATACGAAACTGCCATCAAGCGGATTACGCAAGCGTTCGCCAATGCTACCGTTGGCAAAAAACGTGGCAATTTCAAATTGAACGCCTTCCATGGGCAGGTCGGTGTGGCCGTCCAGCTTACGGATGTTGTAGTCGGGGAAGCGGTAATTTCGGACGGTGATAATATAGTTCCTGTCATGGCCCACGATAAACACCACGGGGGTGGCGGGTTTAAACCCGGGCAAAGGACGTGTTTCCGTTGCCACATACGAACCTGCGGGAAGCATGGGAAGCCGAATTAATCCCGATGAATCGGTAACAAATTCAAAACTCCCGTTGACGGGGTTTCGGATTAACTCCCCCTCAAGGGTGCTAAACTCAAAAATAACCCCTTGGAGGGGTTGACCTGTCATGCCGTCGATTTTGTTTATCACGAAGGTGGCAAGCCTCGGATTTACAAAACGCTCAGTGCGGGTTTCCCCTGCCACAATTTCTATCGCACGGCTGGGTTCAACGATGGCAAACCCCTCGGGTGGGCGGGTTTCAATAATTTGATACGCACCCGGAGCAAGCTCGGCAATGATGGCTACGCCGCTATTACCTGTTACAACACGGTGTACCAATTCGCCGTTAAGCCTGCGGATTTCAAACTCTGCCCCGCTTAGGGGTTCGCCGTTGTCGCATACCTTTTCGATGATAAGCGCGGGAATGCGGTGGTTTACAAAGGTTTCAATGCGGTGCTCACCCGCCGCCGCAACAAATGTCCTTGCGGGTTCGGTAATTACAAAACCGGACGGGGCTTGCACTTCCACGATTTCAAACGTACCAACGGGTAAGGTCATGCTGGCAATGCCGCCTTGCCCCGTGGTAACGTATTCACGGAACGCTCCACCGATTTCCGACACCCTAAAGCGTGCGCCGGGTAAGGGGCTTCCGTTTTCGTCTACCTTTACGATAGACAATGTGGGTTCGGTCAGATTAACGAATGTTACATGGGCAACCGAATTTGTACCCACTTCCACGCTACGCCCTGCTTCGGAAATGACGAAGCCTTGTGGGGCGCGGGTTTCCTCAACAAAAAACCAACCGCTGGGTAAGTTAGCAATATTAATCATACCGCTTGCGCCTGTGGTGTGATACCCCACAAGCTGCCCGTTTTGGTGCGACACCCTAAACTGTGCGCCGGCCAAAGGTGCGCCATGTGCATCAGTTTTCTCGATGGTTAAACTCCCTAAGCGGGGATTAAGGAAAGTCACCACCGTAGGCGCGCGGGGGTTTACCTGCACCGTGCGGGTGGGGTTGGGGTCGAGGGCAAACCCGGGCGGTGGGTCGGTTTCGGTGATTGTTACCCAACCCAAGATGTCGTGGATTTCGATTAAGCCGTTGGAATCGGTAATAAATTCACCAATCCACTCGCCATTGGAAAAACGCACATCAAAGCGCGCGCCTTGTAAGGGGGTCATGTTGTAGCTGTCAAACTTCCGAATGATTAACGATGAATACGGCACATTCGTGAAGTTAAGCTGGTACGTTTGCCCTGTGGCATTTACCCGAATGGTCTGCGGCACCCTATCAATTTGAAATCCATCGGGCGAACGCATTTCCGTTACCACATAGGAATCGGGCGGTAAATTGGGGATAAGGATATAACCCTGTGCGTTGGTGGTGAAAATGCCGTTGGACGTACCCACGACAGAACCATCACTACGGGTTACACGAAACTCCGCATGTTGCAAGGGACGGTGCGTTACTTCGCAACGCTTGGTAATGAGCAAGCTACCGTAGGGGTCGTTGGCGAAGTTTAACTCCACCACGGTATGCCCATCGGGGGCAAGAAACGCCGTTTGGGTGTTATTCACAGACAGCGTAAAATGTTGCGGCGGATTTTCCTCCCGCACAACATAACTGCCCGGTACAAGTCCCGTGATAACAATGATACCGCTTGGGCCTGTAGTATACGTGCCAATCACCGTACCCAGCGTACCGCTCGTACCTGCGGAGGTGTGAATCAAGTTAAAGGTGGCACCGGGGAGCAGTCGCCCCGTTACGGAACAGGTTTTCTTAATTACGATACTGTTTAACGGCCAGTTAAAAATGTTAGAGCCACCGGGGGCAAGCCATTGGTCGCCGCCTGTAACGCTAATTTGGCTTTGAAGGAATTGTTGCCGTGCGGAATAGTTCATGGCTTCCCATTGTGCAGGGGTAAAGGGGAAGTCGGGAACATTCGGCACGTTTTGCGGGAGTTGTAAATCCGGGGGATTTTGCGGCGGGGGCGTTGGGTTGGTGTCAACCGCACCTACGCCTGCATTTGATACCTGCGGGGCAGAGTTGCTTCCACCACGGATATAATTTAACAACCGATAAGTGTTATCCCCGGGGTTCAAAAATACCCTGTAGTTATTATTCAAATTTAACGACATACCGGGTGCGGGGAAGATTTCTGTTACACGATACCACCCAACATTTACAAAAGGCAAAATGATTTGCCCGTTGCGGTCGGTGACAAAATCACCGATATGCACCACATTGGGGGAATTGGGTACTTCATGCTCCACCCGAAAATGCGTGAGGGGTACGGGGCGCATAGTTATCATGTTCCACTTCGTTATTACGAGGGTCGGCAACAACGTGTTTTCCACCAACAAGAGATAATCCTCATTGGGGCGGACATGGATAATCCACGAGCGATTTTGCTCCAGCGGGTCGAGGAAATAATTTTGTGCTGCACGCACTTCTGTTATGCGGTACATACCCGCATGTTGAAAAGGAAGCACAATTTGCCCGTTGGCGTTGGTTCTGAACGGATTACCCGTCAGCGGCCCGCGCCCGGGGTCGTCAATCTTTTCAATGTGGAAATACGCACCTTCGATTACTTCGCCTGTTACAGCATCACGCTTATTAATCGTAATGGTGGGCTTACGGCGGTTTTGGAATAACACCGTATTGTTGTACCCCGCAACCATCGTTACCACTTGCCAATTCGGGTTCGCAAGGTGATACCCCGGTGGCGGCACGACTTCGGTGATAATAAAGGTACGCTCCGATTCACCCGCAAACAAAGTCCACGGTACATGAATCGTGCCGTCTGCACCTGTGATTAGGGGGAAATCCGTAGGAAGCGGCGTGCCGCTGCCCTGTGCTTGAATGGTAAACTCAGCACCCGCAAGGCGTTCCCCTGTGTCTTGGTCAGTTTTGATAATCGTCAGACCGGGATTGCGCCAGTTGCGCCATGTTACTTCATTGCGCTTTGGGGTCATAATGATTGTGGATTCGCCATCCATTAAAACAAAACCGTCGGGGGCTTGCACTTCTTCTAATATATAGGTTTCGCCGGGAATAAACGGCCCGTCAAATCGTGCGATACCGTTTGCCCCCGATGTGGCGTACCACGAAACACGATTGCCTTGGGCATCTAACCCTGTAAGCCGAAAACGTGCGCCTGCCAGGGGTTGCCCACCCGTGGGGGAATTGCCTGTGGTATCGCCGTCGATTTTCAACACTTCCAAATAAGACATGGGCGTATTGTAAAAACGAACCACAGGTGCAGGGCGTGTTGCATGACCCGCGATTTGCCCCCAGCTTACGGCTACGGAGCGGAAAGCGGGGTCGTCAAGCATAAAACCCGAGGGGGGTTGCACTTCCGACAGGGTATATTGCCCAGCGGGAAGCCCTCGGAATATAACACGGCCATTGCTATCCGTAACCAAAGTCTGGTCGATAACTTGCGGCGCATTGCCTTCTACGAAGAACCCTTGGATTCTAATATGCGCGCCAGCCAAAGGCTGGTTGGTGATAATGCAGTGTTTGTACGCAACGATTTCGGAAAACGGATAATTTTCGAAAACGACATGGACTGCATTTACGTTGGGGTCTTGCTGTATATCAAGGTTGGGGTTTGTCATGGACGGGGGCAAAACCACTTGTAAATCCAAGTCGCCCAATATATCCGCCATCGCTTCCAGTACGGCGGCCAAGTCCATTTCATCGCCAATATTAATGCCCGCCATGTTGCTCAACAATTCAAGGAACTCATCCCATGGAATCATAACCTCGGGTTCTTCGCCCTCTGGGGGTTCTTCAATATTGATTGAGATGTTCGGTGGGTTAAGCCAAAAGGCGTAGGCGGTGTGTTGCGGTAAAAGGGAGAACCCATCAGGCGCGCGTTCCTCCACAACGAGGTACATGCCGTAGGGTAGCCCCTCCAGTCGCCACCAGCCATCGCCCACGGTGCTGGTTACACCCGGCAGACCGGGCGGGGCTACTTGGGCATTGGCAGTCAGCACTTGTGACAGATTTATGCCTGTGTTGTTGAACGTCCAATAACTGCCGTCGGGCAAAGCCACTGTATGGCTCGACATGCCAATCAAGCGGATTAACGCCCCCGAATTGGGGTGCGTGGCATTGGGTACGTTTTCCCGTGACAACGCATCCACCTTTTCAATGAAAACCGAAGGACGGCTTTCAGGCGGGGGCTGGGGCGTTGGGGTTGGATTGGGTGTAGGTGTCGGCGTTGGGGTGGGCGTTGGCGAGGGCGACGGGGACGGCGAGGGTGTGGGTGAAGGCTCAATATCCCATGTGTATGCCGCATGTGCCAAAACCTCGGGCACGTAGAAAATCATGTCTTGCCAATTTTCGATGTCGTTGGGGTTTTGCATCACAAAAACCCTGCCCGCATAACGATTGTTAATACCACGCAGGTCTACCCGTGCGGTTTGCCCTTCGCTTCCTGCGGGCATGGTAAGGTGAAAGTGCGTGATGGGTGTAAAATCTCCACCTTCTTGGAACGAAAAAATGGTTTCGGAGTTTACAGGCGCAGTAGCAATGGGGTTGCCGTTCACATATAACCCCGTTCCCGCAGGCGTTCCCGGTGCCCAATAAAAACGAAATGGGTTACGCATACAGGTGGTTCTGCGGTTATGCCCAATCGTAAAGTTAGGCGATTGTGACTGCACACCTTCTACGGAAATACTTCGATGGCCGTTGATGGTAATGGGCGGCATAGCCGCTTTTGCGGCAGCACCTCCTGCACCACTTAGCCGTGCGTCAACGGCGGTGCGGGTATAACCGTCAATACGCCCCCATGTGGCATTGGGTCGGCTGATATAGGCTACCGCAACGCGGGTCATATAGGCATACCATGCACGTTCATCCCCCGTGCGGTTTTCGGTTAGATTGGGATTTACGGGAAATCCATACCGAAGTACCGTGCGGAAATGGGAACCGTCTGCCCCTGTGAGTTCGTAGACAGCCATATTGGTTTCGGGGCCGGGCATGTTGGGGTCTGCACAGTAAGCCTCGTAAGATACGCCGTTAATAATAACCGTATACCTGCGGGAGCTTACAATACGCCCATTCATGGTAACATAGGCGGGATGGGTGTGTTCCTGCCCAATTAACCCAATGGACGGGTTGGTGGGAAGCACCCCGCTAAACGTCGCAATGAAGCCTACCGCGGGTACGGGTTCTGCCTCTTCTGCGGATAACTCCATAAAAGGTGTAACAGGCACAGAGGGCATAAGCACAGGTGCAATATTTTCAATCCTGTCATCGTCCACAGGAATGGCTTCCCCATCAAGGTAAACATAACGGGGGATTACCATTTCTATTGGTGCATCAAGCCCTGCGACGTTTACCAGCGCGATACCATCAGCCGCTACCAGCACTTCCTCCCCGTCAATGCGGGCGATAAAAGGCTCGGCTTCTTCAACAACCGCAATAGGGTCATTGTCAACAGCGGCGGCAAGCACATTTATGGGGATTGTTCCAAATGCACTCGCAAAGGCCAAAATCAACGCCAAGAATGTTTGCAACTTGTTCTTTGTTTTGTTCGTCAATCTCATCGGTTTCCTCCTTTAATCTAAGGGTTGGGATGTGATGTGTAACCGTTAATACCATGTCAATGTAACCACCTCCAACAAAAAAAGGCAGGACACAATGCCTGCCGAATATATGAAAAGAGCCTGTAGTTACGGGCTTCTTCCAAACAGAAAGGATGTTAAATATGAAAAGAATGTTTATTAAAGCGGTGTTAATCGCACTTGTTATGGCGATGCTACCCAGCATTGCTCAATTCGATATCGGAGCAATGGCCGTTTCAGCGGCAACAGAAAACACACCCACCATTCAAATGGGTGAAAATGCACCCATGACCCGCGATGCGTTTTTGGCATGGGCACACCAACAGGGGATACGCCATATCAACTACGATGGGCGAATGTACCCCGTAGGAATTTTCTTTAATTGGGCTAATGGAATGGCCTTTGATTATGGCACACTTACCAATGGTGTTGTGGAAGTGTTTCTTCGTGGGATGGAAATTGAAAGCACTGCCGAAGCAGAGCAGTCACTTCATTATTATGAAGCAACGGTAGCAACAGAAGCAATTATCCCTCAAAACCCCCTCGATACCATCAGCGCAATCACGCTACCTAACAGGCGCTTGACCGCAGGTGAGCTGGACGCATGGATATACGAATACCATGCAATGGGGGGCGCATCTGCCTTTGAGTTGGCTGTGGTTGAGGAAATCAACAGGGTAAGAGCATTATATGGCTTGCGAAATTTAACACTCGATCCTACACTGATGATGTCGGCTCGGATGAAAACCCACGAATTTGCCGATTTGCAATACTTCGCTCATACCAGTCCGATACATGGTTCGGTTACGGAAGCCGCCCGCATGTTTGGCTTTGATGGCTGGTTTGTTTCCGAATCCATTACACGAACCGGCAGCAGTTCCGCACCTACATTTACAGCCACCCCGGAAGGTATCGTACAAGGAATGTTGGAATCCACCCGCGGGCATAGGGAATTATTATTGAACCCGGATATAAGCACCGTGGGATTTGGGGCATTCTTCTCGCCTAACTCGACAGGGTTATCAGGGCGTATGTCACACATGTTTTACTTCGCCACAAAGTTTGGCTTTCCCTATTAAATTTGATTCACACCGAGCGGGGCATTTTGCCCTGCTTGGTTTTCGCCTATGCTACCTTCCGATTTTTGTTCATTTTACATAAGCATTCATCCATGATTTCAATGGCACGCGCCTTAAGGCGGAAATAAGTCCTGCGGGGAATGGATTGATACAATCGGGCGATGTCTGAGAGTATTTCATCAACATCACACGGCTGACGGTCTGTTAAATAGGAAGCGAAAATAATCCAGTACAGCTTTTCGCCCACCCGCTTGCTAGTTTGCAAGGTCGCCACAAGCTCATGGGTAAGGCATATTTGCTCAATACATGGTTCTAGTGCTTTCTGCCCAACCCCCGGCACTGCTTCCAATGCCGCTTTGCGCCAAATGGCATGTCTGTATCCACTCAACAGAGCTAGGGTTGGACTTTTCGACGGTACTTCAATCATAAGCATCATCCTCTCGTTTGTGGGTTATTGGGGGTAAACAACAGCAAAACCCCCAGCGGCATGGGGGGATATGCCGAAGGGGGTTCAAACAATCTTAATTTTACGCACTACCATTTTAACTGTCTATGAATTGGTAGTCAATGGCAAAAAAGTGCCACTTTATATTAACATTCATGTGATATATCCTGATAAGGTTATACTTACCGCATGTTCCCAAAATAATAACTGTTATTGTTTGAGCACCTAGTGCTCCCGCTCAACGACAATAACACCTGAACGCGGCATGGCGGCAAGCCGCGCCATTTCTTTAGTCAAAGCTCGCTCATACCCTTCAAGGCTACGTTGCATGGAGTTAATTAATCCGTTGCGTTCTTCCTCCGTTAAACTTGGGTCGAAGATACCCGCTTCAAAATCCCGCAACCTGCCTCTGGCGGAACGAATGTTTATATTTAATTCCTGCGTGCGGGGAGATGATGTATTTGAATTAAGAAAACTTCCTACCGGCACACGATTTTGACCTTTTGGCACTACAAATATGCGAACCATATCACGGTCGGTTAAGCCCATAAACCGTCGAACCGATTCCACTAACGCATTGTCCTCCTCTGAAGTGGCAAACAAGCCCCTCACTTCATTTATAACACTGAGATGACTGTTTAATTCAGGGAAATCGCGCTGTGTTTGGATACTATCATTCGATGAAGGCTGGTTTTCGTTATACTGGTTCAACATGGAATAAACAGTCTGAGATTTTTCAACACGCATAAAATACCTCCGCTGGTGTTATCGTGGTTCTTGTATATTATCATCGGTATATATACAACCGTATCATTAACATTAATATAATGGGAACACACTTTAATTGATGAAACATAGATATTATTATTTTTCTATATTGTTTTAATTTTTTTCCAAGAATGCAATGACAATAGTTCAATTTGTTCAAGTGGTTCGCAATTGTTTGATAATATTATTATGAATTTGTTATTCACCAATAAGGCATAATATGTTTCATGTTCACATGCTAATGCTTTTCTGGCTTTAGTTAGTACGTTGAACGCTTTTTTTGCTCTTTTGTATATAAGTGTTATATCGGACAAGTTTTCTATTGTTAATCCAGTTGGTAAGAAAAAAAGTATGTTTTTATTTATACGCAGTAGTTTATTTATACTTTTAATTGTACTTTTCATATGCGGTGTGTTTTCATTTAATAAGATAATTTCATTATAGCAATTTAATTTTATATAATCGTCAATTAAGAAGCCCCATATATTCGGAAATGGTAATTCCGAGATGCCACGAATAAATGCTCTCGAAGGGCCAGTTATAGTTACCCCAGCTAATACCTCTGATTTACTTAAACTGGTTTCATCTGCGTTTTTAGCTCCATCTTGGCTTATAAGACATTTGAAGTCAATGTTATAATTACCATTTTGACCTAATGCATCGCACTCTCTGTTAAACTCAGATTTTGATTTAGTAAACCCTCCACCCCCTTTACTCTTAAAAAATGAAGAGGCGTTTAAACAATCAAGCAACAATGGCTCATAGATTTCTTTTTTATATAGCTTATGTTTTGGAATGCTAATTTTTATTTGTGGCTCCATTGTTTCATCATCACTTTCTAAAAAATGAAAACATTTTCAAATGTTAGCAAACGCATTATATCACAGCCTAGCATTATGGTTTAAGTAATATTACAGGGATAAGTGTGATGAAACCGATATTCACGCATAATAAGTAACGAAACAGAAGGATATCTTAACAACGCCTTCATTGAATGTTATAGTAATACATAAACAATCAATTAAAAGTATTTAAGCAACAAATTTCTAATCAAAACAAAACAAGAAATTATTCAAAATGGAAGAACACCGCTTGAAAGGGGATTTATATGAAAAAGGTTGTAATCACAGGTGTTGCGGGGCTGCTGGGGCCTTATGTTGTGGAGCATTTTTTAGCCCATGGGTATCAGGTATTGGGTGTGGATATAAAGCACCCGGAGAAACCAATTGCCGACCACCGCACCATAGACCTTACTAATTTGGGCGACTGTTATAGTGTGTTGGCGGGGGCGGACGCCTTGGTACACCTTGCGGCTGTGCCACGCCCCATACTCACCACCCACGAACACACATTCAAAAATAATGTACTTAGCACATACAACCTGCTAGAAGCCGCAGACGCGCTGGGCATTAGAAAAGCAGTCACTGCATCCAGTGAGTCTGCCTATGGCATCGTTTTCTCAAAAAGCCGGATGCTTCCCCAATATGTGCCGATAGACGAGGCCCACCCCTGCCTTCCCCAGGACGGCTACGCACTTGGCAAGCTATGCGAAGAGGAAACGGCTCGCGCCATAGGCCGCAGGAATGGTATGCAAATTATAGCCCTACGCATAGGCAATGTTATCACAAAGGAAATATATGAAACGCAATTCAAAACATGGTGCGATGACCCCAACCAACGCTCGGTTATTTTATGGAGCTATGTAGATGCCCGGGATGTGGCCAGTGCCTGTCGCTTAGCCATTGAAAAAGACGGCCTGGGTGTACAAGTGCTAAACTGCGCGGCAGACGACAACTGCACAACCCTAACCAGCGCGGAACTAATGCGCCACGGCTTCTCGGAAGTAACAGACATACGCGGGCCTATAGACGGGTTTCAAACCTTGCTTTCCAATGCGAAGTTAAAAGAAGTGCTGGGTTGGAAGCCCGAACACCGCTGGCGGGATAATGTTTAAGGGGGGTACACCATGCTTGTAATAAATTACGGCACAGATTGGGCAACAATGACCCGCGATGCGTTGGCATCAAGTGATATAAAGCGTTTCTTAAAACCGCATTACAAAGTGGCCATCAAACCCAATCTGGTTACTCCGCAACCTCCCAGCAATGGCGCAACCACCCATCCCGAAGTCGTTGAAGGAATTATTCTTTTTTTGAAAGAATTTGGCGTTACGGATATTAGCGTAATAGAAAGCTCCGCAATCGGCTACGATACAAAAAAAGCCTATTCAGTCGCTGGGTATGAGCCGTTGCAAAAAAGATACGGCGTACCGCTCATTGATTTGAAAAACAGCAGTGCAAAAAAATTAACCCGCGACGGTTATGCGATTGAAATTTACGAAAAAGCACTCGAAGCCGACTTTTTAATCAATGTACCTGTGTTGAAAGCCCATTGCCAAACACGATTGACTTGCAATATGAAAAATTTAAAAGGATGCATTCCTGAAAAAGAAATGAGAAACTTCCATTCAATGGGCTTGCACAAACCCATTGCTACTTTGAATGCGTTGTTGAAAACAAGTTATTGCGTAGTTGACGGCATCTGCGGGGATTTATCATTTGAAGAGGGCGGAACGCCTTTAACCGCAAACCGTGTCATTGTGGGGCAAAATCCGATTATGGTAGATTCTTTCTGCGCCGAATTAATAGGATACAAACCAGACGACATAGAATATTTATCAATAGCTAAAAAAATGGGGGCAGGTAATTATTTCTCAAGTGAAACGAAAATTGTTGAATTGAACGCCGATAAAAAACCGCCTAACACCGAAAAAAGCAAACGTATCTCCGAACGATATACCGCTTTAATCGAAGAAAAATCGGCGTGTTCGGTATGTTATGCTGCGCTAATCCACGCACTGCATCGGTGCGGCGGGAAGTTACAGACAAACGAAAAAATCCATATTGGTCAAGGATTTATTAATGGAGCAGGTGTCGTGGGTGTAGGAAATTGCACACGGGGGTTTGATAAATATGTTCCCGGATGTCCGCCTTCTGCTACCGACATTATACGGGAATTGTCATATACACAAGTAACATAAATATTAAGTCTATTTCTTATAAATTTTTACAACGATTTTTGAGTTTCCTATATTTAACGTCGATGAATCATAATCCATCTTAACATAATCACTACGATATACCCCAAATAAGCCTAGTTTACGAAATCCATCTCTTGTTAGCCCTGAGTCCTCCCATTCAATATTGACTTCATAAAAATTATGTTCAAGTGATAAAATTACTCTTAGCTTGCCATCATACAAAACACATTCTTTTTCTTCTGCAACGACCCTTGTTTTAAAAACATTTTTTTTGGAGCACGCAAAGTAAAAATCTTTTATTGCATTCAATGATTTATCCGCATTTTTTCTTGACAGTTGCTTACCCATTACACTCACCCTTATAAATATATTTTAATTAATGTAACTTGAAGCAATATTAAAAGTATTTATATATAATGTCAATAACGAAAGGTGAACAATATCCCTCTTTTATGTTTACTAAATCCAACCTTGTGCTAAGAGTGTTTCACACGTTTCATGGAAAGCCTCATCTCGTGCTTCATAATTTGGCAGGATTTTTTCCATTTCAAAATTATGGTGATGCCCATGATAAAATTCTAGTCCATGCGCTAATTCATGGACGACTAGCAGGTTAATAATGCTTTCACTCATCATCATTAGCCTGCGTGAGAGAATAATGCTTTTATTCACGTCATTAAATAATCCCCACGTTCTGCGGCCATCATCAATTTTAAGGTTGCTATAGCTAACACCCATAATTTTTGCAAAGTGGTCTACCTTTAGCTTCAAATAATCATATGCTGTATTTCGGCACAGTTTCAATAATTCTGCACGAATTTCTGTATCTGATAAACCTGAGCGCATATGGATAGCCCCATTTTGAACAAATGATTCATGTTTACTACCAGCGTCGATTGTACAAATGGGCAGATACTCACCAAGAAATGGTAGCTTGCTATTGTACGCTAGGGATTCATGTTGAGAAACACCCTCGATTTTTTCATTGAGCCTACGATTCCTTTCTGCCAATATTGCATCACCGTTTTCATCCATGAACGGTTTTAAATCATATTCTGATTCAAATGACATGGGTACATAAAGCTCAATGCGTTCATCGTCGCGTATTTCGACATCCACGATGTCACGTTCCTCCTCGTGGAATGTTCGGACATACATACGCTGTGCATACTTATATTGTGCATCATCGGGCGATTCTTGGATTGAGTAAATAATTTGCCCGATTAAATAATCGTCTATTGAATTATCATCCATATAAGCGGCTCCCATATATTAACAAAATATTCCCCCACCATTATAGCATGGCACAATGATGAGGGAACATTTGAATAGCATGAAACAGGCTAGACAAATTCATCAAGGAAACTCGTCTCTCCCTTTGTCGTAAATCCCCACAGCACAGATGCGAACGTTTTGATAGCTTTCCTGCGATAACGATAATACGTATCCCTTGTGATATACGGGATATGCATCTGCACCCTCTCGATAATTTCCTCCACACTTTTCATTTTGAGCGGTGAAAAATAAGTGTAATAAAGAATCCAGTAAAATGTCTCCCCCTCGTTGTTATTATCACGAATGAGATGGGCAGCGGTGTCTATCAACTTCAACATTTCCGCCGTGCGCTTCATGCTGTTTGCATGGTGTTCCAGCTTTGTACCCGTAAACTCTGCACCGGCTGCATATATATCATCAAGGTACTCGGTTATCGACATGCCATATTCCAATTCGAAATCCTGCCGATGATGCTCCATAGATAGCTTGAGATTCCAACGAACATCACGGTAGGTCTTTAATAACCGCTCGGGGTCATGGTAGCAATTTGGCTGTTCTTGCCCCTTTTTGGCTTTTTTGCTTATCATTTTTTATCTCTCCTCGCCAGCAATTCAAGTGTTCTGCTGTTTATCGCTTGCCCCGCCACATATGATTTAATCTCATCGGGGAAAAGTAAGTGAAAATAATTTTCTATGGTTTTCCTGTAGGATTCCGGGTATCTGTTGATTTTCCTTATGGTGTAAATGGCGATTTCAACCAACTCGTACAGCGTTAAGCCATGAGGGTTATGGTTGTAATGTTCGGCTAATGACCGAAAAACCGCTTGTTCTGCCGGGCATGTTGATTTCATCATGTTTTCCTTTCTGCCGTTGTTGGCATAAAAATAGCCAGTGGTTTGGTGTTGCTCCAAAGCACTGGCTTTATGATTTTTGAATCAAGCCTAGTTCGATATACATCGCCGCTTTATTTTTCATTCCCTTCGAGATGCGCCAACTCGCGCCTTTGATTTCATGGAAGGCACACATTTCGGTGATTCGGCTGAAAATTCGCTCAGAGGGGTCAATTGTCCGTGTGCGTAGGTCAATGGTTGCAAGGTTCTCACGCAGGGCATCGAGGCTGTAATTTGTCGTAATGATGGTCGGCTTGGTGGTACGATATCGCGTATCAATGATGGCGTAGAGTTTTTCATAAGCCCAAGCGGTTTTATACTCAACGCCCATATCGTCTAAAACCAGCAGACTGGCATCACGGACGGTATTCAAGACATCCGTTTCCCCAAACTCGCCATGTTTATCAAAGCTGTCTTTGATGATGGCAAGTAGTTTGGATATGGATATAGCCATAACTGCCTTGCTCTTCGCTTCAATTGCATTGGCGATGGCGAAACTGAGGTAGGTTTTCCCGTTACCCGCCTTACCATGAAATAGCAACCCGCGGTTATTGGAATACATATCCTCCCACATCTCGCAGTATCTTGTGCCGAGGGTGAAGTCATCTCGATTGTCTGACCTATGCTCCCAATTCTTGAAAGTGGATAGCCTGTACCGATTATCCATAAGGGAATATGCCTTGAACCGCTCTAATCGTCGCCGTAAATCACGTTGTTCCATTGCCGCTTTTTCGCGAGCATCGGCTTCGATACCACATTGACACATAACAGGCACTCTCTTTTTCACCCCACGCAGAAGTATGTCTTTATGGGTTGGGCCGCGGCAGGTAGGACAAAGTATATTTTTATCCCTGCATGAGTTTTCGGTAGGGGTCATTATCTCCCCCGATTCTATAATTTGCTCCAGTGGACGCAGTTTGTTCACCTCCATTTTTTTCGACATGGGCTCCGCCCGTATCGCCTGTGATTTGCTCCACGGTTAATTCATCTTCCCAGCGTTCTTCGTTCAACCACGTTGACGGGTGTGGAATATGCTTCATCGCAACGCCGTGATGATGCCAATACCGCATGGTAGCGTGTAGCGCTTCCATGATTTTGGCAATTAGGGACTCATCGGGTTTAATGCTTGCCCATGCTTTCCTTGCGGTCTTTTTACCCGCTTTGCGTGGATATAGGTGCCAGAATTGCTCAAAAGCCTGCTCAACAAGTGTCATGGTGTGGTTTACAGGAGTTCCTGTACCTCGGGCCGTTTTAACCGTTAGGCACTCGGCTTGTTGAGTGGGGTTGGCTGTATCATCAAGCGTCAATTGCCCTGGGTATTCCAAAGGCACGCACGGGGTTTTGTGTTTTTTATTATTCAATTCTTTATTACTCAATAATGCTTTTTCATTACTTCTTTCCCTTGGATTTTCCTGCGTAGGCAAAACCTGCGTAGGATTTTCCAATATAGGTGAAGCCAACATGGGATTTTCCAACATAGGGTTTTCCAATGTTGGCGAATCGGAGTTAGTTGGCGGTTCTCGTGAAGGGGGGGTAGGTTCACCACCGTTTGTGTGTTGAGGGTATTCATGTATCGTGTACTCAATATCCCCCAGCCGACCCGATGCGTCACGTATGCGGCGGCGGGTTAAATAACCCTGACGCTCTAACTCTCTGATTCCGCTGCGAACCCCGTCTATTCCATCGTTTGCTAAGGTTGCCAAACCACCAAGAGAGAAGTCCCAAGCATCTGGTACACTTAACATAAATGTCAAAAGCCCCTTGGCCTTGTATGACAAGGTTCGATTTTTAAGGTGGTGTTTTGCGATAACAGCATAATCACTCACCTTTGCGGTTCTGAATACAGGCATCTCATCAGCTCCATTCGTAGAATCGTTGAAACGAAAAAGCCAGCTTTTCATAAAATCGAAAAACTGGCCTTGTGTTAGTAATCGTTTGTATCAGTTAGTTGAAGAAACTTAACCCCTCCATTACGGCGGCACACATATCACTGTCGATGAGTGATTCATCCGCCAAATCCAGCGTAGTTGTATCTACACTTGATTTTTGTGATTGGGGAAGCGGTTCATTTTTTGCTTCATACGATGCTTCGCTTTGATTGGTATTTGCAATCGCATTCGGTGTAATTGGTGGAGGAATAACCGTTACATTGCCATCACCGTACCTTGCCAGATAATCGCAAACTGCATCGGTAATGAGCGAAGCCTTGCGCCTACCAGCCGCTTCGAGTGCTTCCATGACTTTAACCTGTCGCGGGTCGGCTTCATTAAATCGGATGGTAAAGCGGGATTTATCTTTTTTCATTTTCCCACCGCCCAATCCTATGCACTGTGAAGCAGTTTGTTTGCATCGTTAAACTTCATGTCATACATAAGACGGTAGCCTTTGGCATTTGCATGA
The DNA here is from genome assembly GCA_009786535.1 of Defluviitaleaceae bacterium. Taxonomy (GTDB): domain Bacteria; phylum Bacillota; class Clostridia; order Lachnospirales; family WQUN01; genus WQRX01. Next base: position 61,517 of record WQRX01000016.1, on the reverse strand, counting down.
ACATCATCAATGAAAATGGGTTTTTTAACCTTACCCGTCCGAATAATATAATCTTCGAGCAGGATAGACCCGCCACCCATGAATACGGTTTTATCCTCATCCAAGTCAAAACCTTTTTGCGCGATTTCGGCAAGCATACGCTTAACATGGGAGATAGCAGACGAAGTAACCATTGATATGCGTTTTTCGCTGTACTCGGCAAGGTCGGCGGGGTCTTTTTTCAAAATCCCCTCGATGATGTTGTTGGAAATATCCCGACCACCCGCCGAGCGCATTTGGTCGTTAATGCTCTGGAACAGTGTGTTTACGCCCCAATATAACGATGTGCATAGCGTCATGTTGGGTCTGAAATTGTTTAGTTGTAAACAATCTACAGTAAATCCTCCGATGTCTACGACATTCACCGCATTGGAATCCTTTAACCTATCATACACAGTAACCGCCGCAGCAAATGCTTGCGGGAAGGCGTGTACATCTTTAATCTGTATGGCATAAGGTTTACCATTCAGCTCAAACCGAATAATGCCGGCACGGTCGCTAAAGTACCGCTTATATTTTTTCTTGTAAGCTTCGTAATGCTGGAGCGGTAGGCCAATGAGCATGTCTACTTTAATATGGTCGTGAGGGGTAAGCCTATGGAGCATTTCGGCTTCTTTTGTCAGCTCCTTACCAATGGCAAAGAGGGTAAGAATGAAGTACCGTTCGTCCTCGGTTTTATCGTTTAATACGGGGAGGTTTTGGTCTGCGAGGGTGTATGTTTTACCCTCATAGTTTAATACATCGCCGCCTATGGACGGTAAATACTTGCTTTCCAAGAAACTGGACGGGAACACTTGCCGAGTTGACTTGATTAAGCGGTTGCCGTGGTCGATGGAGATTATTGCTTTCATAAGGTTGCTTGCCTCCTTTAAATTATTGCCGGGGTCGTGGGACAGCACAACCCCGACTGTTAATTGACACGATGACGGTTCCTATCTTCCATCCTTTCCTTGTTTATTTTATAATGCAGGTGTTTCTACCCTGCCCATTGAGAAGGCAAAGCGTAAAAATAAAATTGGACTAACGCGGCAACCCCAGTGTTTTCAAGGGTTTTTCGAGTTAGTCCAATTATCACACATTCCGAGCGGGGGCATACCTTCCCCGATATTATGCTTTTGCCGATTATCGCCGAATATTTCGGCATTACCATTGACCAGCTTATGTGCCACTCGCCGCAATTATCGAAGGATGAGGCCGAGCGAATATATACACGTTTGGCAGAAAGTTTTGCAAAAAAGCCTTTTGAAGAGGTTATTGCGGAATGTGAAACATTAGTCAAAAGGCATTATTCATGCTTTCGATTTGTGTGGTATGTCGCCTTGTTATATAGAAGCCACGCACACTTGGCGGCAAGTGCGGAACGGAAAACCCAAATATTCCAAATGGCAATAGACCTTTGCGAACACATCGTGAAAAACTGCCGTGAACCACATCTTTTACAATCAACATTGTATTTTCAAGCCTTGTATTACATGCAGGGGGAACAGCCCGAAAAAGTGATTAAATTGTTATGTGACGAAAATAAAATGCCTTTGCAATATTGCAATGGCGGTATAGACAACAGTATTAACAGCAGCAGTCTAATTGCCAGCCAAGCCCACAGGATGTTAGGCAATACGGAAATGGCAATGGAAATAGAGCAAGCGGAAATGTACAACGCGCTTATGACGATGATTAACAGTTTAATTGCCTATATCCGCTTTAATTTTGAAGATTTTGCCATGGCACATTTGGCATATGAACGAGCGGTTAACTTAACTGAATCTTTTAATATGCGAAAGCTGTACCCAAATAATGTTGCACATTTACACTATTGGGGTGCGCGTATATATCAAGCCGCAGGGGATAGCGAAAAAGCGCTGGAGGCCCTTGGAAAATTTGTGGACATATGTGTGAACGAATTTTTTCCGCTAACGATTCGGGGGGATTCGTTCTTTAGTAAAATTGACAGTTGGGTTGCCAAAATGGATGCCGCTTTAATAATGCACAATGACAGCACGATTAAAGAAATGGTGAAAGAAGCAATGTCTGATTTTGCTTTTGATACCCTGCAAGAAAACCAAGGGTTTATCAGCCTTGTAAAAAAGTTGAAGGAGAATTTGCCATGACTACAAAAAACCCAATAAAAAATTATCTCGTACAATCTGTTAGCACAAATGGAAAAATTGTATTGCTCGCATGGTTTGTCCTTTTGGTGGTATGGGTAGCCGTTGCGATTATGCGGACGATTCCCGCGGTTACGGATATTATTTCCGAGCGGATGTTAAGGGAGTTTGTGGTTGACTTTCCTGTAAAATTCATAATCGCGTTAATTCCCTATATTATCCTAATGAAAACCAAAAGTTACGTTGAATGGACAGAAGCTAACCCCGATACGCCCATTACAAAAAAGGATTTTACAACCGCAACTTACCTCAATTACTTTTTATTTTCCCTTGCGAGTATGCCTGTGTTAGCGGTTGTTTGGGTAGTGGCAGTTTTGGCAGACCCCTATATGCTTGAATACATACCCATGGGCATTTACAACGCAGGGGCTATGTTTTTTGTTGTGTGGGCGATGGCAGGGTTGAATTGCACAATGCAATTCATTCCCTACTTGCAAAAAACTAAGGAAAAGAAATTAACCCTTGCTATTGGCTTTATTATTTCATTTGCCATTGCTTTTGGGTTGCAAATGCTATTTTATCGTGTGTTTGAACTACCTCGTATGGCTGCGGTTGCCGCTATAATTATCGCCGCTATAGGATTGGTCGTATTTTTGATATGCAGACCCATAACCGCAAGGCTGTATGAAAAATCAGATTTATAACCTGTTTTCCATTTATTCAAATATAAATTTCAACTGGTTACAGATTGTAACCAGTTGAAATTATTCTCATTAATAATCCAGAGACAAAATTAAAGTTTGGGTCAAGCCTTTTTAAAGGCTTGCAGGGGTTTGGGGACAGAGTCCCCAAGGTCTTATCTTTTTGATGCCCCCCTACACCTTCGCCCATCGCTTCAACGTCGGGAAAACCTCCATAATCTTGGCGCGGGCTTCGTCGTCGTTGGCGCAGCCATCGCGCCACCACGGGATGTTGTTCTCCACGGCTTGCTCCAGGGTGGATTCGTAGGTAAATTTTCCCTTTGCGTAGCAGTGTACGCAGTAGTCGGCGTTTTGCCCGCCGTCGGTGTTTGTGCCGTGGTCTTTGGCTTCTTTCAGCGGCATGTAGCAGCTTTGACAATGGTTCATGGTGTTTCCTCCTCTATAATTTCCCCCGTAATTTCTACTACATTTTTGTCGGGGTCGATGACGTTAAAAAAATAATAATTGCTGTGGGGATGCATAATTTCCGTAACGGGACCAATGTTCAAGCCCATTACGCGGCGATGCTCCTGGGCCAAATCCTTCACCCACAGGTTAAGGGCGAAATTGTGGTTGGCGGGGGCATTATAATCGCGATGGGGGAGGTGCGATTCATTCATGATGAAAAGCCAATGCACCCCGTCAAAGCGAAACTCCGCAAAACGGTTGCAGCCCAGCAGCGTTGCCCGCTTGCCCAGCAATTTTTCATAAAATTTTACGCTGGCGGCAAAATCCTTCACCAGTAAGTACAGCCCCCAGCGCAATATCCTGCCCTCGGGCGTTTGGGGCGCGTCCAAAATGAGTTCATCCGTGGTTAGGTTGAAAAGTTGGCATAACTGTACCACCTTGTCCAAATCGGGCAATGCCTGTCCCAATTCCCACTTGGAAACGGACTGCCGCGTAACGCCCACCGCCCCCGCAAGCCCTTCCTGGGAAAGCCCATGCCGCGTACGGTGAAATTGAATGCGACTGCCAATTTGCATACACGCCTCCTGCAAAAAAAGTATAGCAAATAAAATATACCCATTCTACCAACTAGAGTGGGCATATTGTCAACTGTCAGTTGCGAAGTAACTGTCAGTTGCGGAATTATTTATACCTGCATTGCTAATTCTCTAACAAATTCAATGGCTTTAATTTTGCTGGGTTCCGGAAGTTTGTAAAAATTTTGTATAAATATATGGTTGCGTTCTATTTCTGCATCATCAACGGTAACGGTAAATGTCCTAAGTGCCGTTTCCCCTTTGGCATATGCGAGGGCTTCTTGCAATCCCTGTAGTGTATCATCGAACACATTATTGTCCATATTATATTAGCTCCTTCCCAATTTGCTTAACCAGTTCTTTAAAAATTGCTTTTTCTTTGTCTGTTAATGTTTCTTTTGTATTTTTGCCATAACAACTGAGGAGTATAATTTTTTGTTGCTGTATAAAATCTACATGCAAAACACGAACGCCACTGTTTTTTCTGTGTCAGGCAATTTCCAGCGCAATTTTGTAACCCCGCCCGTACCCTGAATTATATTTCCCGCGTTAGGATTCATCAATATAAAATCCTGTAATTGCATTAGTGCATCATCGTCTAGCCCCTGTTCTTTCCATCGTTTGGCAAAAATAGATGTTTCTATAAATTGTCGCGTCATGGTTTATCGTTCCCTTCATTCTCATCATATACCGTCATAATTAAAGAATCAATTAAAAAATATTGATATCCATAATGATGTTCATTATAATGCCACTAAATCCTGCATAATCAAAAGCGAGTGATCCAAGTTGAAATACAACCCAACCGCAACCCTAGAAGCCATCCACACCCAATTCCCCAAAAAATACAAAGCCTTTGGCGATTTTGTAGACAGCGGGGAATTATGGATGCTGTGCATCGGCGCAATAAACGATGAAAAGCTAATGAGCCACATCATTTTTTGCAACGACATACACCAAATCCCACCCATCAATACATTCCTAAAAGCGCGGGGCGCAAGTACAATGCGGGACTTGACGGAACTGGAAAAACGGTCAATGGGTGCTTTTTGGGGGTTTGTTTTCAAATATGTTTTTGGCTACCGCAACCAAAAAAGTGTGGCGGCGCGTGTAAATACCGTAAAAACGGCATCGTATTTTTACGATGTGGAAGAAGTTGTTGAGGTAGATTTATATTCAAATAAATAAAACAACAGGAGGAATTACAATGAAAAATGCAAAAGAAGTATTCGAGCAAGGGTTGTCCTATCTAGGCGAGAATCCCACCCAACACGATTATGATAATGCCGTGGCATGTATTAAAGAATCGGCGGAGCTTGGGTATGCAGAAGCACAAAATACCCTAGGGCTTATATTTTTTATTGGCGAATGGTTGCCCCAAGATTTTGACAAAGCAAAGGAATGGCTTCTTAAAGCCGAAGAACAAGAAAATATTGAAGCAACACATAACCTTGGCACAGTATATTACACAGAACAAAAACTTGAAAAAGCCGTAGCGCAATGGCAAAAAGCCGCCCAACAAGGATATGCGGATGCACAATATTGCTTGGGAATATCATATGAGCGAGGCGAAGGCGTAAAAGCGGATAATAACCGCGCCTTAGAATGGTTAGAAAAAGCCGCCGAGCAAGGACATGAAGAAGCGCTCTTTAATTACAACGAGTTGTTGGTTAAAACACCCAATAATAAACGTAAGCCTATATATAATGATAGCGATATAATAACAAAAGTTCGCAAAGCCTTGGAAAGCCCTGCCACCCTGTACGCACAGGATTTCACAAATTACAGAGGTGTTATAAATGGTGTACGCTATACAGAGATTGCGGCACAAGAGTTAATAAAAAATATCTCAACACTTTGCGCAATTCCCACAATACGCCGTGAAAAAAGTTATAAAGTTGAGGGACACGCAGAACTCGCCAAACGGGAGCAACCAAAGGATTCAAAACGCAATGAAGAATGGCTTGCCATTGGCATGTATGGCAAATCCTACAAGCATATTGGAAAAATTATTGATTTCCAAACGCCGTTAAAATCCGTCGCTTCAGATATTGCGGGCAAAATAGACCTACTTTCTTACAACGAAGAAGAAAATGTAGCGTATATTCTGGAATTAAAGAAGCCCGACAGCAAAGAAACGCTGCTTCGCTGTGTATTGGAAGCCTATACCTACTGGAAAACCGTGGACAAGGAAAAATTGCTATGCAGCTTCGGTATAAAGGGTGCGGAATTACGCAAGGCGGTATTGTTGTACAATAACTGTGACGAGTACGAGCAATTTCTTGAAACGAAAGAAGGCAATTTCGACGTTAGTGATGAAATACTGGCATCTGACAGTTGTTTGGCATATAAGGATTTCCATAACGAAGAATGTGATGAAGTTTTTGAACTGATGACAGAACACCTCTTTGTTGACCTTTTCGTGCTTAATAAAAAAGGCGACCAAATAATAGAAGATTGGGTATGTTAAACAAATGGGTGAAATAACCATCCAAATCCACCGCGGTGCAAACCAAATAGGCGGCAACATAATCGAAATTTCCACCCCAAGCACAAAAATATTACTAGACGCAGGCGCAGAACTGGATAGCGGGGACGATAATACCCTCCCCGCTATCCATGGGCTTTTTTCTAATGCCAATTACAATGCGGTATTTTTCAGCCACTATCACCAAGACCATATGGGGCTTGCGGATAAAATTGATGCGCAAATTCCGCTGTACATGGGGGAAGGCGCGTATCGGGTATTGCAAGCGGCGGCGCGGTATAGGGGCAAGCCCTTGGGCTTTACGTGCCGCACCTTTACCCATGGCGAAAACATACATATCGGGGACTTGTGCATTACACCCTTCTTGGTTGACCACTCGGCGTATGATGCGTATATGTGCTTGATAACCCACGAAGGCGAAACGGTGCTGTATACGGGGGATTTCCGCGCCAACGGGCGCAAGTCCTTTTTTCGTTTTAAATGCCAGTTGCCCACAAAAATAGACACCCTTATTTGCGAAGGCACAACCCTTAGCCGTTCCAAGGAAAAAATCCTCACGGAAAAGGACATAGAAAAGCAAGCCACCCAACTCATGCGCAAAAAAAACAGGGCCTATTTTTATCCTGCAAGCCGTCACCAATATTGACCGTATTGTCACGTTTTACCGCGCGGCGAAAAAAACGAATCGCCTATTTCTGCAAGAGTTATACATGGCAGAAATAACATCCGCCACAAGGAAAACAATCCCCAACCCCCATACCTTCGCGGATGTGCGCGTTTTCATCCCCCGCGCCTACCCTAAAAATCATTTCCGCTACCAAATGCTACAGCAATACCCCACCGCCAAAATTAACAAACGGGAAATAGCCACCTCCCGCTTTGCCATGTGCGTGCGTACCTCCATGCTCAACTACTTAAAATCCCTGCAAGGGAAAATATCCTTTGCGGATGGTGCGTTAATTTATTCCATGTGGGACGGGTACAAAACCCAACCCGCCTTCGCCGAGTTTCTTCATTTCTGCGAAGAAAGCGGGCTGGAAGTAATACCCCAACACGCCGGCGGCCACGCCGATGAAAAAGCCATTCGAGAATTAATTGACCACACAAACCCCACAAAAATAATCCCCATCCACACAGAAAACGCAAAGTGGTTTGAGGAGAATTTTACAAACTCTTTATATTGATGATATTATATAGTTCGTGTAGAAATAAATTTTGGAGGAAAACATGGTCACTACTTTAGTCGTAAAACGAGAAAGTATAATACATGAACCGCACGTATCATTTAACATGCTGTCAAGGAATGGACGCGTTGAAGATGAGATAATATTAAATTTGATCGAAACCGAACGCGAAGCCAGCGACCCTGCCACCCAATGGCTAAGCCATGAAGAAGTATTCGCACCCTTGCGCGAAAAATATGGTTATGAAGTTTAATATAAATTACCTGCCAAGTTTTGCGCGGGATTTACATAAAATTGCGAAAGCACTTGAACCTTACCCAAATAAAGCGGCGCGTTTATTAAAAGAAATGGATGAAAAATTGTTATTATTGGAGGACACACCCATGATGTGTCCCATTTTTTATGACCGCCCAAAGTACCGTAAAATGATTTTGGAAGACCATGTTTTATTTTATACCGTGGATGAAGGTGCGTATGCGGTACGCGTACATCATATTTTATACGCAAGGTCTAACATTTCTGACTATATAAAAGGTTAACTTCTTGTTCGCTTAATCTCCCCTGCGCTTAGCCCGTACGCTTCTACCGTCCCATCCCCGCAGGGCTCTACGTGGATGACAATGTCGAACACGTTTTCCAGCCGTTTTTTTATTTCTTCTTCTACCTGCCCTGCAATGTGGTGGGCGTCGGCAACGGTGAGGGTTGGGTCTACTTCTATGTCCAGGTCTATATCCCAAAAGCCCGCGATGCGGCGCATACGCAGGCGGTGGGGGTTGGTTGCCCCTTCTACGGCGTTTACCGCTTCCATTACGAAGTGGTATTTTTCCATGTCGGTGTTGCCGTCCATCAGCTCCAGGTTGGCTTCCAGGAAGATGCCGATAGCGGTTTTAATTATCCACGCGCCAATTAATAGGGCGATGATGCTATCCGCATATGCCGCCCCCGTTAGGGTAGAGATGATGAGCCCCGCCATTACGCCGAGGGAAATAAGTACATCGCTTGCCATGTTTTTTGCGTTTGCCTTCACCATGGCGGAGTCTGCCCGTTTGCCCAGTTGGTGTTGGGTGAAGGCGAGGGCGAGCTTCCCCGCGATGGAAATGGCGGAAACCACGATGGCAAAGGTAGAAGGCGCGAAGTCCGTCACCTCGCCCCGCAGGTTGTTGACCGCCGTTACCATGAGCTGCGCCCCGGCAAAGAAGATAATGAAAGCGAGAAGGGCGGTTGCCACCGTTTCTGCCCTGCCGTGCCCCCAGGGATGCTCCGCATCGGCGGGCTTGGACATCACCTTAACGATAACGAGGGNGATGATGCTAATCAATATGTCGGTGGAGGAATCTATCCCTGCGCCGATTAACGCCGCACTGCCCGAGAAAAAGCCCGCCACCAGTTTCAACGTAGCAAGCAGTGCGTTCCCCGATATGGCGATAATGGCGGCGAGCCGGATGTGCTTTATTTTATTTTCGGCGGTCATATCATGTGCCTCCTTTGGGTGGGGGTAGGGGAAAGACCGTGGGACGCTGTCCCCCACGGTTTTTTCTTTTAAAAGAACCACATAAATCAACGCATCCTAACTATCCTCATGCTATTCAACACGGCGAGTAATGATACCCCTACATCGGCGAATACCGCTTCCCACAAGGAGGAAACCCCCACCGTTGCCAGCACAATGAATAAAAATTTTATGCCAAGCGAGAGCACAATATTCTGCCAAACCACCCGCTGGGTGAAGCGGGCGATGCGTATCGCCTCTGCCAGTTTGGCGGGTTCGTCTGTCATTAGTACAACGTCGGCGGCCTCTATGGCGGCGTCGCTTCCCAGCGCACCCATGGCGATGCCTACGTCTGCCATGGCAAGTACGGGGGCGTCGTTAATCCCGTCCCCCACAAAGGCGAGGGTCTTGCGTTGGGGTTTATCTTTGCACAAGGCTTCTACTTTTTCAACCTTTTGGTGGGGGAGCAGGCTTGCGTGTACCTCGTCTAGCCCTAAGGTTTCGCCTATTTCTTGGGCAATGGAAGGCACATCCCCCGTAAGCATCACGGTTTTGCGAATGCCCATGCCGCGCAACGTTTCGGTTAAGCCGTGGCTGTCGGGTTTAATCTCGTCTGCGATAATGAGGCAGCCCGCGTAAACGCCGTTGATGGCGACATGCACCGTTGTGCCCTCCGTAGAGGAAAGGGTGTGAGAAATATTCATTTTATCCATGAGCTTGCTGTTTCCTGCGAAGATTTCGCGCCCGTTTGCGGTTACGCGCACGCCGTGGCCCGCAATTTCTTCGTAATTTTCCAACAAGGTCGTATCAATATCTTGTCCGTATGCCTGCAAAATGGAGCGCGCAATGGGGTGGTTGGAGAAAACCTCTGCCTGCGCCGCCAATTCAAGTACGTCTGAATCGTCATGCCCGTTTTCGCTTTTTACCGCCGTAACTTTAAAAATCCCTTGGGTGAGTGTGCCTGTTTTGTCGAAAACCACCGTATCCAAATGGGCGAGGGCTTCCAGATAATTGCCCCCCTTTACGAGAATGCCCTTCCTGGACGCGCCGCCAATGCCCCCCATAAAGCCCAAAGGAATGCTCACCACCAAGGCGCAGGGGCAGGAAATTACGAGGAAAACCAAGGCACGGCTTACCCAAGTGTACCAATCCCCGCCCAAAAATAGGGGCGGGATTATTGCAAGCAACACCGCCCCAAATACCACCGCAGGGGTATAGAACCGCGCAAATTTGCGGATAAAGGTTTCTGTCGGGGCTTTTTTGCTTGCGGCGTTTTCTACCAAATCCAGAATTTTTGACACGGTGGACGCGCCAAAGGTTTGGGTAGCACGTATGGTAAGGACGCCATTCTGGTTAATGCACCCCGAAAGCACCGCATCAGCAACGCGCGCCCTGCGCGGAACGGACTCGCCCGTAAGCGCAGAGGTATCTAGGAGTGCTTCGCCCTCGGTGACCGTACCGTCCAGCGGAATTTTCTCTCCCGCTTTTACAATGAAAATTTCGCCGATATTTACCTCGCTTGGGCTAACGGTGAACGTTTCGCCGTCGCGTATAACGTGGGCATAATCGGGGCGAATGTCCATCAAATCGCTAATCTGCCGTTTAGACTTTGCCACAGCAAGCCCTTGCAAAAATTCGCCCACTTGGTAAAAAAGCATTACCGTTACTGCTTCTGCGGGCTTATTAATGGCAATGGCACCAAGGGTGGCAACCCCCATCAGGAAATTTTCGTCGAAGATTTGCCCCCGCAAAATATTACGCACCATACGCACAAGTACCTTGCCGCCCAGCAAAATATAACTAAACCCAAACAGTCCAAGGGCGATGTAATCGCTCCACGGCACGTTGGCTACATAGTACAAAAGTATTGCCGTAAAAAATGCCGCCGCCCCCGTTGCAAGCCAAATGACCGTACCCTTGCCCCCTTCGCCATGATGGTGGTCGTGTGAATGCCCGTGGCAATGGCAGTCGCCGTGTTCCCCCGTGTTTTTATGCATAGCAACATCCCCCTTGTGTATTATATTTGAGCAATTGCTCAAGTGTTGCCGCAAAAAAATTTACTCCATAATATGTTCGAAGCCCATTTCAAAAATCTCTCGCGCGTGGCAGTCTGCCAGCGAGTAGTACACAATTTTGCCCTGCCGCTCATATTTCACCAAATTGGCAAGTCGAAGGGATTTTAATTGGTGCGAAATGGCGGAAACCGTCATATCCAGCAGCGCCGCAAGGTCGCATACGCACATCGGCTCGCACGCCAGTGCAGAGAGGATTTTTAACCGCGTGCCGTCGGCAAACATTTTATACAGGTTTGCCAAGGTGTACAGCTTATCCCCGTCGGGCATGGCGCTGCGTACCCGGGCTACTACGTCCTCGTGGATGATGGTTGCATCGCATACCAACGGCTTTTCCCGCATTTATTTCACTCCCTTCTTCGCCTCATTTGAGTGTTTGCTCAAGTGAAGTGTATACCTGTTTTTCTTCAATGTCAACAAAAATCCAATCTTGACAACTACCACCTGTTTGTTATACTCCACATACAACAATCAACTCATAGTAAAAGCGAGTGATGCACATGATTATTCGGCTAAACACCACAAGCACCACGCCCATCTATGTACAATTGCGCAACCAAATTGTGTTGGGCATAGGGCGGGGCGAATTAAAATAGGCGAAGGATTGCCCACCGTGCGCCAAATGGCGCAGGATATTGGCATAAACACGCTAACAGTAAACAAAACCTACGCTTTGCTAAAGCAGGAGGGCTATATCGAAATTGACCGTCGCCACGGCGCAAAGGTAAGCCCAAAAGCCGACAGGAGCGGCGAATTCCGCGAAAAAATGGAAAGCGAGCTGGAAATGCTGGTTATCGAATCTGCAATAAAGGGCATTGGTAAAGACGATTTTCTGCAATACTGCGCATCGTTATTTAATCGGCTTCAATTGCAGCCCGCCGGGGGTGGAGCATGTTAGCCATGGGCATTATCATGGGTTCGGTGTACTTGCTTACGGTGGTGATTATGTATTTTAATAACCGCACGGCACAAGTGCCTAACGGGAATATCCTGCTGGGGGTTTCTTTGCCCCACGACAAGCTGACCGACCCCGAAGTGCTGGAAATAACGGAGCGCTTCCGCCGAATGCATACGCGGGTGTGCTTGCTGGCTTTTTTGCTGGTTATTGCGCATATTCCGTTGTTTAATTTTGTTTCCCTTACCCTGCTATTTATGACGGTGTGGATGACGGGCTTTATCTGGGCGTGTCAATGGGTAATTGCCCGCCATTTTAACGAGCTGCGTGCCCTTAAAAACAAACATGCATGGTGGACGGGGGAGCGCAATGTAATACGGGTTGACACAGAGGTAAGCCGCTTTAAGGATACCTTTCCCATCAGCAAAAAATGGTATGTATTTCCCATTATTTTTACGTTGTTTGGTTTGTTTGCGGGTATGCCCTGGCAGTTTCCCGAAGGGGTGGGCATTACCTTTTGGATAATGCAAGCTTCGGCGTTTTTAACCTTGGCGCTTTTTATGGGCATTCATAAGGCGTATGAAAATATGCGCACCCAAGTGTACTGCGAAAATACCGAAGTAAACCACGCCCTAAACCGCGTAAGCAGGCGGGAATGGACGCGCTGTATGGTGATAGTCGCCACCATAAACAGTGCAATTATGATGTTTATCACCCTTGCAATATTGCTGGGGGGCAACTTCGCGGAAATGCTGGTAATCATTATTTTGCTGGCAAGCGCCGCCGTTTTGCTTCCCTTTTTCATTGCCTTTAGCAATGTGCGCAGCGTACGCAACCGCCTGCTTCGCGTGGAGCATGAGGAAATTTTTACCGACGAGGACGACCACTGGATGTGGGGGGCAATGTTTTATAACAACCCCGCCGATACGCGTTTAATTGTGGAAAAGCGCGTAGGCTTTGGCATGACTACTAACATGGGCGGGACCTTCGGCAAATTAATGTGGATAATAATAATCGGCATCGTTATTTTTATGCTTGGGATGGCGGTGTGGATGCTGCCCGTAGATTTTGGCAGCGTGCATACGCATATCAGCGGAGGAGAAGTTACAATCAATGCACCCGCAACCCGCAATTTTTCCTTCCATGTAAGGGAAATGCAGTCCGTCGAGCTAATGGATACGTTGCCACCCCGCCACCGCGTATACGGCACGGGTACAGCCCGCTTAAATACGGGGATTTTTTCCGTAACGGGGCATGGGCAAAGCAGGCTGTTCGTACACCTGCAAGCGCCGCCCTTTATCGCAATACGGCTGGAAAATGAATGGATTTTTGTTAATGCCCCCGCCCAAACGGAAACATTAGAAATTTTCAACAGATTGGTGGAATTAATTGAATAAGTATGATATTGTGGGGCGCGTTTTTATCACGAAAGGTTGATGTTGTATGCACAAACGCATAACAACCCTGCTGCGCATCCTTTTTATCATTATTCCCACGGTAGTAATTATTGTAATTATGGGGGTCGGGCTTGCTATTTCGCGCTCTATCAGCGAGGATACGGCGCAGCGTCTTTCCCGCCAGTACGCTATCGAAGCGGCTTCTAACTTTTTAAGCAGCACCAGTCCCCACTTGTCGTTAATGCAGCAGTTTTCCCGTTCTTCCGCCATTGCCCATTGGATGGCAAACGAGAACGATGCGTACCTGCGCGCCCGTGCCTTTGATGACATTGCAGGCTATGCCCGCCACGTACCCGATGTGTACATTATGTTTACGGTATACGACTCGCTGCAGGCGTATAATTTTGATGCCGCCGGCACGGTGGAAACCTTTAGCCCATGGGGGCGCATCGGTCCGCGCGGCAATGCCGAAAGCCAGTGGTTTTACAATACCCTGGACAGCGAAGCGCCGTTTATTTTAAACGTACAAAGCGAACGCCGCGTAGACGATTATTTTGAAATGTATGTATGGAGCAACCACCGCATATATTACGCCCAACGCTTGGTTGGCGTTGTGACCATCGGCTCGGCTTTTGATACGGTTTTTTACGCGACCTTTGCCAACTTTGATGTGGACGGAAGGCGCGGTTATATCATAGACGAAAACGGGCGCGTGCGTATCGACAGCGATTTACTGCTGCCCGTAAACGAAGCAGGCCTGCCCCTGCTGCCCGTCATGCCCGAAGCGGAGAAAAACCCTGCGTTAGCGGCACGCATCTATGAACATGCCCAACAATTACAAGGGGGTATTTACCCAATTGGTACGCAGCCCCTTGCGCCCATTCGCCTTACCTACGGCGGCTTTTTTTATGCAAGCATTGCACCCATTGTAGGTACGGGCTGGTCGGTGGTTGTGCTTTCTGATGATGTAGGCAGCATAATCGGCGGGCGGTATTTCCCGTTAATCATTATCGCAATATGTATTATGTTTTTCACAGTAACGGTAGGGTTATTTTTGATTAATAAAATCGCCCTTGTGCCCATGGCGCACGAAATTAATGAAAACGCCCACAAAGAACACGAGGCAACGAGTCGTCTGCTGCAAATATACAACGCAAGCCCCATTCCCTCCAGCCTGTGGAATTTAGATTTTACCCCCATTGAATGCAACCAAGCTATGGTAGATTTGCTGGGCATCAGCGATAAATCGGTTTTTATAGAAAAATTTAACGAGATATGCCCCGAAGTACAGGCCGACGGCGTTCTCACAAGGGAAAAAAGAGCTTGGGTAATGAACGAAACCATGCGGGACGGCATATGTCATTACAAATGGGAATATATAAGCGCTACGGGGCAACGCATCCCCGGCGAATGCGTTGCCAAACGGGTAGACCTGGCAGACAGTCAATTCCTTTCCGTGCATTTTCAAGATATGCGAAAAATATATGCAATGATGGCGGCAGAAGCAGAAGTAAAGCGAATGCTGCGTACCGTAAACAAGGCGGCGGCAATTCTGTTAAACATTAATTTTGACAGCGGCGGTATGGACGCCTACAACGAAGGCATTGCACTGCTGGGCACGTCGCTCGACGCGGACCGCGTACAAATATGGCAGCAGTCCGAAGAAAACGGCGAGCCTATATTTATCCTGCAATATAATTGGCTTAGCGAATACGCAAAAAAATTACGCAACCCCGAAGTGGGTTATGTGTTAAAGCACGAGCTTAACCCCGCATTTTTTAGCGCAATGGTGCAGGGGCGGGTGGTAAACTCCCCCGTTTCGGCATTGCCTGCAGACGTTACAGACATTCTTACCATGGCAAGCGATATGGTGTCTATCGTAATTATCCCGCTTTCGTTAAACGGCGAAAATATCGGCTTCTTTAGCGTGCAGGAATGCCGAAAGCCCCGCATCTTTACCCCCGATGAGGTAGATATTATTACATCGGCGGGTTTTATGTTTACCAATGTGTTAAACCAGCAATTGCAAGCTACAATGGCGCAAACGGATGTGCTTACGGGTGCGCGCAACCGCCGTTATTTAATTGCCGCGGCGGAACGTGATTTGGCAATAAGCATCGAAAATGATACGCCCTTCTCGCTGATTATTGCGGATATCGACTGGTTTAAAACCATCAATGATAAGTACGGTCATGGCGTGGGTGATGAAACATTAAAAATCTTTACTGCCCGCGTAAGCAATGCCATTAAGGAGGGCACGCTGCTTGCCCGCTACGGTGGGGAAGAATTTGTGGTTATTTTGCCCAACACTACGTTGGAAGACGCGGTAAAAACCGCCGAACGCTTGCGCAAAACCGTAGCCGACGCACCCTTTAGAATTGGCACGGAATCGTTAGATGTTTCTGCTTCTTTTGGCGTTGCGTGCAAAACGCCCTTGTATATGGACTTAACAAAAATTCTAAAGCAAGCCGACCTTGCGTTATACCGCGCCAAAGATATGGGGCGCAACGCCGTTGTAAGTGCCGAGGCTGTAAGTAAATGAAGCGTCTTTTTATCGCGCAAAATGAACATGCCCTGCGCACCGCCTACACCGTAGACGACAAATTAACAGAAGTGTATGTAGACCCAACAGGTACCGCCTCTCGCGTTGGGCATGTTTACGTAGCGCGGGTAAAAAATATTTTGCCCGGGCGCTTTGCCTTTGTGGATATCGGCGATGCAAAAAATGCCTTCATAAATTTGCCCAACTGCCACGGCTTAAAAAAGGGCGACGCAATTACCATGCAGGTATATAAAGATGCCTACGCAGAAAAAGGCGCATATGGCGGGCTTCAATTAAAAATAAAAGGGCGCTTTGTTATCGTACACGAAAGCGAACGCGGCGAAATTGGTGTTTCGCACAAGATAACCGACGCGCAGGAACGGTCACGCCTGCGCAGTGCGGTACATGGCGTGCTAAAGGAACGCAAGGGCTTTGGCGCGGTTGTGCGCACTAATGCCTTGGGGCAAGCGGAAGAAGCGGTGGAAAACGAAGCGAGGGATTTAATCGCACGGTATTTTGCCATTCAACAACGCGCAAAATACGTACAGCCCCCCGCGTTACTGCACCCCGAAAATGATGCGCACGAGGCGCTGCTTACCGATTTGCTTACAGATGATTTAGATGAAATATGGCTTGCCTGCCCGCTCAAAATACAGGAAGCAATTATACAAATTTTGCCGTCGTTAAAGAGTAAAATCCACCTGTATGAGGGCGAAGTCGGTTTATTTGATGCATATAACATTACCTGTCAAATGGAACGCGCGCTGGAAAAAACAGTATACCTTCCCTGCGGAGGGCACCTTACCATAGAGCAAACCGAGGCGTGTGTGGTTATTGACGTAAATACGGGGGCATTCTCGGGGGCGGAAAATTATAGCGCCGCCATTCTGCGCACTAATATAGAAGCCGCCGCCGTAATTGCCGCACAGCTAACCTTGCGCAATTTATCGGGCATAATCATCATCGACTTCATAGACATGAAAGACCGCAGCCATAAGCAAAAATTATTAGATGCGCTGGCGGCAGAAATAAAAAAAGACCGCATAAAAACGGAGCTTGTAAGCATGACAGAACTGGGGCTGGTTCAACTCACCCGCCGCAAAACGCGCCCGCCCCTAGCACACGAACACATACCAAAAGCCCAGAATAATTAACGCAGCTGCAATAATAAACCCCCACGTAGGCATCATAAACTGCACAATCATACCCACGCCAATGAAGAAAAGCACAAAACCCAGCAATCGCCGTCTGCGTGTAATCATAAAAATGCCCCCTCATGTTTTATTGTATGAAGGGGGCAAAAAAATGTGCTATACCTCGAAAGTGTCCGCTATATCGCGAAGGTATTCGCTATACCTGCAAACCTACTGCGCCCGCAATGCGCTTGGGTTTAAACAAGCGTTCAATGGCTTCGGCAAACAGGGCTTTAATCATTGGGCGAAGGTGAGGCAATTGCTCTACCAAGCGGTTTGCCATCACGCCCGAATTTATTTCCATAATCGCAAGTGAGCCGTCCGTAAATTCTGCAATGTCTATGCTTGCGAAGGTAATGCCAATCGCCTGTGCGGCACGTAATGCCAGCTTAGAAAGGCGGTCCTCTAACTCGGCATCCTTAAATTCAAACGCCGTAGCGCCCGATGCGAGGTTATGCTTCCAAGAATCGCCCCGTGCCTTGCCATACATAAAATGTGCCTTGCCGCCCAGGTAAAATACGCGGTATTCCGTCCCAATTTCCATATATGGAGAAAGCACCGCGTCGGGGTCGGCGGCAAAAACCGTAAGCAATGCCTGCTCCAGCGACAGGGGCGAATCGCAGTAAAACACATCGCGCCCTTGTGTGCCTTGGTTGGGCTTAACCACCACGCGGTTGTTGTGCTTCTTCAAATAATCCAGCGCGAACAGGAACGAGCCTTCCTCGGGGGTGTATGCCGCGCGCTTTGCCGCATTATAAATAAGTGTATGCTCTATTGCAGGTACGCCCGATGCGTTTAAAAGCGCGTAGCACCCGCATTTATCACACGCCAAACGGTCGGCGGCGGCGCTGTTTAAATCCCAATAATTGCCGTATACGTGGCGGGTTTGCCCGTCGCGCGTCATGCGTAATATGTACCCGCCCGAAAGCGAAAGGCAGGTAATGCCTTGCTCGGCGCAAATTTCGGTGATAAATTTGTTGGTATTAGACATCGTATACCGACCTTTCGCAGTCCTTATATAGCGTGCATTCCCCGCAACGCGGGCGTTGAGACTTGCACACCGCCCGCCCGTGGGAAATTAATTGCTGATTAATGCGTATCCAGTGCTTTTTCGGCAAATTTCGCATAAGCGAGAACTCAATTTTAACGGGGTCAACTTCATCGGTCAAGCCCAGCCGGTGGGAAACGCGTTTTACGTGAGTATCCACCGTAACGCTGGGTAAATTAAAAATATGCCCGCGTACTACATTTGCCGTTTTGCGCCCAACGCCTGACAGTGCGGTAAGGGCTTCTATATCGCTGGGTAAAATGCCGCCGTGCTTTTCCAGCAATATCCTTGCTGTGCTTTGCAGACTACGCGCCTTTACATGATAAAAACCCGTTGGGCGTACCGCTTCCTCCAAGTCATGGATATCTGCCTGTGCAAAATCCTCTAATGTGGGAAAGCGCATAAAAAGCCCCCGCGTCACTTGATTCACCCTTTCGTCGGTGCATTGTGCCGACAAAATGGTGGCGAAAAGCAAGTGCCACGGGGCTTCATATTCAAGAAAACACCGCCCGTCCCACGGGTACAGTGCATCTAATTCACTAAGAATGCGGCGGATTTTATTCTTGTTCATTCAAAACGGCGCGCCCTTCGTAAAAAGTGAAGGGGATAACTGCCTCGTCCACATCGCGCCCGCGGATAATAATCGTGCCGTATGCGGGTACGCCCATTTCCGCTTCAAACAAGCGGTTGCCGGTATTTGCCGCCGCCCTGGACCCACGGTGTATGCTGTTTTCCAATGGCAAGGTATACAGGAATCGCCCTGTTTCATCGTACAAGTTAATGTCGATATCTACGCGGTTGGGCACATCAAGACTTGCGTGCAGCGTAAGGCTGTAGTGCAGTTCGTTCCACAAATCATTGACTTCGCGGAAGCGGATATTCATATCATAAACGGTGAAGAAGAGATAGTCGGCGGGTTCTGTAATCTCCGGGGCGGGTTCGTCGTCGTCAATTGCGAAGGGGTCGTAATCGGGGTCGTGCAGGAGCGCGGCGACAGAGATATACGTGTTATTTGAAACGCGGCGGAAAGGGGGGCGCTCGTCGCCCCAAATGTACATATAATCTTCACGGAAGCGCACATTGTCAAAAATTTCTATCCGCCCGTTGTTGTAGCGCAGCACCACCGTATCGTGGGAGAAAACATAGCGCCCATAGGCGGCAACGTCGCCCCCGTTTTCATTATTAAACGACAAACTCCACAGCCCGTCCCCCGAAAATTCGAATACCAGAAATGAGTCGTCGTCTTCATAGATTGGGGCTGCTTCCCACCGCCCTACCAGCGGACCGTAATCATCTGTTGGGCGAAAGTTGGAAAGCACAAAATACAGCGCAACGCTTACCAGCACCGCACCGCCCACCAAAACAAACAAAAATAATGCTATCGACTTACCCGTTGACATGCCGGCGCCGTTGTCTTCCATGTTTATTCCCCCATGCATGTAAAATGGTTGACTGCTTCCCGCTATTATAGGAGATTTTTTTGATGTGTACAATACCTACCACAATCCAAAAAAAAAATTGCCAAAATCTTAGAAAATGTCCGTATGTTTCGTTTATACTGTGTACAAGCCAACGGGCACATGCCTGAAAAGTGCATCACAGCTCTAGCGACAAACGTTAGCCACGTCCCTGCGTTTATCTACAGTGCTTGCCCTTTGCACGGACTGATTCCCCGGCGGCTTACTTTGTACAAATTTTTCGGAATTTGTATTGGCTAATTATGTTTTGGGATTGTTAAAACCCGGCAAGTACCGCTATATGTAAGCGCGCGGCGGCGCTTGTGAAGTTTGCTTCTTTCAAAAACAGAATATAATTATCCAACGCGGGAAGGTAAAGCATCTATCATTAATTGCACGGGTTTTCCGCAGCCAACTATGGTTGCCCCGTACGGCGTGTAATGAAATGAAGAAATGGATGCTTGCCCAACGTGTGCAACATGGCAATAACAAGCAAAACAACTGTAACAACACCCACCGTGCGGCGTGGTTTAACTTTACATGCCCGCCGCGCGGTTACATATTTTTATGACCCGTTGTGCGCGGGTGCTGTATTCTCACAACACGTTACCCAAAATTCGGAAACGCACGAAACAATTCGTCAAAAATAGGCGCGTTCCGATGTTTAACAGGGGTAAAGTCGTTAGCTGGGTTATCCGTAGAACGCCAATGTAATATTTCGCGCAGGGTGTTCAGTCCGCTAAAAGAAAGCTGACCTGCGGGGGGTTGCGCGCTCTGTAAAAACGCCTCAAGAATTGCCATATCCTGCTCTGTGTGAATCGTACCGTTTTCAAGAACAAATTGCCTCGATAAATGTGCGAAGTGGCTTACGGCATTTCTAACATTTTCGGCGATTGCGTCACTGATACGGCTAAATTCATCAATAGGACCGCCATTGAAATGCGGCGAGTTCATTCCCTGCGCCAGCAGATGATTATGCGTTACAATGTTTATATGTTCATTTGAAAGAGACATCTCAGTTTGAAAGGCACGGGTGTTAGCCATTGAAATTACGGAAAGTTCAAAAGCCTTGGAAAGTATATTCAATTGGTTTTCCAGTTCTTCGCCGGAAAACTGCTCGATGAATGAGGCCCGCATTTGGGCGTAGCTGTTCGCTAACGCCGCAAAATTATGAGAGTCGCTTCCATCAAAATCGAAAATTTTGTTGCCCGACTGGTATGCACCGATTAGTCGATAAGCCGTTTCTGCGACAACGACAAGCTCTGCCGAAGATGATCCACTTGCGGCAAACCAATTGCCAAAATCGCCCGGTCCAATCCATGTCCCTTCTGTTACGTTGTAATGAACACCCCAGCCAAGCCCTGCCCATGCTTCGCGTGACACATTGCTAAAACTGTCAAAAAACAGCTCAACGCCACCATTATATTCTCCCGCAGGTTGACCGCGCATCGTGCTTAATTCAGCGCTACCTGTCTGCATTTGTTCAAATAAGCGCTGTGCTTTTGCACGTCCTACGCTGCTAATATCTACCGTTACGCCCTCAATCACGTTCGGCGTAGGCACATTCGTAACTAACCCCTGGCCTCTGATTGGGCGGTTGCTAAAAAGCTTTGGTGTTACGCCTTGGGGTGATTGGATTGACGAGTTTATACCATTAACCATTTTTCCCACTCCTTCACGTGCATATCGTCTAAATTCCTCTCGAATTTAACTGTTCATTTAATTCACGTCCTTTGCTATTGACATCTCTGTATATACTGCATATATTTTTTGTCAAGGCAGGTGATTTTTTGCGTATTGCAATTTCTAATCGGTCGGGTGTTGCGATTTACGAGCAGATTAAAGAGCAGGTGAAGGCGGCGATATTCTCCGGCGAGTTAAAAGAGGACGATATCCTGCCCTCGGTGCGGCAGCTTGCACGGGATTTGAAGGTAAGCGTGATTACCACCACCCGCGCGTACAGCGACTTGGATGCGGAAGGTTTTGTGGTAACGGTGCAGGGCAGGGGTTGCTTTGTCCTTCCCAGAAACAAGGAGCTTGCGAAGGAAAATGCCCTGCACAAAATTGAGGAAGGGCTTTCTGCGGCGATAGCGGCGGCAAAGGCAGAGGGCATTGGCAAGGAAGAAGTAACAGAACGGCTAGATTTGCTATGGAGGGTTGAAGATGACGAATCTCATTGAAGTAACAGGACTTACGAAGGACTATTCCCTAACACGCGAGAACAGGAAAAAGAAAATCACCGACGCCTTTGCCGTGCGCGATGTGACCTTTACCGTTCCCAAGGGGTACATCATGGGTTTTATTGGTCCTAACGGGGCGGGGAAAACCACGGTAATTCAAGTAATGCTTAACATAAAGCGCGCTGATGCGGGCACTGTCAACATCGTAGAAAACAAGGATATTGGCGTGGTACTGGATAAGCCCCACTTTCCCATACAATGGACGGTTAGGCAGGTGGAAAAAGCCCTCTCGCCCTTTTATGCGGGGTGGGATAAAGTGCGTTTTGCCGCGTGTTTAAAGGATTTTGAACTGGATGCGAAGAAAACGGTGGAGCAGCTTTCCCGCGGGATGCAGGTAAAATTGCAAATCGCCATTGCCCTGTCTCACAACGCGCAGCTGCTTATCTTGGACGAACCCACCAGCGGACTGGATCCCGTAGCCCGGGACGAAATATGCGAGCTGTTACAAGAATTTGTGGAGGACGGGCAACGCAGTGTGTTATTTTCCACCCACATTACCAGTGACTTGGAAAAAATCGCCGATTATGTAACCATGATACTGAACGGGCGTGTGCATTACACAGGCACAAAGGATGTGCTGGTGGAAAAATATTCCCGCATTGCAGGTGGGGTGGGGGAACTTACGGATGGGTTGCAACCCCTAATTCTGGGGCGCAGGAAGCACAGCAGTGGCTTTGAAGGGTTGGTGGAAAACATTCACCTTTCCAAGTTGCCCCAAACCTTGCTGGCCGAGCCCGCCAGCTTGGAAGAAATTATTGTTTTCTTAAATCGCGAATCAAAGAAAGGGGTGCAAAAAAATGATTAAAAATATTATTAAATTGGATTTATATACCGCGCGGCCCGGCTTTAATTGGGTGGCTATGCTTATACAGTTTACGATAATTGGGCTGGTATTTGGCTTTACCCGCAACATGATTGTACCTGTTTTTGTGATAATGATGATTATGGACGGCTTTGTTGCGCTGCCTTTTTCCCTTGGGGAACCCGCTAAAATGGATGTGCTTTATACTACCCTTAACATTAAAAGAAAAACCATGGTTATTGGGCGCTATTGTTACGCGGGGTTTATTATTGTATGCACAACTTTGCTTAGCCTTTTACTGGTGGGTATTAGCTGGGGGGTAGAGTGGGTATTTGAAATTTATCTGGGCGCGCAAGGCGCGTTGTATGTGCTATTGCTTTATTTTGTTATTTGTATTTTTATGCAATCGGTTTTACTTCCGTTTTATTATAAATTTACGATTATTAAGGCGGGGCCCATATCCTATATTCCCTTCTATTTAATCATGCTTGGGTCGTTTTTCCTTATTAATTTTAATTACGATTTATTTGTGCGGTTGGTTAATTTTGTAACCACCCCAAGCAATTTACCGTGGGTTATCGCCATTGTGCTTGCAGTCCTTGCGGTTATCGTATATATTTCCTTTCGCTTGTCTGTACGATTTTATACGCGAAGGGAATTTTCTTGATGGAATTAAGTCACGTTTTAAAAATTAAGGAAAATGCAATTAACGACATCTTTACAGTGTTAAGCGAAAATAATATCCGCGGGAAGATTCTCTTCATCTCCGACGAAGTGGTATTTCGCTTATACGGGGCGCGGGTACGCGAGCAGTTGAAGGAACTTGATGACGCAAATATTATAACGGAACTTATCACTGACAACACGCTGGCGTATTCCATGACTTTTACGGAAAAAATTATCGCACAAGACATTGACTGCATTGTGGGCTTGGGCGGCGGTAAAGTATTAGACGTTTCGAAGTATGCGGCGTATATTTCGAAACGTCCTTTTGTTTCCATTCCCACCACGGTGGCGAGTGATGGGGTTGCGTCCCCCGTTGCGGTGCTTATGGGGCGCGACGGTAAGCCCATGTCGCTTACCTGTGACATTCCAAAAATAATTATTATTGATTTACAATTGATTTTAAATAGCCCGCAAACGCTCATTAAAGCGGGCATTGGCGATACCATTTCCAATTACATGGCGCTGATGGATTGGGAATACGCGGTGCAAAATCAAAAAGACGATATGAACGG
The DNA here is from genome assembly GCA_009786535.1 of Defluviitaleaceae bacterium. Classification (GTDB taxonomy): domain Bacteria; phylum Bacillota; class Clostridia; order Lachnospirales; family WQUN01; genus WQRX01. Next base: position 37,605 of record WQRX01000016.1, on the reverse strand, counting down.
CTACGCGTTTATGCTTTCACAAGCGGCGTTGGATGCGCTGTTAAACGCCAAGTTTACGTCTATCACGCCCGATTTTATTCGTGTGCTTGCGGATTCGCACGTATTGTCGGGCATTGCGATGCGGTACGCGGGCAGCAGCCGTCCCGTTAGCGGAAGTGAGCATCTCTTTAGCCACGCGCTGGACTATTATGGCGAAACCCATAACTTGCACGGTATTCAAGTAGCGCTTGGCACACTTGCGGTGGCAAAGCTGGTAGAAGTTCCCTACAATGAGGTGCTGGATTACATGCGCCGCTTTGAAGTGGATTTGAATCCAACGCGGCTGGGCATTTCCCGCGAATGCTTTGTACTGTGTATGCAAAAAGCGCCGAAAATGCGGAAGAACCGATACACACAATTAAACACGCAAGACCTTTCCGTGCCCCGCTTGCAGCAAATTTATGACGAATTGGTGCGTGAATTATAGTGTTGCTTCTTATATTATACCTTGCGTTTATCGGCTTGGGCTTGCCCAGTGCTTTGCTTGGCGCAGCGTGGCCCACTATGCAAACAGCGCTGGATTTGCCCGTGCAGTATGCGGGTATTGTCGCCATGGTTATTTCGGGCGGTACGATATTTTCCAGCTTAATGGCGGATAAATTTACGCGTGTGTTGCGCCCGGCTTACGTGGTAACGCTGGGCGTTTTATTTATGGTCGTTGGGTTGTTTGGATTTTCTGCCGCGCAGGCATTTTGGTTGATGTGCTTGTGGGCGGTGCCCTTGGGGCTTGGTTCGGGCGCGGTGGACGCGGTGATAAATAACTACATTGCGGTCAATTATTCCTCGCGTCATATGAATTGGCTGCATTGCTTTTGGGGGCTTGGCGCCATGCTTGGCCCGTATGTAATGGGCTTTTACCTCGTACGGGGTATGAATTGGGGCTACGGATTTGCCGCCGTGGGCGCGGCATTGGTTGTGGTGTTGGCTGCGGTAGTTATGACTATGAAATTGTGGAAGAAAGGTGAGCAGAAAAAAACCTCGAAAGCTACGCCAATAGGGAGCGTGCTAAAGATTAAGGGCGTAAAGTTTGTCATGCTTGCATTTTTTGCCTATTGCGCAATGGAAGGCACGGCAATGCTGTGGGCGGCTACATATTTGGTATATAACCGCGGCGTTTCTGCCAATTCTGCGGCGTTGTTTGCTTCGTTTTTTTTCATTGGCATTACGGCGGGGCGTATTGCTGCGGGTTTTGTTTCCAATAAATTGGGCGACAGGCGCATGGTAACGCTGGGGCTTGCGGTTACGTTTGTTGGCATTGTTGCGGTATTTGTGCCGTTTGCGCCCGGGTGGGCGGCATTGGCGGGGCTTGTGATAATTGGGCTGGGGAATGCGCCCATTTTCCCCGCGCTTATGCACGCAACGCCTGCGCATTTTGGGGAAGAAAATTCCCAAGCGTTGGTGGGTGTGCAAATGGCTTCGGCTTATACGGGCGCAACGATAGTCCCGCCGCTTTTTGGTGTATTGGCGGGGGCGTTGGGTGCGGGCTTTTTTGCCCCGTTCCTTGGTGCGTTTTTTGCGCTAACGGCAGTGATGTTTGTCGCACTTATCAAAAGCACAGGGAGCAATTATGAGCGCACATGATAAAATTACGGTAAAGCCCATCGTAGAAGTTGCGGAATACCTGCGCAATTTAATCCCCGCAGAAATGCCCGCCGACTATCCTCTGCACCCGCGATTTGCGGGCGTGGCGGAAGAAGAAAAAATACGCGCGGGTGTGTGTAGCTTTCGAGATTTTTTGCACACTTTTTTTGATTATATTTCGGCAGAAGGCGCAGTTTTCGCCAAGCCCGCAAGCAAACCCGGCGATATGAAGGACTACCCGTTTTTGCCCAATTTCACTAACTTGCTGGTGGAGATGGGCTATAGCGCCGTACTGGAAAATGATGTTTTACATGTGCCTATACTGTCGCTTTGCTGCCCTTCCGTAAATGAGAGTGGAAAGAAAAAAAGCGCAAAAATATCAAGCGCAAGCGTAAAGGATTGTATGCAAATCCTAGCCCACTGTGGCTTCGTATTCGACGGCGAAGACCTGGGCACAGCGCCTACATGCGCGACATTTCCCCTTGCGCCTAATTTGCTTGCGGGGCTAAAAGCCCTTGCCCTCGCGGATATGGAGTTGCGCCAAGAGCGCCGCTATTGGGGCGACAATCATTTGCTTACATGCAATTATAGATTGTTAATGCAAAAACCCGGCGGTACGGCGGATATTTTTAAAGATTTTGTCCACCCATTGCCCGCAAAAATACGCGAATTTTTATTGTATCTACACACGCGTTATACAGAAATGGGCTTAGCCTGTACAAAAACCACGCTGAGTGATGTTAATTTTTCCTATGCATGGATTAGCGAAAAAAATAGAGAAAAACTTCCGCGCGACAAATATGCAATGCGGGTTTTTGCATTTTCGTATTCCATTCGCAATGGGTATATGTTATATGTACGTGCAAAGAAGACGGCAAAATACGCCGATATCATTGCCGCATTTCCCGCGTTTTTGCAAGAAAAAATAGAAGCAGGCTACGGCTGCTACCGCAAGCTGGGGCGCACACGCTGCGAAGGCGATTGTCAAGGAATTGCGCTCCCCGTCGACGAAAATCTGTTGAAAAATAAAAACGCCATCGTGCAATGGCTGGATAGGGAGTCAACAAAATGAGCAAGGGTAATGTGGCGGTAACGGGGGATATAAAAAATATTGACATTAAAAATGGATAGTATGGTAAAATTAATTAAGCAAAAATGAGGTGAAGCATGGATTTTTACACATTTAACCCTAATTTCCCCGAGCCGTTTTCATTGATTCACCCGCTAAAGGTGAACTTGGTGATAGAATTAGTAGAAGAAACGCCGCCAGAATACGTGCAATTCGTTATTTTGTTCGGCAGTAGTTTGGACTTAACCTGTACCCCTTTGGGGGATATTGATTTGTATGTAATTTCTGAAGAAGATAAAAATGCTTACGAATTTTTTTATAAACGGTGTAAGGCATTAAAAATTAAAGCCGATATTCTTGTTTCCAGTGCAAAAAATTTTATGGACGAAGCCCTAGACATTAACACCATTGAACGCAAAATTTTAGAACACGGAGTCGTGGTTTATGAGAAGAAAAGTTACGTTGCTTGACAGGGCAAAGGCGGATTTAACGACGGCAGAATTTATGTTAAAAAATACAAATGATGATTTATTTGTCGACATTGCTGCCTATCATGCCCAGCAATGCATAGAAAAAGCCGTGAAATTTCTCATTGGGTTGGAAGGCAAAATGTATGTAGCCGACCATAGACTGTCCGTTTTTCTTGAAGATTTAGCAGATGAAGAGGTAAAAATCCTTGTAGGCGAAATTGAAATAAGCATAGATAGCTGGGCAACTACCGCGCGCTATAAATCGACCATTACCGCAAGCATAAACGAAGTAAATGAAATTCTTGAGGTATGCAAAAAATTAGTAAAATTAGTAGAATCACGCATTCCGCATTCAAAAAAAACTTGTGAAAACGATGTGAAAGGGATGTTTAGAAAATTATTGAATGAATAGGGTGGTTGCAAAAAACAAAACTCTATGTTAAACTCCCCTTGTTCCAAGGAGCGGGTTCGTCTTTGCTCGTTGGGCAAACTACACTTGAATGGAGGCTGGACAAGATGAAAAAACGAATTTTCGCAAACGGGAAAAACCACTTGTCCGCGCCGATGTAGAATTTATTTTCTAGGTCTGTTTTATTTCGAATTTTTAAACAAATTCGAATGTGCCGCAAGGGTTACTCCCTGCGGCGTTTTTATTTTGTCCGCTTCCTAAATTAGGCGAAAAAATTCGCTACAGGAGGCAAAATGAATAAAAGATTGCGTTATTACGTCGGTAAAATTACCGACCAAAAGACCACCACGTACCGTTACAGCGTCGTGGTAGATGGCAAGCCCGTGCAAAAAGAAATTTATGACGGCGAATGTATTGAGTACACGGTAAAGCCAAATGGCGAGATTGACGGCAGCGGGGACCGCGTGCAGGTGCGGCGCGAACCTACGTTTTGGCACAACGGTATTGCCTATACCTTCGACCGTACCGGCAAGCAAGCGTTAGACCGCCCAACGGTGACAATATGTATTCCCGTAGAAATGCCGGGCATTACGGAGTTTACCCCTGCAGCGGCAGATTTTTGCTTGCGCACGTTTGCAACCTTCTACGAAGGGTACAATGCCGACTACTTTAATCGCACCCGACCCGACCGCGAAAACGGCAGGTTTATTTTACATGCGCCAAGCCCCAAGGTGCTTGTGCGCAATACGGCGTATTTTGCAGCCATACCTGCAATGGATTATACGGAAGGCAAGAATAATATCATTTATTTTTGCCCGTATGTTGACCTGCCCGCGGATATTTTTTGCCTGTGCATTCGCATGGAAATTCAACTGCCGTATCTAAAATTGGACAGGGCAAAGACGATGCTGCTCAAGCAGTTGCCCGAGGGTGCGGAGCGGTTTGTGAAGGCGTTTGATAATCACGGGCTTAGCGCGGCGGTACAATTAGAGCGTGTGCAGGCGGAGATTCGCATGTTTTTACGGGACACCGGGTATTGTGCGTTTATTGCAAACGGCAGTATTCTTGTGCGGGGGAAGGGGGACTCGCCTTCAAAAAATGCCGTCCCTTTCGAAGCGCCTGCCGCCCATGAAATTGAAGCTGCGGGCATACGTGGCTTGGGCATAAAGCGCGGCGTTACCGTGATAACAGGAGGCGGGTATTCGGGAAAATCAACGATTTTAAATGCAATATCGGCGGGGATTTATAACCACATCGCGGGGGACGGGCGTGAGCTGTGTATCACCGATGATTCTGCCGTCACCATTACCGCCGAGGACGGGCGCGCCGTTTCCCGTGTGGATATTTCGCCCTTTTTACAATGGATACCCAACGGCGACCCCCACGATTTTTCCACCGCCCATGCGTCGGGGGCTACTTCGCAAGCTGCCAATATCATGGAAGCCGTGAATTGCGGCGCGCGTCTGCTGCTCCTCGACGAGGACCGCTCCGCCACCAATTTTATGATACGCGACGCCACCATGAAGCGGCTCATCGAAAAAGAACCCATCACCCCTTTTACCGACCGCGTAAACGCGCTGGCGGAAATGGGAACATCCACAATTCTTGTAATCGGCGGCAGTGGGGAATACCTTAGCGTAGCCGACACCGTTTACATGATGGACGAATACGTAATGCATGACGCAACGCAAAAAGCAAAATTCCTCGTGCTGCCCTTTACGCCGCCAAACCCGCATAAGCAGTGGAAAAGTGAACGCAAAATCTCGCAATTATTCTCACCATATCCCACGGGGGCAACGCGGGAAAAGTTGGACGTGTCCGACACGAATTTCATTATCATCGGGGACGAACGCATAGACATTCGAAGCCTGCACGACCTTGCAACACCGCAACAAGCCAACGCGCTTGCCTTCATTTTGCGCCACCTTGCCAACCAAGAAGACGGCACAGACAGCTTAGAAAAAATGGCGCTTGCCCTACGCGGGTTAACGCCAAAAACAAACCCGAGCGCACAAGCGAACGGGCAGGGAATAAACATTCTAGAAAAAATAGATGTACTGTATACCGAAATAGAAAACCGCGGCTTAAACCACGTAGATACGGGCTTTTTCACCAATATGCAGCGGTTTATGGAGCTTCCTCGCCCCATAGAGATACTTTTTGCTGCAAATAGGATGCGCCATGTTTTGTGGCAGCGGTGAGGCAACCGCTTACAATCTGTAATCGGTTGGGTTATGTTAATTGCGCTTGACATATGCATTTGACATAACTAATTCCTTCATGCTATACTCCCCACTAAGCAGAAGTGCCACTTCTCACCCCGCGCCGCAATGTAATGGAAAGCGTGCTACAGGGTCGTAAGCGCAAATGGTTTTCCAATGCCTTCTATATAAATAGGAAGCGATGCGTTTTGAAGTGGGCGAAGGCTCGCTTATTTTTTTGCGGCTGCGATGCGCGGCAACCTATTATAAAGGGGTGATTTGGCATTACCGATTTAATGATTAACGAGCAAATTCGCGATAAGGAAGTGCGGCTAATCGACTCGGACGGTACCCAAATGGGGATTATCGACGGGCGCGAAGCGCAACGCCTTGCGGATGAAAAGAAAATGGATTTGGTTAAAATTTCGCCCACGGCGAAGCCGCCCGTATGCAAGATTATGGACTATTCCAAGTTCCGTTTTGAGCAGTCTAAAAAGGAAAAAGAAGCACGTAAGAAGCAGCGCACCATCGAGATTAAAGAGCTGCGCCTTTCCCCCAACATCGACAAGCACGATGTGGAAGTAAAGCTGAAGAAAGCGGAAGAATTTCTAAAGCACGGGGATAAGGTGAAGGTGACCGTCCGTTTCCGCGGGCGCGAACTTGGGCGAACGGAAGTCGCCTACGGCATTATGAACGATTTTGCCGGCAAGCTGGCCGAATTGGGCAACATAGAAAAGCCTCCCAAAATGGAAGGGCGTTCTATGGCTATGTTTCTTGCGCCAAAACCCAAAGCAAAGGAGTAATTAATATGCCAAAGTTAAAAACCAAAAAAGCCGCCGCAAAGCGGTTTAAAGTAACGGGTACGGGCAAGTTTAAGCACCCGAAGGCAGGCAAGCAGCACATTCTGGGCAAGAAAAGTCCCAAACGGAAGATGACCCTTCGTAAAATGGGTATGGTGGATAAAACCAACGAAGCCGCCGTACGGGCAATGATGCCCTACGCGTAAATACGCGTACCCAAGTGAAGTGAATATTCCAAGGAGGATTGATTAAAATGGCACGTATAAAAGGCGCACTTGGCGCAAAAAGAAAGCATAAAAAAACACTCAAATTAGCAAAAGGCTACGTTGGCGCACGCAGCAAGCAATACCGTGTGGCAAAACAAGCGGTAATGCGCGCAATGGCTTCTGCCTTTGTGGGGCGCAAGCAGGTAAAGCGCGAATACCGCCGCCTGTGGATAACCCGCATTAACGCGGCGGCAAGGCTGCACGACCTCTCGTACAGCCAATTCATGCACGGGTTGAAAAAAGCGGGCGTAGACATTAACCGCAAAATGCTCGCCGAAATGGCGGTAAACGATGCAGCCGCTTTCGGGCAACTGGCAAAAGTAGCCGCGGGCGCGTAAATTAATTAGAACCACTCAAAAAGCCGCGAAAACCGCGGCTTTTTTGTAAAGTTTTTTGTCGAGCTTTTTTCCAAAAGGTTTGTCGCCGAAGGTGGTTTTAATCCTTTACCTTACCTCTTTAGCCTAAACGTCCCTGTCATATCCCTAAGCACTTCCGATTGGCTGGTAAGCTCCTCTGCGGCGGCGGCGGATTCTTCGGATGTTGCGGAGTTTTCCTGTACTACGTCGGTGATTTGGGTTAAGCCTTGGGTTACTTGGCGTATTGCCATTGCCTGTGTTTCGGACGCGTCGGAAATTTGGCTAATAATTTCGGATACTTTGCCTACGTCTTCTACGATTAGGCGCAGTGCGGTGGCGGATTTCATGGCAATTTCTTCGCCTTCGTTTACCTTGTTGGTAGATTTTTCGATAAGTTCGGCGGTTTCTTTTACAGCCTGTTGGCTGCGGCTTGCCAGCATACGCACCTCGTCGGCAACTACGGAGAAGCCTCTGCCGTGTTCGCCTGCACGGGCGGCTTCTACAGAAGCGTTAAGCGCAAGCAAGTTGGTCTGGAAGGCAATATCCTCAATTACCTTAATAATTTTGGTAATTTTGCCGGATTCGGTTTTAATTTCGTTCATGGCGGAAAGCATTTTATTCATGTCTTCGTCGCCTTTTGCCGCGCTTGCCTGCGTGTGCTGGGAAAGGGCAACCGCGTCCTTTGCTTTGCCTGCATTGTCGGCGGCGCTTTCGTTGATGGTTTGAATGGTGGCGCTTAATTCTTCTACCGAAGCTGCCTGCTGTCCTGCACCGTGGGCAAGCCCCATGCTGCTTTCGGTAATGGATTTTGCACCAACCGCCACCTGTTTTGCGGATACGTCAATGTCGGAAATTACCGTGTTAAGCATTTTTATGATGGCGTTAAGTGCGGTCTTAATTTCGGAATACGTGCCTACATATTCGCGGGTTACGGCTTGGTCCAGGTCATTGCGGGTAATGCCCGTTAACACGGAAGAAATTTCTTTAATATACTCCGCCACTTGTTTAACGGTAGTGTTTACCGAATCCTTGACCTGCTTAAAGTCGCCTTTGTATTCGCCTTCCATTACATAGTCAAAGTTACCTTCGGAAACATAGCGCAAAATGCGTGACGTTTCGTGTATGGGTGCGACCACCGTTTCCAACAATTTGTTTAGGTTGGAAATAAGGGTTACCCAATCACCGTTGTATTTTTTCGTGTCTACGCGGGCGGAAAGGTTGCCCTGCATTGCTTCCTGTATTAAGCCGCTAATGTCATGGTTGATGGATTTTAAATCGTGGCTCATTGTGTCTATTGCGTTGTTAATGAGAATCTTTTTGCCGGGTAGTTTGGGGATTTTTACGCTAAAATCGCCATTGCCGAAGCTTTCCAAGCTTTGCAGAATTAAATTTGAATCCTTGATAATGCCGTCGATTACGTTGTTTACTTCCTTTGCCACATCGCGGTACGAGCCGTTAAAGTGATCGGCGTTTATGCGTGCGTCAAGGTCGCCTTCTTTGTTAATTTGTTCGCCGATTTGGGTTAAATTGTCCACCAAAAGGTGAATGCTTACAACTACATCGGCAAAGGCGCGTTCCAGTAACGTAATTTCATTTTTGGTGGGCGAACTATCGCGGTTCATGTTGCTCAGTTGTAAATCGCCTGCGGCGATACGTGTCGCCGTTTGGGTAATGACGGGCAATTGACGCAAGTTGCGGTTTACAAATATCCATGACGTAAAGCCTACAATAAGCATTAGCGCAACGCCAACGATAACCACAATGCGTGTAAGGTAGTTAGAAGGCGCATTCGCCGTTGCTTCGGGCAGTGTGCCTACAATTGCCCAGTAACGGTTTGTGCTGCCAATGGTTACGCCCTGTGCCAGCAAAATCATGTTTTGGTTTGTTACGTCGGAATAAACGGTGCTGAAAAACGAGCCGCCGCGGTCCAGAATAGAGTCTACTCGGTTGGAGTAGTTGCCCATCCATGTGGTTTTATAGCTGCGCATCAGCATTGCGGAGTCGGGATGTGTGACTACGTTGCCGTCGTGGGAGAGTACAAACACGTAGCCGTCTTCCAGAATGTCAATTGCGTTCATTTTGTCCGAAACCCGTTGCAGGCTAAAGTCTGCGCCTACAACGCCCGCAAATGCGCCGTCGTTAAACAGCGGAATTGCCAGCGAATACATCATGGTAGGCACGCCTTCTACGGGATAACTATAAGGGTCGGTGATAAATGGGCGCCGCGTTTGCTTTGCGCCAAGGTAGAACATGCCGTCTACAGGGTCATTGTGCAATTGCATTGCCGACGAAGCAATACGCCCCCCTTGACGGTAAATATACGGTACAAAGTTCCCCGTTATATCGTGATGTTCGTTGTAATTAATAAAATCTGCGTCGCGTCCGTCAAAGGCGTCGGGTTCCCATACCGTCCAAATGCCTTGCAGGTCGGGTTCGTTTTCCAAGATATTTACCAGAATGTCTACCACTTCGTGCCGTGGATTTTCGGAATGCAGGCGAATGTGTTCAACCACCAATGCAAGCGTGCTAATTAACGCATACCCTTGGTTGTTAAGGGCGGTAAACTCGTTTACCGCTTCCTGCACCCGCGCATTTATAACTGTATCTACTAATTCGCGCTGAGAAGACGAAGCAATGGAGCTAACCACCACTACCATCATCACAACGCCCACCGCCAGCACAGCCAGTACCGGAATAATTACTGCCATTTTAATACTTAGTCGCTTCATAGTAACGCTCCCCGCTAAATTAATGTTCAATCCATTTTATTCACGCGGGGAAGAAGTGACACAGTATCGCAAATGGAATTCACTGCAATTGTATAAATCTTGGATTTTTTACAAATAATATGAATTGATAGTATTCATAAGGAGGAGAGCAAAATGAAAGCAACAGGTATAGTAAGAAGAATAGATGACTTAGGGCGGGTGGTTATCCCCAAAGAGATACGCCGCACCCTGCGCATTCGCGAGGGCGACCCGCTGGAAATCTTCACAGACCGCGAGGGCGAGATTATCCTAAAAAAATATTCCCCCATTGGCGAGCTGGGTAACTTTGCAAAGGAATATGCGGATAGTTTATCCCAATCCTCGGGGCATATTACATGCATCGTGGATAAAGACCAAATTATTGCCGTATCGGGTGGCGCAAAGAAGGAATTTTTGGACAAATCTATTTCCAACGCGCTTGAGCGCACCATTAATGCACGTGCAATCCTTTCCGCGCACCGCAACGACCCGTCCTTTGTCCCCATTCTTGAAAACGACGACCCAAAAAACTACGCCAACCAATTGGTTGCCCCCATTATTGCCGAGGGCGATGTATTAGGCGCTATTGTTTTCCTTTCCCCCGACAAAAAAATGGGCGAGGTAGAAGGCAAGCTGGCGCAGACAGCGGCAGGGTTTTTAGGGCGGCAAATGGAAGCGTAGGGGAAACGCTCGGCAAAAACTTTATTTGATGGACATAGTGGTGGAATGTGTCCTATACTGAGGACTGCCCTGTGAAGGCAGTCCTTTTGATTTGGGGGAGGTTCATATGAACGAGTTAAACGATATTTTAGACACGCTGCTGGGCGAAAACGGCTGCCCGTGGGATAAAAAGCAAACCCACGAAAGCATGAAACCCTATTTATTGGAAGAAGCGCGGGAGGTTATTGATGCGATTGACACAGGGGACATGCGTGCGCTTCAAGAGGAATTAGGCGACGTACTGCTACAAGTGATATTTCATTCTAAACTGGCAGAAAAAGCGGGTGCATTTACGTTGCAAGACGTAATTTCCACGTTATGCGAAAAATTAATCCGCCGTCATTCTCACGTGTTTGGCGATGATATAGCGGTTACAGAGGAAGAAGTATTGCGCATTTGGGCGAAAAATAAACAAAAAGAGAAGGCATAATTTATAAATTTGTACAAAAGTGTTGATTTTCCTTGACAAACTTGTTTTCTCGGTTTATAAATAGCCCCGAGCAAACGAACCGCGGGCTTTTCCCGCAGGTTTTATATCAAAGGAGGAAACACAATGAACAAGACGGAACTCATCGCGGCCATCGCGGACAAATCCGACTTAACCAAGAAGGACGCCGAAAAGGCACTGCAAGCCTTCGAAGCAGCCGTGACGGACGCATTGGTTGCCGGTAAGAAAGTACAACTGGTAGGCTTTGGCACATTCGACGTGGCCGAAAGAGCCGCACGCGACGGTCGTAACCCCCAAACAGGCAAAGCAATGAAAATTGCTGCTTCTAAGGCACCCCGCTTCAAAGTAGGCAAAAAGTTGCGTGATGCAGTAAACGGGAAGAAGTAATTTCCCCAATACCATACGTAACCAAATATTACGTTTCCGTTGCATGTCTTGTGCAACGGATTTTTTTTGGTATAATGCGCGCAATTGACAAAAATTAGCGTATTTTGGCAAATTGGGGGAAAATATATGAAATGTTTTACATATGTGATACGGGCAGTGTTGTTTGCGTTGGCGACGTTGCCTTTTATCGCGGGTATGCAGGTACAGGCTTCATCGGCGCGTGCTGTTGCGTTGGTTGTGGACGGGTACGCAATGTCATTCCAGTACCAGCCGCCCATTAGCAGAGACGGGCGTGTATTTGTACCGTTTAGGGAATTTACTGAGCATCTGGGCGGTCAAGTAGGCTGGCACGGGGCGCATCAGCAGGTTTCCCTTTTTTATAGGGACGATGTGCTAATCCTTACCGTGGGCAGCACGGTTGCCACGCTCAACGGCGAACGCATTACTACCACCAACGCGCCCTTTACGTTAAACGAGCGGGTAATGATACCGCTTAGAAGCGTTGCAGAAACGCTGGGCTACGAAGTGGACTGGTGCGGCGACCGCTACACCGCGTTTATAGACACGCCAAATGGGAATGGCAATAACGGTAATAATAACGCGGAGGAAGTCCCTCATGCCCCCGGTGCCCCTGCGCCCGGGTATAATAGCAATTTCCCCATTTTGCCGCTGCCGCCTGCCAACCCGCCTAATGATAATGGCGCAACCGATAACAATACCGAAGAAGATGAAACGCCCGAACCGCCTGCAGCACCCGCCGACCCATTGCCGCCGCCCGCCGACGGTCACACAACGGGGGACACTCCTGCAATTAACGGCGACTTGGCGCGTGATGTTTCTACGACGCCTATCCTGCCCGAGAATCATCCAATAACCACGCTAACCACCATGCTAACCCCGCGTGAAACGGGCGCGGCAACCTATGTGGTGCAAGCGTCTTCGCCCATTTCTGCGGTGTCGCACTTTGTTTTAACAGACAATCGGCTGGTGGTAGATGTGCATAGTGCGCGTTCTGCGCTGGAGGGTACGGTTTTTGTTTGCCCGTCGCTTCCTATTTTGGACATTCGTACTTCACAGTTTTCCCGCAACCCTGATATTACGCGTCTTGTGTTTCATTTGAATGGACCTGTGGAGTTTAATCTCTCGCTTTCTGCGGACAGGCGCCAGCTTACCATAGGCTTTGCGAAGAATCGTATCAACGATGTTTCCCTTACTACCGATGCGGGTGCGGATATGCTGGTAATCCGCGGCGATGCGTTGCCCTCTGTGCGGTATGAGATTGACTTAATTGGACGCCGCTTGCTGGTGCAAATTGACAATGCGTCTTTACACGTAACGGGCAATCAGATTTATGGCGGTGCATTTGTTTCGTTTATACAAACGGGCGATAATGCAGATGGTACGGCATATGTAATTGCTATGTTCCGTGATGATGTGGATTTGCCCGCAGGCGTGGGCTTGCTAAACCAAGGCAACAACGCGATTGGGCTAATGATACACGGCGGTATAGAAGGCGTAACCTACGAGCAATGGCTGCGCGCGGTGCGTATTTGCCGTGCAAACGGCTTCTTTATGAATGTTGCGCAAATTCAACGCTTTAACGAATACTTGCGCAATCGTTATACCATGGTGCTTCCGCCGCAAGCCGCCGCCCTTGGGCAGGGGCTTATCCCCGTAGGTGACGATTTTATCGACTCCTTTATGCTGGCGCGAGACATAAACGGCGATACACAGCTTATTTTTAACACAGCGCGGGTGCTGGTGTTTGAAATACACGAAACTGCAGAAGCGTACTATATTATGGCGCGTCTTCCGCGTGAAGTGTACTCTATGGTTGTAGTTATTGACCCGGGTCACGGCGGAAACGACCCGGGCGTTATCCGTAACGGCGTGGTGGAAAAAGACGTAGTGCTTACCGTTTCGCATAAGGTGGCGACGCTGTTACGCACACACCCCTACATTGGCGTGTACATGACCCGCCACGAGGATACGAACCCCGGCTTGTTCTGGCGTGCGGGCTTTGCAGAAGCTACGGCAGATATTATGGTTTCCGTCCATATAAACGGCTTCACCAATACGGCAATTCACGGCATTGAAACCCACTACACCATCAGCGCCGCAGAAGTGGGCTTAACTTTCAATAGCCGTCACCTTGCGCAGCTCGTGCAAGACCACAAAATAGCTCAAACGGGCGCACACAGCCGCGGTCTGTTTGACAACCCGGGCTTTGTGGTTGTCCGCGAATCCAACATTCCCGCTGTCCTTTCGGAAATGGGCTTCGCCACCAACCCCGCAGAAGCGGCGCGAATCCTCACCAGCACCTACCAATGGCAAATTGCAACCGCCCTGTACCACGCGATTTTAGACGCCCATCGGGTGATTGGAAGGTAGGCATCTTTGAATCATTAACGCTTAAATTTTATGATTCGTTATGTCAATCTCTTCTGCGTTACCCTTAGTTAGCATGAAGTATTTATCCTCACGTTTTCGTATTTTTATGTGCCAATATTTTCGGTTTTCATTTTCTCCGCGGGAGGTTGACAGTTGGTCTAAATACGATTCAAGTGTCGAATAATCTATCAGAAAAATAGTATTACTATTGCCGCAGGCAAATGCAGCATACGATGTTTTATAGTTCTTTAAAAAATTAGATTGAGACTGGTGAAACGCAAACCAAAATAGCGCATTTTCAAATGTTGAATAGTTTTTTGACACTGCGCAAGTTAAACCAATATTCTTTTCTTCGTTAAAATAGGTGGTAGTTTTTACCTTATCAAAATGGGTTTTAAGGTGTAGTTCAATCTTTTCAATGCAACTTCTATGAAAATGGAAGGGCGCTTTTTTGGCACTTGAACCATTAACGCTCTTTTCATCATAAGATGTGTCCGGGTCTTTACTTGCAAGAAGAAAATCAATAAACTTTGAAAAATCACCAGGTTGTATCTCATCAATTTCGCCAATCTGTTGTGAAATTTCACTGTCCAAGTCTTTAATCGTTTTAATGCCATGTTTGTTTAACTTTTCAACTGAAGAATCGTCATTTCCTGCGAAGGATTTTTTAATAGAGCTATATTCATCTAATCTTTGCGACAAATATGCATGTAATGAAACAGAGTCTATTTCATTTTCAAAATTACCTTGTTTTGTATCTTCATCCACTTGTTTTGTGTAGCTTTCTACATCGGATAATAGTTGCTGGAAATTTTGGTCTATTAATTCAAGTGTTCCTGCAATTAAGTTAAATCGCCGCACCATTTCGGGAGGGAGTTTTTTAGACAGTTTATAATTATATGCATGGTTTACAACCGCCCACGAATGCTGCAATAATGTGCGTATTTGAATTTCGAGAACCATGTCTTTATAGTTTCCAACATCACGTTCACTTACTTTATGGGGTTTTATTTTTGCTATATAGTGTACGGATAAATACCCCACTTTATTTTCCTTCATATCGTCTTGTTTGTCGGAAGAATTTTTTTCGTCAATTTCAAATTCATCTTCAATTAATTTCTGCATGTGCATTATATCGTTTTTTGTGTTTACTATAATTTCTAACGCCTACTACATCTGTTATTTCATCAACACTATCATATTCACCTGTATTAAATTTTTCTAAAAAGCTGTCTTTGTCTTTTACACGGCTGGATATTGCATGTATGCGAATATTTGTTTCGTCAATGGCTTCTTTGATTAGACTTTCAATTTTATTTCTAAATCTTTCGTGGGATTCGTAATTTTGGTCATACCATTCTTTGGGTGAAGGGGCTTGATTTATCATAATATCCTCCAAAAAATTCATATGTATGTCACGCGCCGGTATTGAAGTAAAATTAAACCCTCGGAAGCAAGCGGTAATCAAGATTTTCACACTTGATAAATATTGCTTCCGAGGATTTTGTTGTTGGGGTGTCTTGGTCTAAAAACGAACCCGTAAATACGGTGGATTCAAGGGTTTCTTCCAACTCTGACAATGTTACCGTCTTTGTACCATCGTTCCAATTGTAAGTTATCGTTAGCTTATCATCAAAGAGGAAAACTGCGTTCACAAAAATATCTGCAATAGCGATATGGTATTTTGGGTCGTCTATATCACCATTTTTGAACTTGCTTATCCAAAAGATAATTTGCCCCCGTGATAGCGGAGTCTTTTCCATTTTTTCACGGGCAACGGAAATTTCAAGGTCGGCTTTCTTAGCTTCCAAGTCATCAAGCCGCACCTTTGCAGAAGCGTTTAACAAACCGTCTTCAATTGCAGTGAGCAAATTATCTATCTTTTTATTGATTTCATCAAGTTGCTTTTGTAGAAACGGTACGAGGGTGTTTTCGCGCTTTTGGTTCCACCACTAGCCGCTCAATCCATTCTTTTTTTACACGCTTTTTATCGCATGGCTTCTCCGTTTTAACGGGGCTACACCTGTAATAATGATGCCACCTGCCTGTTTTACTTGTGCCTGCCATGCCGGTCATCATCATACCGTATTTTCCGCAAAACAATTTCGTGGTTAGGATATATTCATCATCGGATTTTTTTGTCGATTGTTCGCCATACGCGTTTGTACTTTATCGAAAATTTCTTGTGGCACAATGGCGGGCATCCCGCCCGGTGTTACGGTTTCGCCAAATCTGTACTCGCCTATGTAACGGCGGTTTTTCAGCAAATTGTGCATACTGCTTTTGCTCTGAAATTTCGTTTTCATATTTGCAAACACGCCACGTTGATTCATATCGTCGGTAATTTCCTTCACGGTTTGCCCGTCTGTATAGCGGGTGAAGATTTCCGATACGATGGGTGCTGTAATGGGTCGGGTTCGTGATATCGTTCTGCGTTGATTCTGTAGTCCAATGGATGAATGCTGTTAGCTTTGCACTTTAGGGCGTTGTCAGTTTCCATACCAATACGACATCAAACTGCTTCTTCGCGTTTTCACCAATCATCCGTTGAAACTCCGGGCGGTTATCTGTTTCCGCAGATACGGCATGGTCTATAAAAGATGTAATGATAGTCATGCTATGGCGGACTGCATATTCATTAGATTCGCGTAATCGCCCTTCGATGGATTCCTCACGTTGTCCACTGCTGGAATAGCGGGCATAAATTACAGCATTCACGGCTTCGCACCCCTTAGCTTTAGGTCATGCAATTCTAACGCTTTAACCCTGCTGTCATCAGACAGGATATACATTTGGTCTATTGCGATTTTGTTTAATCGTGTTAGCCGTTTATGCTGTGGGATTTCGTCAGCAATGAAGATGGCGTTAATATTTTCCAGATTAAGTATACAAACCAATTGTGCCACGGTTGCATAATCACGAATATTGCCCGTGAAGTCGGGATTTTCGTCCCGCCATTGTTTTGCTGTTTTGCCAAAAAGTGCAAGGTTTAATACGTCTGCCTCGCTTGCATATACTTGGGAGATTTGTGTTTTGGTAAGTTCCGGTGGTATCAAGTTTGCCTTTATCGCTTCCGTGTGAATCAAGTAATTTACTTTCGTTAAATTGCGTTTAATATCCCAACCGAATTTTTCTAACTCGGCTTGCTTCATGCGGTCAAATTCTTTGACGAGGTACAGCTTAAACTCCACCGACACCCAAGACGCAAACTCAAAGGCAATTTCTTTATGTGCGTATGTACCTCCATATCGTCCCGATTTTGAAATTATGCCGACGGCGGCAGTTGCATCAATCCATTTTTGTGGCGTTAGTACAAAGCTGTTGATACCCGCCTGCATTCTAAACGTGTCGAATTCGATACGGTTAAAATTTGGATTGTTTAATAGTTCCCATAGGCCCAAAAATTCAACCGTGTTGCGGTTACGCATCCAGTTTTGAATGATGAAGCGCGGGTTCTGTTCATCTTTGTGCTTGGCGATGTCGGTTATGGAAATATAATCTTCATTTTTTGCATAATTTGCAACGGCGATGTTACGTCCTTGTACGTTCATTTTTTCCATGTGCTACTCATCTCCCTCTGCCAGTTTGAGCATCATTTCTTTCAATTTGTTGTTCATGGGAGGCGTGGGTCGAAACAGGCTTCTATGAAATCTTTGAAATCATCGTTTTGTGCGATTTTTATTTTCAATACATTAGGTTGATGTTTATATAGCTTGCCTTCGGGTTTGTCTGTTCTCCCTAAAATATAGTCGAGTGATACGTCAAAATAATCAGCATACCAAATTAAAATCTTGTAAGGGACTTCGGAGTGATTATGCTCATAACGGTTAATTGTTGATGGCGTGGCTTCACACAGCTTTGCAAGTTTCGCTTGTGAAATTTCTATGCTTTCCCTTAGCCCCCGCAACCGTTCGCCTATCGATATCATTGCGCCTGCTTCCATTCTTTTTGTGAATAGGTAATGCGTTGAACTTGCAACACAAGCCTATCACGATGAGGCGCAGCAGTCAATCGTAAATCGCTACACATGTAAATCAATTATTAATTTGTTTTTTTCTTGATAAGCGGTCGCCATATTGTTTTATATAAAAAATTTGAAAGAGGCCAACGCAAATAATTAAACGTGAAAATTAGGAACCGCCAGCTGATGCAATGAAAACGTTTGTTCGGTGCCTGTGCCTGGCTATGGTTGCCTACTTCGAGAATGAGGGCGGTCAACGAGAATTTACCGAATGGCAAATAAAACAGGGGTAGAAAATTATACCAACAACGGGGACATGGAAGCAGGTTGCCTAACGACAAAACGAGGGAGCTGTTAGATGGTCGCTCCTTCGTTTTATCTTTTTACTGATGTTTTCAGAAGTACCATTTTGGTAGGTCTAGACTATTTTGGCGGCGAAACCGTGTAGAACGCTTGGCAAGTTATTATTATGTTGGACGTTATACTCGCTTCGTGGTTTGTTGTAAAATTATTTCCGATTTGATGAGGAAGTGCTTATTTTTATTTTGCTGAAGGCAAGGGTGGCGGTAATGTTGAAAAAATACTTTGCAACTCGTGAACATCCCCAGCTTTTTCCCAATTCGCCATTCCATTTTTCCAAACTAATGTTTCTCGGGCAAGTGTTCCGACAAGAATCATTTGAGATAAAGTATCCAAGTCAAATGGACCAGCGGACTTGTCGTTTAATGCTACGTTGTAAACTACTTTCGGTATAGGGGGAGGCATTGCTTGACCAGAAGGTTGTCGAACACCTGTCATCATGTTGTTCATCGTTCCCGCAATATTTTGTCCCATTGCACCGCCAACCGCCATGCCAGCAATCATAATAGCGGGATTAAATCCGCCTTCACCACTCACACTTCCCGTATCATTAGAGCACATTTGTCCAAGCGCATTTGCACCAGCCACGCCAACTTCGGCTTGGGCTTCCGTTTGGTATGCTGCAAAGTTTGCCATTTGGGTTTGCTTGCGTTGTGAGTACTGCCCTTCCTCCCGTTGCATTCGCAATGTTTCTTGTAAATTTTTTGCATGGATGCGTTGTTTGTCTTGTATGTCTCTCACCGCGGCTTCTGTTTGCGCTTGAACAGTAGCTGTAGCAACGTCTTGCGTCACACGCATAAGCTGCATATATCCGTTACTTGTTTTATCAACTTCGACTGTACTTATGTCTATGCCCGTAACTGATACACCAAAATCAACCATCAATCGGTATCTGAGTTGTTCTTCGACGGTGTTACTTATTTGTTCAATTTGCCGCTCGATTTGAATAACAGGAATATTTTTATCGCTGGGTATGTTCGCAACTACGCTCTTGACGTATTTTATAGTAGCATCTCTAATCTGCGTTTGAAATGTTGCCAAGTCAAAATTGATTAACCTATGCAACTTAATGAACTCTTGGTAATCTGTAATATTGAAACTTATCCTCCCCCGTATGGCAATTGGAACAGAGAAATCCGAAAAGCGTGGGTCAAACACATCAAAGAAGGGAACCGCAAACGGAGTTTGTATAACCGTTGCAAGGTTGATGAAATAAACTTCCGCCTGAAATGGCGAGCCTCCCGCATAAGCCAGTCCCACAATGCTCGCCAATATCGGAAAGTTTGCGGATTCGATAAGCCTATTGCATGGCCCTTCGGCATATTCTACTTCTGTGCCATCAGCTTGAGCATAAACAAGAATTGCAACTTCACCCTCTTTGACACGCAAGGACGAACCGTATCGAATGGCGTTTTCACGTTTGTTGTTGCCAGCATCAAAACCAGCGGGATGCCATTTCCAAATTAAATATGAAGGTTCATCACAGCGGATGACATCCATTGTGCCGCTATTTTTTCGATTAAATAATGACATGCACATTTTCCTTCCGTTTCAATTTCAAAAAGGTGTTATAATAAACGTGAATTTTATTATATTACACCAGTAGTTTCAAGGTAAATCATTATAGCAAAGAAACCAACGAATAAAACAATTGGGATTATTATTTTTAAGTAGAATATTGTTTTTTGTTTATTTATTTCGCGCTGACAATCTTCATATAATTGTTTTATTTGTAAAAAATCATCTTCAGTGCCAAACATCTTCTCGGCCTTTGCGTACACATGTTTGAATTTTGAAAACCATGCTAGTGAAAGTTCTTCTTCTTTCCCCTCACCAAAAAAGCGACCAAAACTTGATGTATCTACATTCGATGATGCTAAAAATGCAAATTCAAGAATATCTTCTTTAGTATTTGGCACAGGAAAACTTTTGATTAAATTAATTTTTTGTTTTTCAATTTGAGATGCGGCACGCTCAGCAGCCTCTTCATCCAACATGCTCCGAAAAAAACCTTTTTGCTTATCGGTTGTTTCTGCTGGTCTTGTGTCAAGATAAGTAGCACTTGCGCTAACTGTTTCGATTTTACTTGCTAATTCACTTACAGCACTCAGAGCTTTTGCCCCGCGCAATTCATGTCCACATGTTGAGCAAGTGGCTTCAAATGATTTGAGTGGATTTCCACAATTAGAACATTTCAAAATTTTACCATCAAATTCTTGTTGGCGTTGGTTTGGGTTACTAATTGAAGATATTTGTGTGCCGCATTCAGAACAAAACTTGACTCCAGATGTTAATTGGCTTCCACAGTTTGAGCAAAAATTCATCGTGACTCTCCTTTTCGCCAATTTTTTGTACATATTACCACGCTTTTTAGTATTCGTCATTAAAATACATCATTTAACAAAAACAGCCTTACGGTTACAAACCGCTAGGCTGTTCTAACGAGAACTCCACCGCGAACACTTCCCCGACGAAGAAAATTCGGGGAGGGTTCGCTTTTGTTCCTAATTCTGGAGCTGAGGGGAGTCGAACCCCTGTCCGAAAACCCTTCGATAAAGACTTCTCCCATCACAGTTGGCTTTTTAACGTTCCCTCTGCCTGCCGCGAACCAACGCGCTGCGGGTTTTGGTAGCCTCTATTTCTTCCTGCACCCCGAGGCGAGAGTGAAGAAGTGCCTCGTATAATCGACGCCGGTATTCTAGCCTACGAGAAAACCAGGACCGACGGCTGACTAACGCTTAGTTAATTAAGCAGCAGCGAGTTGATAATTATTGTTGTTGTTTATTTTTTAGGTTGGCCTTGATTATCGTGGTTACCAAGCCACGGATGGCTATCTCTATTTTCAGAATCCCCGTCGAAACCATTACAGCCCCTTTCTAAAAGATGCGTGCATTATTGCATATTATTTATTCCCAGTCCAGCACTACTTTACCCGCCTCGCCGCTTGCGGCGGTTTGGAAGGCTTCGGCAAATTGGGTGTAAGGGAAGCGGTGGGTGATAATGGGTGCAACTTTTTTGTCCAGCCCCGACTGGAGCAGGGCAGACATTTTGTACCATGTATCGTACATTTCGCGCCCGTAGATGCCCTTAATGGTTAGGCTGTTGAACACGACCGTATTCCAATTGGCTTGCGCGGCAGAAGGCAGAATGCCCAAGAGCGCAATTTTTCCCCCGTTTGCCATTGCGTTAATCATTTCTGCGAAGGCGGCAGGGCTGCCGGACATTTCTAAGCCGACGTCGAAGCCTTCTTTTAAGCGTAGGCGGGTAGCGTTTTTTTCCAGGAACTGTGCCACGGTTTGCTCGCGGACGTTTACCGTTGCGGTTGCGCCCATTTGCATCGCCATATCTAGGCGCCGAGGGTTAATATCGGTGACCACCACGTTGCGCGCGCCCGTGCGCCGCAAAATGGGAATGGACATAAGCCCGATAGGACCCGCCCCCGTTACAATCACGTCTTCGCCTGCTACGGGGAAGGCGAGTGCCGTGTGTACCGCGTTGCCTAAGGGGTCTTGTATGCTCAAAATATCCTCGGGAATTGCGGGGTCGCACACCCATACGTTACCCGCGGGGATTGCGATGTATTCCGAGAAAACGCCGTCGATATTTACGCCAATGCCCACCGTTTTGCGGCACAAATGCGGCGCACCCGTGATGCAATGGCGGCATGTACCACACACGATATGCCCCTCGCCGCTAACCAATTGCCCCGCCGTTAGGTGAGAAACATGCTTGCCTACTTCCATGACTGTGCCCACAAATTCGTGCCCGATGACTTGCGGCGTTTTAATGGTTTTTTGCGCCCATTCGTCCCAGTTGTAGATATGAACGTCTGTACCGCAGATGGCGGTTTTTTTGATTTTGATTAGCACTTCATAGCCGTTAATTTCGGGCGTTGGGCGGTCTTGCATCTCCAGCCCGTTGGGTGCGGCGGCGTTTTTTACGATGGCTTTCATAGAAAAACCCCCAATTAATACGCTAGATTGTCCACAGTTCTTGGATATGGCACAACGTCGCGAATGTTCTTCATGCCTGTCAAATACATTAAAAATCGCTCGAAGCCCATGCCGTAGCCCGCGTGTTTTACGCCGCCAAAACGGCGCAGGTCAATGTACCAATCGTAATCCTCGGCGGCTAAGCCGTGGAAGGCAAGGCTATCGTGCAGTATGTCCATGCGTTCCTCTCGCTGGCTACCGCCAATGAGTTCGCCTACGCCGGGTACGAGTAGGTCGGCGCAGGCGACGGTTTTTTTGTCGTCGTTTAGGCGCATGTAAAATGCCTTAAAATCGCGGGGATAGTCGGTGAGGTATACGGGACCGTTGTACACTTCTTCGCAGAGGTAGCGCTCGTGTTCGGTTTTTAAATCGTCGCCCCAGTTGCAGGGGAATTCGAATTTTTTACCTGATTTTTTGAGCAGCTCAATCGCTTCTGTGTACGTGCAGCGGGCGAATTTTGCGTCCAACAATGCTTGCAAGCGGGCAAGCAACCCGGGTTCGATAAACTGCTCAAAAAACGCCATTTCCTCGGGTGCGTTTTCCAACACATAGCGTACCACGTGCTTAACCAAGCCCTCGGCGTTTTCCAGGTAATTATCCAAATCTGCGAAGGCGAGTTCCGGCTCTATCATCCAAAATTCTGCCGCATGGGTAGTGGTATTGGAAGGCTCGGCGCGGAAGGTAGGTCCAAAGGTGTACACGTCGCGCAGGGATAAACAAAACGGCTCTACCGCAAGCTGCCCCGTAACAGTGAGCATTGCGGGCTTACCGAAGAAGTCCTTTGCCATATCCGTTTCGCCCGCGGGCAGTGTGGTAACGCGAAACATTTCGCCCGCGCCTTCACCGTCGTTGCCCGTTAAAATGGGTGTGTGCACATGCACGAAATTACGCCGGTTAAAGTATTCATGCACGGCGAAGCTTGCAAGCGAGCGCACGCGAAACACCGCCGCATACGTGTTGGTACGCGGGCGCAGGTGTGCAATGGTGCGCAAAAATTCGAAGCCGTGCCGCTTTTTTTGCAGGGGATAGTCCGTAGGGCAAGCACCCTCCAGCGTAATGCTTATCGCTTTTACCTCGAAGGGCTGCTTTGCGCCTTGGCTTTCCACCACTGTGCCGCGCACCGTAATGCACGCGCCAACGCCCAGCTTTGTCACTTCCGCAAAGCCCATTGCGCCTGTAAGCCCTTCGTCAAAAACGACTTGTATCGACTTGAAAAAACTGCCGTCGTTTAGTTCAATAAAGCCGAAGGTTTTACTGTCGCGCAGGGTGCGCACCCACCCGCCCAGCGTAATTTCTTTCCCCATGTATTCGGAAGTGCTACGGTATAAATCCTTGTTTTTGGTGTACATATTCTCGCCTGCTTTCATAGAAGATAGAGGCATATTACCATGAAAATGTGACGTAATGCAAAAGCTAAAATTATTTGTACGCTATTCTAACGCAAGGTCGCAAATGTCAGACCAATTAATTTGAAATTAATATATTTCCCGATAGAAGCGATGCCCGCCATGGTTGAAAAGAAACTCAAGTCGCCCATCGCGTACAGCTCTCTCGTGCCATACATATGGGGTTATGCCGTACAAACTACGAAAATGTGTTGCGCCAAGTGAATAATCCACGCCTTCAAGGGCACTGTTTATTGCTCTTATTGTGCGTTCGCTTGGTGCAACAGTTTCAAAATCATCACGTTCTATGACTGCAAATGCGCCCCCTTGACGAATTACGCCCATTACTGTATTGGGGAAATTTGGGCTGTTGCGCCGATTGAATATAACATTCACTACTAGAATTTGACCTTTTTCATTTTCTCCAGCTGCCTTCCAATGAACGAGAAGTTGAAGAAAGCGAAGTTCCTCTTCCGTTAGTGATATCATATGTTCTGCTTCGCCAGTATAAATAAAATTATCTTCGACCTCATGTTGTCCCACATAAGGCACATCTCCGACATCAGTTGCATTTCCCTCAACCACGATAAGGAAATCATTTTCACTGCTATTTGCACTGGATGTTTCGGATTCTTCCTGCAAACTCACAAATCCAACCGTCACAGTTGCAGCCACAGAAACAACCGCTGCAGCAGTGAGCAGGACAACTGTTATTAGCGCCGTAAAAATCTTGCGAAAAGTATCGCTTTCTTTACAAACACATAAATTTCTTATTTCAATCTTATCATTTGCTATATATTCGCGCAGTATGTCAATTCTGTTTTGGATATCTTGATATTCACTACTCCCAGGTTTTGAAAGCTCCCTGTCCTCGACAAGTTTCTTAAATCTTGCCTTCCTATTGTAAAATTCACGAAACTTCTCGCAGAGCATAGGAACAGTAATGATGCCAAATTTCCACAATACACTGCTCACTGGCACGGTGACCGCCAATACAATGCCAAAAGCAGCTAATACGCTGTTTAAATCTGCTTCGCCATGATATAAAAATTTTACAATCACACAAACTACTAAAATATACCCAAGGAGTAAAATTATAATACGATTCATATTTGCTTGTTTCTTTGGTTCTTCAGGTACGGGTCTATTATCTCTACCGATTTCCACGATGCCACCTCTGTAAATTCATTACACGTCGATTAAGGGGCTATTGGTACAAATGCTTATTCACTCTCGCTTTCCAAGGAATCAAATTTAGCAATATACTCGCGAGCAGCTTCCGTCATACGATATCCACCACCACTTTCTTCGGTTATGAATACGGAATGACGAGATTTCGGACCATAGTCCCGAATCTGCTGCGCTAATTTTCCTTCTAGCCCGCATAAAGCATAAGTATCTTCAAGCAATTTTAAGGTAATAGTGACGTTTTCGTCTGCGTTGGATTCAATAAAGTGGAAAATCAACAATGTGTTCAATATATTCTTGTTACTCTTGTGACGCATAAGATATTTGCGCAGGGCTTCTTTTTGTTCCGTTGCAAGAACATTCAACCCAACATCGCCATCATCTTGGCGTATAAAAAACACATGTGTCAAATAATCCAAAATTATTTGAATGTTCTGCGTCGAACAATCTGTTGCATGAAGACGACGCTTAATTTCGCCTAATAAATCAATTCGGTCACTCGGTAAAATATCTTCGGGCTTCAAGATATGCGCCTCCTTGCTTTGTCTGTTGAGTTGCATTTTATAGAAAAACGCAACAAATGGACACTATCAAATTGCATAGAGTCGTATTATAGAGTTCGTTGTTGTCATTTGTCAAGTGTATCACTGTGAAGAAATGTGAAGTCTGTGAAAAATGCAAGTCGGGAAGCTTTGAGTTAATAAAAATGCTCAAAGAATTTTCGAATGTCATGAAAATTAAAAGGTGTCCACAATGAACTGACTCATAAAAACGAACACAGCAAGAAAAGAAATCTCCGTGTATCCTATAATATTGAATAAATTGTAACACTTGGACGAAGTCAAGGGGATTGAGAAAGTAAAAAAATATGCGTTGCTTCNCCCGCCATGCTTAATCCTTAAATTAACGTCATCGACAACGGTTTCTTTTCCCAAAGTATTTTATTAAATTATTTAATTCGATTATGGTTTCAAGGTTCTTTTTCTTTGCCATACAAAAAACCCCGTATATTTGAACTTGTTGATATAACAATTAAATATGCGGGGTTTTGATGTGTGGTCAAGTGGGAATTATCTCTGTGCTTGGAGCTCATTTTCGGAGCGACGCAACTCTTCTAGCCTTAATTCAAACACTCTTCGAGCTGTGTCAGAAATATTAGGATCTTGAAGCAGTCTAAGTAATTGTTCTTCGGTTAGACCTTGAGGATGTTGTGTACTAGAAGGGTGAGATGGAATGTTTTGTGCCTGACCTTGTGGTGGCTGAACTCGTAATTCATTTGACCTAGTTGCAAATTCATTACCCTGCTCAAAAGCCAGCGTACGTACTTCTATAAAGATATTAAGTGCATTCAAGAATGATTTTACCCACTCGTTATTATCCCTTGTTTCTATAAAAACTTCGTTCCACAACTTCAAAGTATCTGGTTCACCTTGAGGAAGATGAGCAACCACTTCTGATGCGGTACGTGCTGCTTCATTCTCAATTTCTCGAAATTGTTGAAAATTCATTCTCTCAAAAATGCTCATCATATCAGACATTTCATGCCCATGCGAAATAAAAGCGTCACTCAATTCTAGGTAGGCTAGCCAGGATTGAAGATGTAGTGTTCTAATTCCCTCCATCGACAATTCAGGAAGCTTTGATATTAATAATTCCCTAAGCATTTCAGCCCAACGATCACTTTCAGGGACAATGGTCAAAAGCATCTCTGGTGTAACAGCCTCATAATACGCATCTTCAGCCTCTTGAAATTCTGCCATCGCTGCTTCGTGTAAACGACGTTCGCGCGCATTTGCATTATGACGCAATGGTGCGGGTGGTGTTGGACGCTCTGGGCGTGCTTCAACTTCGTATTCCGCATCAACAACCGCGGGTGCGTAAGTCGCCGGCGGTATGTTGTCGTTGTTTGGACTTTGGCTGGATGCTTCTTGTGAAGTTACCACATTTGCACCTGTTGCCAAGGCTAATGACAAGAGTGCCGTTTGAGCAAATTTTTTCATATTATAGATACCTCCCATATGGTAAAAACAATTGACAATTATTGTGCATTATGCTTCCATCATATGTCAAGCAAAAAGGACGAGGATTATCACAAATCTTTTATTTTTCCCACCTACTTGACTTTCCCACCCCGCCCCATATATCATACCCCCATAAAATCCCAACGGAGGCAATGCATGAAAAACCAAGCCACCATCGACCGCCATATAAAAAATGGCGTAAAAATCATCGACCCATCGGCAACGTACATAAGTGAGGAAGCACAAATAGCGGCGGGCGTTACGGTTTATCCTAACGCAATGCTGGAAGGCACATGTAAAATAGAAGCGGGCGCTAGCATTGGGCTTGGCGCACATTTGAAGGATACACAAGTAGGGGAAAATACGCGCATCCTGTCCTATAGTGTGTTGGAAAATGCGCGTATTGGGCGGGACACGCAAATAGGTCCCTTTGCCTATTTACGTATGAATGCGGTGGTTGGTGATAATTGCCGCATCGGCGATTTTGTGGAAGTGAAAAATTCAACGGTAGGGAATAAAACGAATGCCGCGCACCTTGCGTATATAGGCGATGCTTCTGTGGGAAATCATGTAAACATCGGCTGCGGTGTAATAACGGCGAACTATGACGGCAAAACCAAATCGCGTACAAAAATAGACGACCATGCGTTTATTGGCAGCAATACGAATTTAATTGCCCCTGTGGAAGTAGGGGAATGGGCGTATGTTGCTGCGGGTTCTACCATTAATAAGGACATTCCCGCAGAAAGCCTTGCCATTGCCCGCGCACGGCAAGAAGTAAAGGAAAACTGGAGCAAAGACCCGCGCAGGAATGCCCCCGCTTAATTTATTACCGCCAAACATACAGCAAAAGCAACGCCGCAAACGCCTAATTTATAGGCTGGCGGCGTTGCAAATGGCTGTATTTTTATTGCTTGGGGGTATTTTTTATGTAACGCGTTGGGCGGAGGGTAACACGCTTGCGCGTTCCCATGTGCTGGCACAGCGGCTGGCAGGTTTTGACCGTACAGCAATAATTGCCGCCGAAGCCGTGCGTGATACGCAGGCTTTGTATGCCCGCGCACAGGATTTTATTGAAATTCATTTTCCGCCTTGTTTTGATGTAAGCTGGGCGCGGCGAGTAAAAGAAAGCGTGCCCGATGGTGCGGAAATGCTAACCCTTGACTGGAACGGTACCGCAATTACGCTGGTCGCCGCGGCACAAGCATTGTCTGATGTAAGCATTCACCAAGAAAATTTACGGAAGATAGACGCCTTTGCCGCCGTTACACTTGGCAGCATAACGCAATGGGACGATGGGCGCTTCCGCTACGAAATACGGCTAACAATGGAAGATATGGAATGAAAAATCACGCGGGCTTCACGTATATTGAAATAATTGTTGCGCTGGCGTTGTTTGCAATAACGCTTGCAGCGGTATTGCCTGTGCTTTCCCACGCGGGGCGCAACATGGCATATGCGCAGGAGGGTTATATCGCCCATTTGCGGGCAAACCATCTTGTACTGCTTGTGCGCGATGCACTGCATATGGGGGAAAATGCGCAGGATTACGCCCTTGCATACAGTGCAGCAAGGGGTAATTTCCCCTTTACGGTGTGGGTGGGCGGCAGCGTACTTGCTACGGAAAACGCACCCAACGCGGCGGTGCATATAACGGGCTTTGTACCGCAAGGCGGGCATCAATTTATTAAAGCGGTGGTGTGGGATAAACAGGGCAATATACGCGGGCGGGCAATGGGATTTGCATAAAGGACATGCTGTGTTATAGTAGCGGCAGGGGTGATGTTCTGGTGGAACATAATTTATTGAGAGCGGTAAACAAAGCCGCGACACTGCTGCTTACGGCAAACGATACCGATGATATAGACGCATTAATTATCTCCTGTTTGGAATTGATTGGTCGTGCGGTCGAGTTAGACCGCGTGCATATTTGGCGTAATGAAGAAGCGGTAGGCGGCGAGTTTCATTTTGTACATACACACGCTTGGCTAAGCGATACTGCAATGCAAAACCCCAACGTTCCAATTAAAGCGCCTGTAAACAGCAAAATGGGTGATTGGCTCACACTGTTTATGCGTAATGAATCAATTGGCGGACCGGTTTCAGCCCTTTCGGAAGAGGAGTATATGTACTTTTCGGCGTATGGGATAAAATCGGTTTTTTTAATTCCCTTGTTTGTAGATTCGCATTTCTGGGGGATAATCAGCGTTGACGATTGTATCTGCGAGCGGTGGCTCTCGCGGGAAGAAATAAATATGTTACAGTCCGTGGGTTTAATGATGGTAAGCGCAATTAATCGCCGCTCGTTAATTGACAAGGTAAACGAAGCCAACGAACGGCTGTTGCTCATGTTAGATACTTCTCCCATTTGCATTCAAGTGTGGGACAGGGATTTAAACACGGTTGATTGTAACCACGCGGGTGTGCGGCTATACGGTTTTAAAGATAAAAAAGATTATGTTGATAAATTTTTAAAGCATTGCTCGCCGGAAATTCAGCCCGATGGACAACGGTCGGACGAGAAAGCCGTTTTTCTGGTAAATCACGCCTTTGATACGGGGTACTGCCACTTTGACTGGATGCACAAAATGCCCTATGACGACACATTAATTCCCGCAAAGGTTACGCTTGTGCGCGCTAAAATACGGGAAAAAGACGTTGTGCTTGGTTATACGGAGGACCTGCGCGAGCAAATTGCCCGTAACGAAACCATGCAGGTGCTGGTACACGAACGCACCATTGAGCTGGAAAGCCAAACCAACATTCTGCGTGAAAGCTATGAATACCGTAAAAAATTATCCGACGCGTTAGCGATAATTACCAAGTCTACCGCCATTACAGACGAGGACGTACGCGCCGCGGCAAATGTAATTGCGCGGGAGGGCTGCCTTGCGTTAAATGTGCATCGTATTTCGGTGTGGGGGCTTTCGGATTGCAAGCAAAAAATGGTGAGCATTTCCTGTTACGAGGGTCTTGCAGGGTCGTTTTGCCTGCAAGGGGATTTTGACTTTGCCGACCGCGAGGCGTTTGCACAGCGCATTCGTTCCGAACGCTTAATTGTAGCAAACGATATTCACGAAACAGCGGTACTATGTAGTGGGTACAACCTAAAAATGTGCGCAATGTTAAATGCGCCCGTGCGTATTGCGGGTTCGCTTGTGGGTATGATTTGCGTAGAGCAAGACATTTGCGAAGCCTATCCGGGTAAACGCAAATGGTTGATAGAAGAACAGAGCTTTGCCTCTAGCCTGGCGGATTTGATGGCGCTTTCCATCGCGGGGGTAGAGCGTTTAACCGCCCGCGAAACCGCCGAAGCCGCAAACCGTGCAAAATCATCCTTTCTGGCCAATATGAGCCACGAAATACGCACCCCAATGAATACCATTTTGGGCGTGACGGATATTATGCTGCAAGACAAAAAACTAACCCCGAATATGAAACAGGATTTGAATCGAATATCCAATGCAAGTGACATGCTGCTGGGCATTATTAATGATATCCTTGACTTCTCAAAAATTGAAGAAGGCAAAATGGACGTGCTGGAAATGCCGTACAAAACCTCGCACTTTATCAACGACACGGTGCAGGTAAATATGATACGCATTTACGACAGCCCGCTGGAATTTGACCTGCAGGTAGACCCCGATTTGCCCCTGTTTTTAACGGGAGATGAACTGCGCGTAAAGCAGGTGTTAAACAATTTAATTTCTAACGCCTTTAAATATACGGAAAAAGGGGGCGTTACCCTTTCCATATCCCGTGACGAAGCGCCAAACGAAGGGGAAATAATGCTGGTGCTTACGGTAAAGGACACAGGGCGCGGTATGACCGCCGAGCAGCTTACACAATTGTTTGACGCATATTCCCGTTTTGACCAAGAGGTAAACCGCAGTATTGAAGGCACAGGGCTTGGGCTAACCATTACGTATCGGTTAATTACGTTAATGGGCGGTACCATTCATGTGCAAAGCGAGCCCAAGGTAGGCTCTGTTTTTACCGTGCGCCTTCCGCAAAAAATAGCCAGCATAGAATTATTAGGCGAGGATATTGCCGGCAACCTGCAGGAATTTAATTCCGACCCTGTTGCGCGTTCTAAACGGGGGGCTACGCTACGCACGCCCATGCCTGATGGGCGTATTCTGGTGGTAGACGATGTAGAGTCTAACCTTTATGTGGCAGAAGGCTTGATGAAGCCCTACGAATTAAGTATAGAAACCGTAAAAAGCGGGCAGGACGCCATAAACAAGATTGGCACAGGCAATAAATATGACATTATTTTTATGGACCACATGATGCCCGTAATGGACGGCATTCAAACTACGATAAAATTACGCGAGATGGGGTATACACTGCCCATTGTTGCGCTTACCGCCAATGCCATTGTAGGGCAGGACGAGGTATTTAAGCAAAACGGCTTTGATGACACAATTACAAAGCCCATAGACCTGCGCCAGCTGGATTACGTACTCATTAAATACGTGCGCGAAAAGTATGAAACGGGGGAAATTGCGCCCTATACAATACCCGTAAAGCGCACGCAAGTGGTGTTAATCAAGGATAAGACGCTGGCAGGCATTAACGTAGAAGACGGGCTTGCGCGTTACGGCGGCGACGAAGGGACGTATATAAAAATTATGCGTTCTTATGTGGCGGGGCTGCGAGAAATGCTGCGCACGGTGGAAAATTTCTCTCCCGATAATGTTGAGGGGTATAAAATTCACGTACACGGCATAAAAGGGGCAAGTCAAGATTTATTTGCGCACAAGGTAGGCGAAGCGGCTGCGGCGTTGGAAAATGCCGCCATTCAAAACGATGTTGCCTATATCCAAGAACACAATGAAAAATTTGTACAGGACGCCAATGCGCTTGCATCGAATATTGACGAATTTTTGTTTAAAATAGATGCAGAAAAATCACTGCCCAAAAAAGATAAAATTAACGCCGAATTATTAAAGCAATTATACGACGCCTGCGCCCAATTTAACATGAACGAGGCCGACACGGTAATGTTAGAAATAGAAAAGTTTGAATACGAACACGACCGTGCGCTTATTCTTTGGTTGCGTGAAAATTTAGACATGGTAAACTATATCGAAATTGTAGAAAAATTAGGAGCGTCCACCCATGAGTAGGAAAAAAATTATTTATTTAGACGATGTAAAGCATAGCATTCTTTCCATTAAAACGCGCATGAAGGAAGTATACGATATTTACCCCGCGCAAACGGTAGCCGCTATGTTTGAACGTCTTGAAAATATTGCCCCCGATTTAATTCTGCTGGATATAAACATGCCCGAAAAAAGCGGGTTAGAAGTGCTTGCCATATTAAAAGACCATCCGCTGTACGCTCATATTCCTGTGGTTTTTCTTACCGCGCATTTTGACAGGAATGTACTTGCGCAGGGTATTAAACGCGGCGCGGTAGACTTTTTGTTAAAATCTTATTCCGACGATGTGTTTATCGAATGTATAGACTCCATTGCAAACCCCACAAACCCGCCCGAGCGCCCCATTGTGCTTGCCATTGATGATAACCCAAGCATTCTAAAATCTATCAACTTTTTTTTGAGCAAAAAATATGAGGTGCGCATTTTAAACAAGCCCGAGCAGACCATGGGCTTGTTGGGTATGATAACGCCCGATTTATTCCTGCTGGACTATAACATGCCTGTAATTAACGGCTTTGATTTGGTTAAGGAAATTAAAAAGCACCCCCAGCACAGCGATACGCCCATTGTTTTTTTAACGGCGGAAGGCTCGGTAGATAATTTGACCGTGGCAATGCACCTTGGCGTAAACGATTTTATTGTTAAACCTATAGAAGAAAATATTCTGCACGAAAAAATGGCGGCGGCATTAAGCGGATACCGGCTTATACGGCGGTTAAGGGCGCATAATGGGAAATAAAGGTGTTTTTGTAAAACCGCTTGACACGTTTTATTTTTCTGTTATTATGCCCTAGACAATTTCATAAACATCCAGAGAGGTGGAGGGAACAGGGCCCTGCGAAACCCAGCAACCCGTGCGGCGATGACCGCATAGGGTGCTAATTCCCCCAGGTGTGTTAAATACTTGGAAGATGTGATGTATGTTAGTAAAGCCCTGTCCGGGGCTTATTTTTATGAAAACCAAAAGGAGGCAACAAAAATGCATTTATTTACATCCGAATCAGTAACCGAGGGGCATCCCGACAAGATGTGCGACCAAATTTCCGACGCGGTCTTGGACGCGATTCTCGCCAAAGACCCAAACGCCCGCGTAGCGTGCGAGGTTTCTGCCACTACGGGCTTGGTACTCGTTATGGGCGAAATTACGACCAACTGCTATGTGGATATCCAATCCATTGCGCGTAACGCGATACGCGCAATTGGTTACACGGGTGCGGACATGGGCTTCGATGCTGATGCCTGTGCGGTGCTTGTATCTGTGGGCAGCCAGTCCCCCGACATTGCCCAAGGCGTGAACGACGCGTTGGAAACGCGCGGCGAAGGCGCAAACGACACAGGCGCGGGCGACCAAGGTATGATGTTTGGTTACGCCTGCGACGAAACGCCGGAGCTTATGCCCCTGCCTATTTCCCTTGCGCACAAAATGAGCCGCCGTTTAACGGAAGTGCGTAAAAACGGTACACTCAAGTACCTGCGCCCCGACGGTAAAACCCAAGTAACCGTGGCGTATGACGATAACAACCGCCCAACGGGTATTACTGCGGTTGTACTTTCCACCCAGCATTCCCCCGATGTTACGCTGGAGCAAATTAAAGAAGATATCATGGAGCATGTAATTAAGCCTACCTTGCCTGCGGAAATGCTAAATTCCGAAACGCAGTACCTCATTAACCCCACGGGGCGCTTTGTTATCGGCGGTCCTGTTGGCGACGCGGGGCTTACGGGGCGCAAGATTATCGTAGACACCTACGGCGGATATGCCGCCCATGGCGGCGGCGCGTTTTCGGGCAAGGACCCCACAAAGGTTGACCGCAGCGCTTGCTATGCCGCGCGCTATATTGCCAAAAACATTGTAGCTGCCGGGCTTGCTCGCCACTGCGAAGTGCAGGTAGCCTATGCCATTGGTGTGGCAAAGCCTGTTTCCATCAATGTAAATACCAAAGGCACGGGCAAAATTGCCGATAGGGAAATTGTGGAGCTGGTGAAGAAACACTTTGACCTGCGCCCCGCAGCCATTATCAAGCACTTTGACCTGCGCCGCCCCATCTACAAGCAAACCGCCGCCTACGGGCACTTTGGCAGAACCGACATTGACCTGCCATGGGAAAAGACGGATAAGGCAGATGTGTTGAAGGGGTAAGTATTTTCAAACAAAAAACTGTCCATTGCTGGGCAGTTTTTTGTTATGCTATAACTATGCAGATATAAGCGCGAAGGGTTTATTATTCTATCGGGTAAATATCATTGCCGTGCATTTCCCAAATCTTGTTGAAGTAAGCTAAGCAATCGTCAACGTGAACATTATCTTCATTTCTCTTCTTCTCAAATTCAATCATCAAGCAATTGGCAGACTGTTTTGGCGGAAGAAAAACAGATACCCACGCCGTTGTAACTTTATCGTTTTCACATATGAACATGGGGTTCCGCATCTCAGTATTATAATGCCTGAGTTCAATCGTTCCTTTGCTGTCTTTTGTTGAAAGTTTTAGCGCTGCCAGTGCATCCGTTAATGAATCAATTTTTCCGTCGATATGTTCATTTTTATAATTGTACATTTGTGATGCTTCGCTTAAATATTCAGAATTTTTTTTACCAATTAAAAGCTTCATTGTGATGTTATTTTTTAATGCTTTTATAAACTCTTCGGTATGCCTTTGTATAAATGCATCTCCAACATACGATATCATATAAAAATTTTTTGCAGTTGATAATGCTTGAACCAAATTTTTATCGCTGTTTTTAGCAGTTTCGTGTATCAGTTTTATACCTATCCGCTTTGATTTTATATAATTGTATATACCGGAAAAGGAACCAGAAATAATTTTGTCGAATATATATTTTGTTATAAAATCCATTCTGTAAGCCTCGCGGTAAAAAGATTTGCATGAGAGTTATACTACAAATTTCACTGTATATCAACAAAAAATAATTTTTTCCAACACCTGCACGGCATTACCCGCTGCGCCTTTGCGGGTATTGTCGCAGGAGAGCCATAGGTTTATGCCGTTTTCTACGCTTGTGTCGCGGCGAATGCGCCCAATGTGTACCAGGTCGTTGCCGGCGGCGGTGATGGGCATTGGGTAATTTTGCTGCGTGTCGGTGAGGGAAACGGCGGGCGCGGTTGCGTATAGGGTGCGAATTTCTTCTATAGAAAAGGGCGTTTTAAGTTCGATATTCATGGAAAGACTGTGCCCTGTGTACACGGGCACACGCACGGTGGTTGCGGTGACGGGCAATGCAGGCAGGTGAAGCATTTTTCGTATTTCTGCTATTAGCTTTTTTTCTTCGCCTGTGTAGCCGTCGCTTTCAAAATCGCCGATGTGGGGAATGAGATTGTGAGCGATGGGGTAGGGGAAGTGTGCGGGGGCTTCCCCCGCCAGGGTGCGGGTTAAATCTTCCCAACCGCCTACCCCCGCGCCGGAAACGGACTGGTAGGTGGAAATGACGACCCGTTTTATACCCGGCGCATCGCGCAGAGGTTTTAGCGCCACCACGGCGGGCGCGGCACAGCAGTTGGGGTTGGCGATAATACCCGCATGGGAGGCGAGGTCGTCTCCGTTTACCTCGGGTACAACCAGCGGTACGGTACTGTCCATACGCCAAGCGGAGGAATTATCCACTACCGTACAGCCCGCGCGTGCGGCGGTGGGCGCGTACTCGCGGCTAATTGCGTTGCTTACGGCAAAAAGCGCAAAGTCTATCCCACGGCTAAAAGCAGCGGGTGTAAGTTCTTCCACTTCCACATCGCACCCGTTAAACGGGATTTTTTTCCCCGCACTCCGTGCCGAGGCAAATAAAAAAAGTTGCGAAACAGGCAGCTTCCGTTCTTCTAAAATTTCTATCATTTTACGCCCAACCATGCCCGTGGCGCCTACTACGGCACATGAAAATGCTTTCATATAATCTGCTCCTCGTTTTAGGTCGAATGGTTTGCATTTTATGACAATTTCTTAGGATTTGTCAAAATGTATGGTATATACTACGCGTAAGCCAACGGGCACATGCCTGCAAGGCGCACCACAGCTCTGTCGGAAAACGAATGCAACGTCCCTGCGCTCATCTACAGTGGTTGCCACCTAAACGGACTGAACCCCCGGCGGCTTATCCCTAGGATAGTTATATTTTGGGTTTGTTAAAATTGAACAGGAACTGCGATATGTACGCGCGCGGCAGGGCTTGTGAAATTTGCTTCTTTCAATAACAAAGTATATTTATCCGAAGCGGGATGCGGTTGTTGGCACTATTAATTGCATGGGTTTTCCGCAGCTGTGAGTTGCCCCGTACGGCATGTAATTTAATAGAGTATTGTTAACAACTGCTAACCGTTTGCACTAAAAGACATAATGCCAATCACCAATCACAGTATTACCTTACGGGTGGGCGTTTTGCGCATTCGCCTGCCGTAAGGGTTACATATTGTTTTATTTTATGCGGAACAGGGTTCGTTTGGTGTGCTCTGATAAGGTGGCTCGAATTTTGAGCCACCTTAAATTTTGTAAAGGGGGAGCATATATGGATTATGCGTATGTACGGGTTTCATCTAAAGACCAGCAAGATGCCCGACAATTTATCGCTATGGAAAGTCGGGGTATTCCGCAAGAGCGGATTTTTTCGGAGAAGCAAAGCGGCAAGGACGCTAAACGCCCCATGCTTCAATCGCTTATGAATACAGTGCAAAAGGGAGATGTCGTTGTTGTGGAATCTATAAGCCGTTTTGCCCGCAATACAAAAGATTTGCTGGGGCTTGTGGAAAAGCTAACCCAAATACTATGTTCTTTAATAGCGAAGCAGAAAGGAACGCGTTTATGAACGATACCGCAAGAATGGCAGAGTTGCACGCGCAGGGTAGGTTAGTACAAGGGTTTAGTTTTCAAATTAGTCCAAGAAGTTGGCAAACACAAGATTTTTTGAACTTTGTTGAAAGGGAGTGGAACTATTTGCTAACTACTATTAATTAATGGATGCACTGCAACCAATTGGTATGCTATTAAGGGGCTTGAGGAACAAGCCTACTAAAATACATGGCTGTCGGCTCGTTTACGGCATAAATAAGGCGTTTTAGCCATATGAGAAGGGGGGTAATCACCACCAAAAGTGGTAGGATAACACCAACCATCCTGTCGCTTTTGGTAGCTTTATCTAATCCAATTGAAAACAAGATTCTCTTTACCTTCAATAGCATCAAATTCGTGGTGGTCTGCTGTGAGGATAGAACCCCTCAATATGATGGTTTGTGCCACAGCAATAGAATCTGCCAGTGATAACTTATAGGTTGCTTTTAATCGCCCTGCCTCCAGAAAAATTTCTCTGTCAAACTCCGTAATAAGGACATGGGAATCTTCAACATTTTCAACAACATTCAGAGCGTACTCTTTTCCATACTCACGATAAAACCCATAATATACTTCGTAAAGGTTTACTCTATTCATATATAATCGTACACTGCCGTGCGTGGCCTGCGTCAATATGTCCGCAACAATATTTGCGCCTTTTTCCTGGTTTGTCAGTGCAATTAACGCACAGGCATCAAGAACAAATACATCCTTCATGATTCTAACCCTTCAAGGATTTTATCCTCTCTTGTCATAGCTAAAAATTTATCCACAGTAAGACGGCTCCCTGCTGTAAGCCCAAGCAAAGGACACT
>WQRX01000015.1 GCA_009786535.1 Defluviitaleaceae bacterium | reverse complement strand
GTTAGCATTCGCTCTCCGCCTTGGGCTTTGGTTTGTTTCTTTATTATACCAAAAACCCCGTCCATCCGGGCAAATGGACGGGGTTTGTCTTCAAACTGACCCGTGGCGCGTAATGCGTGCCACGGGTTTTTTTCAATATTGTTCAATAAAGCGGCAACGCTGAAAAAGGTGCCGCCGAAGGGCGGTTTTGCATATGATGAATTGAAAATAAAAATGTTGACAACCTAAAATCTTCCTATATAATAATCATTATCAACACAAAATCATTCTTAAAGGAGAAATGCAAAATGAAAAAGCACATCTGCACCATCTGCGGTTATGTACATGAAGGGGCAAGCGCGCCCGAAAAATGCCCCCAGTGCCAAGCGCCTGCGGCAAAGTTTACCGAGCAAAGCGGCGAAGGCTTAGCCTATGCAGACGAACATAGGATTGGCGTAGCGCAAGGCGTAGACGCGGAAATTGTTGAAGGGCTGCGGCAAAACTTTATGGGCGAATGTACCGAAGTGGGTATGTACCTTGCCATGAGCCGCGCGGCAGACAGGGAAGGCTATCCCGAAATTGCGGAAGCATACAAGCGCATCGCGTTTGAAGAAGCGGAACACGCGGCAAAATTTGCGGAACTGCTGGGCGAAGTGGTAGACGCTTCTACGAAGGTAAACCTGGAAAAACGCGTGCTTGCAGAGCATGGCGCGACGCAGGGCAAATTGGATATCGCGCGTAAAGCGAAAGAACTTGGACTGGATGCGATTCACGACACCGTGCATGAAATGTGCAAGGACGAAGCGCGCCACGGCAAAGCTTTTGCAGGGTTGTTAAAACGGTATTTTTAATGGAAAAGCGGCAAACCATACAGCGGCAAATAATTTTGGACGCGGTAAAAACGCTAAATTGCCACGCAACGGCGGAAGAGGTGTATGCCTTTGTGCATCGCACACAACCGACCATTAGCAAGGCAACGGTGTACCGCAACCTAAGCCAAATGGCGCAATATGGGGATTTGCTTAACATTGGACATTTTAACGGCGCGACGCACTATGACCATAACTGTCACACACATTATCATTTTGTGTGCAATGTGTGCCGGCGGGTCTATGATGTAGAGGGCGATTTTTCCGATGTGCTTGCAAAAGCCGCACAAAATGATTCCCATGAAATGACACGCTTGTTTTTGTCATTCGCAGGCGTATGTAAAATATGTAAAGAAAGGGCGTGAAGCATGGACAAAAGCGCTTTATTTAAAATCAGCTACGGGCTGTATGCCCTATCTGCCGCGGAAAATGGGGCAGACAATGCGTGTATTATTGACGCGTTTTCGCAGGTGACGAGCGTTGACCCGATTATTTGCGTTGCCAACGTAAATAAGGAAAACCGCACCCACGACATGATTTTAAATACGAAAAGGTTCAATCTTTCCGTGCTTACAAAAGACACGCCGTTCGCGTTTTTTGAACGGTTTGGGCTACAGTCGGGCAAAAACGTGAACAAGTTCGAAAATTACACTCACCTACAGCGCGCCGAAAACGGGTTGCTATTTTTCACCCGGCATACCAACGCGCACATGGCGTTTGAGGTAACGGGTACGATGGATTTTGGCACGCATACGTTATTTTCGGCACAGTTGACAGACAGCGCGGTGCTTAACAACCACGAAAGCGTAACCTACGAGTATTACCGCGAACACATCAAACCCAAGGCGCAAACGGAAAAAAAGGGCTGGACGTGTACCGTGTGCGGGTATTTCTACGAAGGTGAGGACCTGCCCCACGATTATCTTTGCCCGCTGTGCAAGGCGGCGGCTTCCGCTTTTGAGTTGAGGTTAAAAGATTAGAAGAGATTAAGGTCGTGGGCAGTGCCCACGACCTTAATCTTTCAGCCCCTTGACCTTGTCTTTTTCTTGCTTAAATGATAATTTATTTATAAAAAGGGGGATTTTATATGAAATTGACGCACATACACAACAAACGCCTCGGCGTTTCGCTCTCGCAGCTGGGCTTTGGGGCGATGCGCCTTCCCACGCTGGAAAACGGGAAAGTTGACCGCAGCCTGGCGGGCAAAATGATTGACACCGCATACGCGGCAGGGGTGAATTATTTCGACACGGCACACCCCTACCACGGGGGCGAATCGCAGGTTTTCTTGGGGGAAGCGCTTCGCAAATACCCGCGGGACAGCTATTATTTTGCCAATAAACTGCCTACCTGGGCGGTGGATTCTAAGGAAAAGGTGAAAGAGCTTTTTGACGCGCAGCTAGCTGCGTGCGGGTTGGAATATTTCGACTTCTATATGATACACGGGCTGGGCGAGGACAGGTACGCCGCGGTGGATAAATTTGAAATTTATACGCAGCTGCTGGCAGAGAAACAAGCAGGGCGCATCAAGTTTTTAGGCTTCTCCTATCATGGCAACCTTGACGCGTTTACAAGGCTTTTTGAGAATTATAAATGGGACTTCGCCATGATTCAATACAACTATGTAGACAATGTAATGTTAGGTACGCAAGCGTACTACGATATTATGGAAAAACATAACACCCCCTGCATGGTAATGGCACCTATCCGCGGGAAATTTCTTGCCACCCCACCCAAAGCCGCCGCCGCGGAAATGACGAAACCGGACGGCGGAAAAACCACCCCTGCCGCGTGGGCGCTGCGCTGGTGTATGGACAAGCCAAACATCGCGGTTACGCTTTCGGGCATGTCTACGATGCAGCAGGTGGAAGAAAATATCGCTACATTTGCACTATCGCCGCCAAAATTATCGGCGGAAGAATCCGCAATGCTTGAACGCGCACGGGATATAATGCTTGCCATCAAAACCGTGTCCTGCACCTACTGCGGCTATTGCATGGACTGCCCAACAGGGGTAGATATTCCGCGCTTGTTTGAAGTGTATAACCAGTACAAACTATTCCCCAACGAATTCCGCGCCGGGGTTGGCTACGGCAAGCTGGTGCGCGACGGCAAAGGCTTCGAAGGGCGCTGTACAGCTTGCAACATATGCAGCCCGCAATGCCCGCAGAATATTGATATCTCCAACGAATTAGCGAAGCTGCACGAAGAGCTTGAACCACTGCGCCAACGGTTTATCGCGTCGGTGTAATCGCTTCATAAAAATATATTTCATGCTCGGCGGCGGCGATAAGTAACCATGTGCTTCCGGGGTATTTCATTACGCCCAGGAGAATCATAAAATCGCCGTTGCCGCCAATGGTCATCCATCCGCCAAAGAGAAGCAGAAAAACATTACCCGTAACCACGCCAATAATCAGCGGAATTATCCCCATAATCAGTGTTGGCGCAACCAATCCAATAATATATTGCCCTACTTTAATGGGTTCTTTGGTTTCGCAGAAAAAACCCATGAGGTTACTGCTTATTCGGGTAGATGCAAAGCCGTTCCTTTGAAACGGTGCGAAAAAAACGGCGTGCAAAAGCTCGTGTACGCCCGTACATACAAAGTTTAAAGCCACCAGCCCAATGAATATAAAAATATGGATAATACGAAATTGGCTTATCCAATCCTCCAACAACGCGGGAATGGATTGCGGAAAAACAACATGCAATAACACCAACGAAAGCACCGCAACCGCAATAGTAAAAGCGGTGGGTGCTGTTTTTTCGGTGCGTTCGCTCATGTCGATTGCTTTTCGTGTATATTCCTTGCCTTCAATGAGTTCCGTATGTACGGTATCGTCTTGGGTTTCCGCTTCGGGCAAAGCGGGGCTATCTGCAAGGGGAAAGGCATTCGAAACATTCCCTAAAAATCGCATAACCATAGCAGGAATGATACTGCCCGTAACCAAAAACAATGCCCATAAAAATATGCTTGCAAATAGGTGGGTAACGATACCCCGTATCTCATAATTGGCATTTTTTAGCACATCAATTAAAACGGCGCATCCCAATAAAACCGGCAAAGGCATAGATGGAAAAAGCGTGTGCATTACATAAAATAACATGCCCCGCATCACAAATTCCCCGCATACGGCGGCGGGTAAGGCGGATAATAACATCCAGCCCCGTTCCCGCCTGTCCATTTCATTTTTGCGGGCGGCGGGTAAAAATAAATAAAGAAATAACGTAGAAGTAAGGGATAAAATAAGTAACACGCATAAAATAATCACGACCGCCGTAAACCAAATATTATACGCTTGGATAATTTCCCGAAAGCCTATGTCATACAAGCCAATCCCCGCGTATACGCACAACACAGCAAACAACAAGATTTGCCCCGTGTTCCAAAAAACCTTGAAAATATGTCCCTTTATTTTTGTTTGTGTTGTAATTGGCGGTGCAGTTCGTTTTCTAATTTTACGCATTAAAACAATGGCTGGATTAACCAAGGCAAATAGGATTAATAAAATGAAAATGACTAGATACATAGTGTTACTCCTTTGGTTTTACGAAAAATGCGTGCATCGCGAAACAACGCCGATGATTCTAACACAAAAAAATGTGATTTTATCCCGTCATTTGACAATCCACCCTCGCGCATATTATATTTGATACAATTGGGCGAAAAAGCTTTAAAAATATAGCCCTTAAAATAAGGAGTGAGGATATGTTATGGGTTAAAGACAAAATCGAGGACGTAATGCAAAAATTAGGTACGGACAAGGCAACGGGCTTAGACATTCACGTAGTAGAGGCACGCCAAGCCAAGTACGGCTTAAACGAGTTTGAAGAGGAAAAAAAGGACACACTTCTAAAGAAAATATTCCACCATTTGTCGGAAATCCCGACGTTAATTCTTATCGCCGCCGCCGCCATTGCGGGGTATATGGCGATTTTTCACCCGCCCGATACCATTGGCAGTGGCTGGCCAAAGGTGGTGGTCATTCTTTCCATTGTTATCATCAACGTGTGCTTGGGCATTTATCAGGAAAGCAAAGCAGAGAAGGCGTTGGACGCATTAAAGAAGATGAACGCCTTCAAAACCACGGTTATCCGCAATGGCACAAAGCAGATTATTGAAGCGAATCAGCTTGTGCCCGGCGACATTGTAGAGCTAAACACGGGGGACGTAATTACCGCCGATGCACGGATTATCGACGCAAGCAGCCTGCAAGTGGAGGAAGCCGCCCTTACGGGGGAGAGCGTTCCCGTAGAAAAAGACCCCTTCGTGGAAATTGAAGAAGAAGTGCCCTTGGGCGACCGTTTAAACATGGTGTATTCGGGTTGCTTGGTGACGGGGGGGCGCGCCACCGTTGTGGTGGTGGAAACGGCGATGGAAACGGAAATGGGCAAAATCGCTTCTTTGCTTAACACGGCGCAGAAGTTAAAAACGCCTTTACAATCCCGCTTGCAACAGTTGGCGAAGCGTATTTCTATGCTGGCACTGGTGGCGGGCTTTTTCATGTTTGTTTTTGGCTACCTTGTGCATCCCATCAACCCCGTTACGGGGAGTGAGCGCTACATCGTGGATATTCTTATCCTTGCGGTGGCGCTGGGTGTTGCCGCCGTACCCGAAACATTGCCCATTATTGTTACCATGGTCCTTTCCTACGGCGTGTATAACATGGTTACGAAAAAAACGATTATCCGCAAAATCCCCGCCGTGGAAACGGTGGGCAACACCTCCGTTATCTGCTCCGACAAAACAGGGACGCTTACGCAAAACAAGATGAAAATCCGCCGCGTATGGCATGTGGAACACGACCCCATTTCTGTAAAGGAGGAATTTAACCAGAACCAAATCAAGCTCATAGACCTCCTTGCTTCCTGCTCCAACGCCACCATAGAAATACGGGGCGACGACGACGAGCATGTAATTGGCGACCCTACGGAAATTGCGATTATCCGCCTGCTCCACGACCTTGGGCTGGACCGCGTTAAAGCCGAGCGTATGTACCCCCGCGTGTTTGAGCTACCCTTCGATTCGGGGCGCAAGCGCATGACTACGATACACCACGTAGAAGGGGAGGACTACGGCTACGTAGCCGTAACGAAGGGTGCTTTCGACCGCATTCCCGTGGACTGGGACAAGGCCCCGGGCTTGTTGCAAAAAGCCACGGAAATACACGACTCCTTCGCGGAGAAGGCCCTGCGCGTTATCGCCATCTCCGTAAAAAAATACAAGGATTACCCCACGGATTTGTCCGTAGAAGCCCTTGAAAGTGACCACGAGTTCCGCGGTATGGTGGGCATGATTGACCCGCCCCGCCCCGAAAGCGCAGAGGCCGTTTCCATGGCAAAGGACGCGGGGATTAAAACCGTAATGATAACAGGGGACCACGTAGTAACCGCCGCCGCCATTGCCAAGGAAATAGGGATTATGCAGGAGAACGACCGCGCCGTAACGGGTGTGGAGCTCGCCAAAATGAGCGAGGACGAGTTGCGCAACCAAGTACGCGAAATTTCTGTTTATGCTCGTGTAAGCCCCGAGGATAAAATCCGCATTGTTCAGGCATGGACGGCACAGGGCGAAGTGGTTGCCATGACGGGGGACGGCGTAAACGATGCCCCCGCGTTAAAAGCCGCCGACGTAGGTGTAGCCATGGGCATTACGGGTACGGAGGTTTCCAAAAGCGCGGCGGACATGGTTATTACCGACGATAACTTCGCCACCATTGTAGACGCCATCTCCGTAGGGCGCACCGCGTATGACAATATCCGCAAGACCATCGCCTTCCTGTTAAGCGTTAACTTTGCAGAAATCTTTATTCTGCTTGCGGGCATGTTGTTCTTTGGGGTTTCGCCGCTTTTGGCGCTGCAAATTCTGCTGATTAACGTGGTTTCGGACGGTATACCGGGCTTCTTTATCGCCTTCGAAAAGCCCGAACCCGGCGTTATGAAGCGTATGCCCCTGCGTAAAAACGCGGGTATTTTTTCCGCAGGGCTTGGTACAAAAATTGCGCGGGGTGCAATCAGCTTTTCCATTTTAACCATGGCGGCATTCTTGCTTGGCGCATATGTATTGCCCGCACCCGCAAGTATTCCCGCCGGTTACACAGGCGCACATTATTCCATTGGTATTTCC
The DNA here is from genome assembly GCA_009786535.1 of Defluviitaleaceae bacterium. GTDB lineage: Bacteria > Bacillota > Clostridia > Lachnospirales > WQUN01 > WQRX01. The sequence goes on along the minus strand of WQRX01000015.1, from coordinate 75,623 downwards.
ATGGCGTTTGTTGTGCTTTCGTGGGCGTCGGTAATCAACATTTTCAACGTGCGCAGCGAGCTTTCCATTTTTAAGGTAAGCATGATGAGCAACCGCGGTATGTTTTTTGCCGCAATGGGGACGATTCTGTTTACCTTGGTTGTTGCTCTTGTACCGCCCATTGCACAAATCTTTGACGTTGAAACGGGGCTTAGCGCGTTGCACTGGTTTATCATGGTGGGACTTGCGCTCATGCAGTTGGTTGTGGGCGAAATCCACAAAGCGTTTGCCAAACGTGGGTAAAAATGGTAAAATACGCAAAAAATTTAAGGAGTGCATAACATGAGTGATGTCAAAAAATTCCCCGCCGAGGCGCTGGGTACGTTTGTACTTACCTTCATGGGGTGCGGTGCGGCGGTGGTGCTTGGCGCATCTACCTACGGCGGGCATCTTGCAGTGGCGCTTGCCTTCGGTTTGTCCATCGTTGCCATGGCGTACACCATCGGCAGCATTTCGGGCTGCCATATTAACCCTGCCGTTTCCTTGGGCGTTTTCCTGGATGGCAGAATGTCCCTGCCCGATTTTATCGGCTATGTTATTGCCCAGGTTATTGGCGCAATTGCGGGCGGCGGCTTACTTTTCGCCCTTGTTGAAATCATCGGCATTACCGACCACACAGGCGGGCTTGGTTCAAACGGCGTGGCAAACGCGGGCGGCATTGGCGGTGCGTTAATTATTGAGGTGGTATTGACGTTTATTTTCATCTTAGTGATTTTGTCCGTAACCGCCAACGAGAAAATGGCGCAGGTGGCGGGCATTGTAATTGCCTTAACCCTCACCTTCGTACACATTGTGGGCATTCCGCTTACAGGTACATCTGTAAACCCGGCGCGCAGTTTAGGCCCCGCCATTTTTGCGGGCGGCACGGCACTTTCCGATGTATGGGTGTTCATCGTTGCCCCGCTCGTAGGCGCGATGCTGGCGGTGCTGGTGTATCGCGGGTTGGTAAGGTCGAAGGACTGAAAGATTAAAACCTTGGGGACGCTGTCCCCAAACCCCTGCTCGCTTTTTTGAAAAAAAGCGAGGCAAAAAACTTTATATTTGGGCTCTAATTATTATGTGTTCAATTTTAGAAAACCCGCGAATGCGGGTTTTCTGCTAAAGTTTTGATGAAACTTTTTCAAAAGTTTCCAGGGTGCGGGACAGAGTCCCGCGGTTTTAATCTTTTGACTTTTAAGGAGGCATGTATATGAATGACACGTTAAAAACATGGGTACAGCAATCCACGAACATCGTCTTTTTTGGCGGGGCGGGGGTTTCTACAGAAAGCGGGATACCTGATTTTCGCAGCGCGGACGGGCTGTACGCACAAAAATATGCATACCCGCCGGAGGTGATGCTCTCGCGGAGCTTTTTTGACCATAAACCCGAGGTATTTTTCGAATTTTATCGGGACAAGCTGCTTCACGAGCAGGTGAAGCCCAACACGGCGCATTTGGCGCTGGCACGGCTGGAGGAATCGGGCAAGCTAAGGGCAGTAATTACACAGAATATTGACGGCCTGCACCAAATGGCGGGCAGTAAGAATGTGGTGGAGCTACACGGCTCGGTACATCGCAATTTTTGTATGAAGTGTAAAAAAGCCCATGGCGTAGAGGAAATAAAAACGTCGGGCATTCCATTGTGCCTGTGCGGCGGCACAATAAAACCCGACGTAGTGCTTTTTGAAGAACCCCTGCGTAATGAGCTGATGGACGATGCGGTGCGCTATATTTCCCAAGCGGAGGTGCTGATTATCGGCGGAACGTCCCTGTCCGTATACCCCGCGGCAGGGTTGGTGGACTACTACCGTGGGGATAAGCTGGTGCTGATTAATAACGGCGAAACCTCGCGGGATGTAATGGCGAATTTGCTGATACGGGGGAGCATTGGGGCGGCGCTGGGTGGGTTGTAAATTACAACTCCCTTCTTGCGTACAGCCGTTGGGATAGGACGTAGGAAAGCCCAAGCAGCCCCATTGCCAGCGTAAACACGCCCGCGCTTACTACCCATAAATATTCCGACGCGAAAACGATAAAGCGGAAGGTAATATTACCGCGAAAGGCCGTTTCCAAGGTTAAATAAAGCATATACAGCCCGCCAAACAACCCCGATGGTAGATACAACCCCAGCATTTTCCCCTTCTGGTAGCCTAACTTGAACAAAAGCGGGAACATAAACAAGTGGAAAACGGCAAACGCGAGTACGCCAAATGCGATGAGCGTTAGGTTGCCCTCTGTGCCAAAGTACCAGCGGGATGACGCAAAAAGGCGCGTTATGGCGGTTACCCCATGGGAAATGGGGATGAAAATGAGCATTAGCACAAACGAGTACAAAAACCGCGCGTTAACAATTTGCCTGCGGGTTACGGGCAACGTGTGGTATAGCTTTTCAAGGCTGCATTTTTCTTCGTCTTGGAAAGTGGATACCGCAATGGTTAGCGCAAACCACATGCTCATGGGCAAGACAAGCAATTGATGCGTTATGCCCACGAGAAATAAAAACAAGGGACAGCACAGAATCACTACCTTGGAAATAAGCTGCATTGCCCGCCAATCTAACACAAAAATCTTCCAAATCATTGTAAGCCCTCCTTGTTTTCCGTCCGGTGGCTAAAGCACACCATAATTTCCTCCAGCGTTGCTTTCTCGGTGAGGATTTTCGGCGATAGCCCGCCGATATGGGTTATGTCCATCATGGCGGTAAAACCTCCTGCGTGGGTGCGGTAGCCGATGGCTTGTGCTTGTTTTTCAGGGGGCAGCTCGCCTATTCCGCCCCGTAGGATGCAGTATTTCTCCAGCAATTCCTCTTTAAGCCCACTATAAAGTATTTTTCCTTGATGGATGTATACGAGATAGTCTGCGGCTTTTTCTATGTCCGTTGTAATGTGGGAGGAGAAGAAAATGGAGCGCGTGTCGTCCTGCGCCATGTAGTCCCGCAGTATGTCCAGTAGCTGGTCGCGCATTACGGGGTCTAGCCCCGAGGTGGGTTCGTCCAGGATGAGTAGCCGCGCGTTGTGGGAAAGTGCCGTGGCAAGCCCCAGCTTCATCTTCATTCCTCGGGAAAGGGTCTTAAACTTCTGCCCCGGGTCAAGGTCAAATTTTTGCAAATATCCGTGAAACGCCGCGCTGTCCCAGTTTGGGTAAAAGGGGCGCAGGGCGCATTCTACGTGGCGGGGCGTCCATTCCAGTTGGTAGTAGGGCTGGTCAAATAAAACAGAAATTTCCGCCTTTGTAGAAATATCTTCAAGGGGCTTATTTAACAGTTGAATGTCCCCCGCGTCCTTTACCGCCATGCCCAAAATACAGCGTAGGGTGGTGGTTTTTCCCGCGCCGTTTTGCCCGATAAAACCGCAGATATACCCTGCGGGTACGTCAAAGTTTATACTATCAAGCAAAAATCCTTTATACTGCTTTGTTAGGTCGCGTACTTCAATTGCGTTTTGCATATTATCACTCCGCCTCGTTTAATAATGTGTGCAGCTTTGCCGTATCCAGCCCTGCCATTTTTCCTAGCCGCACGGCTTCCTTTAGTGCCGCCTTCGTTTCCGAAAGGTACTTTGCCCGTACCAAATCGCCGTCAATTTTCTTCACATAACAGCCCTTGCCCGGCGTGGTTTGGATGAAGCCTTCCAGCTCCAGGTCGTTATACGCCCGCGTGGTGGTGATAACGCTTACCTGTAATTCCCGCGCCAGCTGCCGAATGGAAGGCAGCAAATCCCCTTCCGCCACGTCCCCCAACAAAATTGACGCCTTCAACTGCTCTTTTATCTGCTCATAAATCGGTATTGCCGACTGGTGCGCCAGCACAATGCGCATACCCGTACCTCCTTCGCATCACTGTATATGTGCAGTATATACGGTAAAGAATTTAAAGTCAAGCAAAATATAGTCAAACAAAAAAAGCCCGCTTTCGCGGGACTCCTTTAACCCTGCGCCTATAGCCTCTCTGCCAGTGCGCGTTCATATTTTTCCAGCGCGCGCATAAAAATGGCGGCTTCTTCATCGGTAAAATCTTTCCACGCGCTTTCGTCGGCGCTATCAAGGGGCTTGGAAATTTCCAGCGCGTAGCTTTTACCCTTTTCGGTTAAGCGAATTTCCTTGTTGCGGCGGTCGCGCGCTTCCCGCAATTCTACATAGCCCTGTTCGCGGAAGGTATTGATAATGGCATTTACAATTTGCTTGGGCAAGGCAAGTTGCTCGCACAGGGCGGTTTGGGTATACGAGGCTTGGGCACTGCACAATAATTCCAGCACCAGCATCGCGGTAAAATTGATGCCCATTTTCCGCGCATAGCGGTTGTAATGAATGTCAATTTTGTGCCAAATTTCTTTAAAACGGGTGTGCGCATCATGCATAGTCATACCTCTTTCTAAACTTGAATAACATGAAAACGGTTAGGAAAATTTGCAGGAAATCTGCGAAGGGGACCGCTCCCCATACACCGTATAGGCCAAAAATCGGTGCAAGAGAGTACAGCGCAATAATATAGAAAATGAAGGTATTAAACAACGCAAGAATGGAGGAAATAATGCCATTGTTAAGCGCAGTAAAAAACATTGAGCCAAAACTGTTAAAGCCCATCAGCAAAAAGGTACAGGTGATAAAAATATACCCGATGCGTACCAAGCGGTGAATATTCGTGCCCCGCGGCACGTCGTAAATAAAAGCAAGCACATCTACGGTGGAAAGGGCAAGCACCGTAGCCGAAACAGACAGAATGCCGATGAGAATTAAACTGTTTTTAAACACGCGGCGCAGGTTTTCCTTGTCGCCCTTGCCGTAATTGTAGCTAATAATCGGCGCAACGCCCGAGTTATAGCCCATAAAAATGGAAGCGAAGATGCCCATACCCGCCCACATAATTGCAGAGGCGGCTACCGCCTCGGGACCTGCGCCTTCCATGTCCATCAGCTTATTATTCATCAGAATTGCGGTAATACTTGCGGCTAACGAAGCCACCATTTCCGAAGCGCCGTTCACGCAGGAGCGCCCCAGCTTTTTAAGCGCGCGAAAGTGGAAGCGCGGCATAACAAAGAATAAATCGCCCTTGCGCGCAAAGGTGAAATACGTAATTCCCACAACGACGGGCAGCATCATACCCAGACTGGTGGCAAGTGCTGCACCGCGCAGCCCCATGTCCATTTGGTAGATGAAGGTATAATTTAAACCCGCGCTAATTAGCCCGCTAAGCAACGACATGACAGCGCTGTAATGCGCCTTGCCCACGGTAATGAGAAATTGCTGAAGCACCATGCCCAAAATAGCCGCGGGCAAAAAGAAAATAAACGGCGTCATATATTCCTGCGCCATTGGGCGCATAAAATCGTCTACGCCCAAAATATTCATAATAAAATACGGCGCAAAGTAGCCCACAAGCGACACGGCAATGGAAGCAACAAACGCCACCGCCGTAATTAAGCTAAAAATTTGCCGCGCTTCGCGAATGCGTTTTTCGCCTATCATTTTTGCAATTAACGCATTGCCGCCCACACCAAGCATGAAGCCAATCGCCATTACAAAAGACATAAACGGCCATATTAACCCCACCGCAGAAAGCGCAAACGGGTCAATAAGCCGCGAAACAAAGATGCCGTCCACAATGCCAAAGGTGCTCATTATCAGCATAGAAATAATGGTAGGCGCGGCGAATTTAATTAAATGGGTGCGGGTTGGCGTTTTTGCGATGTTGAGGGCTTCCTTTTCCGCCTTTGCAATGGCCTTGGGTTGTTGATTTTCGGGTTCCATAAAAATCTCCTGTAGCGAATTTGAAAAATTCGCGTTTTTTGGACTGTCCATAAAAATAACAGTCGCGATATATGACTATCATACATCGCGACTGTTTGGTTGTCAAGCGGTCTTACGCGTTACTCTTCACGTGGCTTTCTAATTGGTCGATTACTTCCTTGACAAAGGCATCCTGTGCGTTGTGCTGTGTACGGTAAAATTCCTTGTTGTCGTAATACAGCACGGCTTCGTTGGGGGCAATGTGTATGTCGTCGATGATGCGCACCGGGGGCAGCGATGTTTTCTCGCTTTCCAGCTTGGTGCGCAGGGCTGTTACCCCGTCTACTAACGGTTGCGCCATGGGAATTAATTCTGCCCCGATGGTGAGCATGTAGCGTTCTTCTGTCGTGTTCACACGTACCATCCTTTCGGTTTTGTGGGTGAGGTAGATGTATTTGCTTAGCAGTGCGTCCACGTTAAGCGCGGGGATTGGGTGGGTTTTTAGCGCCGTTGCCAGACTTTTTAACAGGCTGTTGGTTTCCGCGGCTTCGCGCAGTATTGCGTCACTTGCGGAAATTTTTTGCCGCAGCAGAGCATGCAGGTCGGCATCGCCGGCTTCAAATAACTCTGCAATTTCCTTCACCGAAAACGATAACCGCCGCAACAGTAAAACAACCTCCAGCCGCTTACATTGGCTGCGGTCATACTCGCGGTAACGTGCGTCATTTTTGCGAAAGCTCGTGAGAAGCCCCGCTTCTTCATAGTAACGCAGCGTACGCGCCGAGATGCCGTATAGCTTGGCGGCCTCGTGAATACCCATCCGTTCATCCATACACTTTCCTCCCGATTTGGACTGTCCACGGGCATTGTAGCGTATTCCGTAACGGCAAAGTCAAGGGGGCTACACCTGTACGCCGTGTATTTTAATTGAATCGGGTACAATCGCGCCTGTGATGCGGTGCGGTACGTATGCTTCTTCCAAGAACTGCATTTCCTCGGGGGAAAGTACAACCCCAACCGCGCCTGCGGAATCATCCAGGTGCGCAAGCTTGGTCGCGCCGATAACGGGGGACGCAACGGCAGGCTTGTGCAGCAGCCACGCCAGCGCCGTCTGCGTGCGGGTAATGCCGCGTTTTTCTGCAATTTCTGCCACGCGGTCAATGATGATTTGGTCTTCGGCTTCCGTTGTGCCGTATTTCACGCTTTGAATGGGGTCGTTTTTGGAACGCGCGGTATCCGCATTTGCACCGCGGGACAGACGTCCGCTCGCCAGCGGGCTGTAGGGGGTGGACGCAACTTTCATATCCTCGCACAGGGGTATCATTTCGCGTTCCTCTTCGCGGTAAATTAAATTGTAATGGTTTTGCATGGAAATGAATTTTGTCCAGCCGTGCATTTGCGCGGTAAACTGTGCCTTGGCAAACTGCCACGCAAACATAGCAGACGCGCCAATATAACGGGCTTTCCCCGCTTTTACAATGTCGTGCAGGGCTTCCATGGTTTCTTCAATCGGCGTCGAATAATCCCAACGATGGATAATGTACAGGTCAACATAATCCATGCCAAGGCGTTTTAGGCTGTGGTCAATCTCCGCCATAATATGCTTGCGCGAAAGCCCGCCGCCGTTACGCCCCTCGCGCATGGGTATGAATACCTTTGTCGCCACCACTACCTCATCGCGGTTTGCGTAGTCTTTAATTGCACGCCCCAGTATTTCCTCACTGCTTCCGTAGGAATAGCAATTCGCCGTGTCAAAGAAGTTGATGCCCAAATCCAGCGCGCGTTTTACGATAACTCGGCTGTCCTCTTCGCCCAGCGTCCACTTGTGAAAGCCCGAATCTGCCGAGCCAAAGCTCATACAACCCAAACAAATGCGAGAAACGTCCATACCTGTGTTGCCCAATTTCGTGTACTCCATGTTAATGCCTCCTTATTATTTTGTGCTTCGCTTGCTTCCAGCGCCTCCACGGTGACCCGCGCCACCCGTTCAAAAATGTTATCCATGCTAATGCCTCCCGTAAATTAATGTGATACAATGAGAGCGTAAACCATGGAGTTGACTCCAAGTCAAGTGTTTTTACAAAAATTTTATAAAATGCCCTATGGGAGGTAAATATGACCATTGCAGAAGCCGGCGCACACTGCGGCGTTCCCCCGGACACGCTGCGTTACTACGAAAAGGTGGGACTAATCCCCGCCATAGAACGTACAGCGGGGGGTATACGCAACTACACCGAGCAGGATTGCCTGTGGATAAACTTTGCCAAATGTATGCGTCAAGCAGGGGTAAGCGTGAACGCCCTTGTAGAATATGTAGCCCTGTTCCGCATCGGGGACGAAACGCTGGACGAACGTCTGCGCATCCTCCACCGCGAACGCGACCGCATCGCCGCCCAAGCCAAAGAGCTTGCCGAAACGCTGGAGTATTTAAACAAAAAAATAGAACGATATGAAAAAATCATCGTTCCATGTGAAAATATGCTGGTGCGGTGAATTATTTTTCCTGTACGATTTTGGTCCTCACAGCCGCTACTATCGTCGATAACATAACGATAACCAACGCCGATGCAAAAACCCAAAGGGCATTTTGCATCAGTAGACCGACATTCCATCGTGTTATCGCTTCAAGTGCGTCCATGGATAACAGGTCATGCAATTGCGCAAATGCATGTCTGATAAAAGGCAACGCGACAAACTGTGCGGGAATAAAGACGACCGCACATATGCCGCACACAAAAATCAGGTTTTCCAGCGTAAACCGACGGAGCCGCCACCCCTCGGCTGTATCGTGTTTGCGCGCCTTAATCAGCGATAATGTCCCAAAAATTGATACGAACACGACAAAAAGAATAAAAAGAATCATGTACGCCACTGCGACTTGCCGCGTATAAAATAACCTCATCATTATAGAATCAAAATTCGGAAACGACGTTGGCAAACGCAAGCGATACTCGAGTTGCGCATCATGTAGATACGTCATATTCCGCAATGCCAGGTTCATACGCGTAGAGATTGCAATAGTGGATGAAATGGCCGAAAACAAGACAGCATAGAACATGCCGTAAGGTATATACCTTCGTTTGTTTCGATAAATGGTCGTTATAGCAGACTTGAGTGCGTACACTTTCTCCCCTCCCTTAAAAAACGGAGTGCTGTATAACCTCAAAAATGCAAAGCTGGTGCGGTAGCGCAATTTTACGCGGGGTTAAAATATACAGGGTTAGAAAGCAGCGCCTTCATTGGGGGCAGCCCCTGTGCATAACTGCGGTATACTTCTGCGCGGACAAATTTGCATTGGGCGTATTCCGCTTTTAGCGTTACCATTCCGCCGCTTTCGCAAATAATTTTTTCGGTGCCCCTGTCGGTGATTAGGCGAATTTCGTCCCCCGCTTGCAGGTTGGCGAAAACAAAGTCCAGCGGGGTATCGTGGTCAACCGTTGCGCCAAGCACACTTTCGTTGTATTCAAAAATATCTACTTCCGGTCCGTCGGGCAGGTAGGAGATAAAACTATTTCCGTTTTGCATTGCTGTTACAATATCGGCAGGGCTGCGCGAAGGNGCATACACACACATGCAGGGCATTGCAACGCTTCCCAATAAACCCGGGCGATGATAATCACTGCCCCCGGTTACGGGAATTTTTGCGCCGTTACATAGCAAGCCATGCCAAAAATAGGTTGCCCGTTCATTGCGTTCGGACATTACGCCGTTCCACACCTCTATGCCATGAAATGCGGAAATTTTTTCCGCATCAAAGCCCCATTCCCACGGCACAACATGGCATAAAGGGTGAGCAATAACGGTGAATGCGCCTTCATTTTTGGCTTTTTGCACCAAAGCCGCGCCTGCTTGCCAGTCTTCTGCACCAAAGCTTTGCGTGAGTGCTTTTTGCGCGCCAAGAAATAAAGCATGTCCGTTAAAATGCGTCCACTCCACGCCGGAAATTACCGTAAGCCGCGGGTACTGCCCCGTTTGATAATTTTGTGCGGTATTGTTATGGTCGGTGATAAAAATAAAATCTAAATTTTGCTCCTGTGCCAGCGCAATAAGCCCGTTTACATCTGATGTACCGTCCGACGCAACGGTATGCAGGTGGGTATCGCCCTTAAATAAGCGGCGTTGTTTGGGCGTTAGGGTAATTTTATATTCTACCGTTGCGCCTTCTTCGGGTAATTGATATACCCCCGCAAGTACAAACCACGTACCCTGCGGGGGGTCCAGCGTTTCAAACCCCGCACAGCTCCCAATTGCCGAAATCCAAACATGGGAACGCGCACCCCCTGCAGCGCCAAGCAATAACCCGCAGGGCGCAAGCACCGCAAGGTCAATTACGGTGCCGTTTTCTTTTGCATAGGTGCCGCTAATATCTACCCGCTCCATACCTGAGGGTACGTCGAAGGGGATTTTTATATATTGCTTTTCCTGCGATTTATCAAAATGGATTTTCATTTATTTGTCCTCCTGACTTTCAGGCAGGTGCAGAAAGCGGGAAATAATAATGCTTATCACCATCATACACACAGGGAAAACGGCAACCATGAAGCGTGCTGCTTCCGCAGGGCGGTCGCCGGGTTCGTCCCCGCTTACGTAGCCAAAGATAAGGCTGGCAAGCAATAATCCCAAGGCAACCATAAGCCCATGTAAGCGCCCAAGGAAGCTGGACATACTGGCAAAAATCCCTTCCCGCCGTATACCCCCCGAGCGTACGCGGTCGTCGTCTACAATTTTTGCGCCGATTAAATCGAAGGTACATACCACCCCCGAGTAGGCAAAGCCAAAAAATACACAGGCAAGCACCGCCGTTACAAGACTGTTTACAAAAATTAACGGAACAAACGCAAGCCCAACGCCAATTAACGCGGTTTTCCAAACAAGGACTACGCCGTATTTTTTAATAAAAACCGTCCAAAGCGGTACGCTTAGCATGGCAACGACTAAAACCGTTGCGAATACAATCATGGTTTGCGTTGCGTCTAACCCCAGCGCATAGTAGGCAAAAAACATCATAGAAGCCATGAGCAACGCAATTGCCGAGGTGTAAAACGCTCCCGTCATGCCCGCAATCCAAAAACGCGGATTTTTTACAATCGCAAGCAAAGCGGGTAGAAATTTGGGCTTTTCCATTGCTTGAATTTCTTCTAATCGTTCGTGGCAGTTAAGGTTAGAGATAATAATCACCACAGCGCCCACAATGCCGTAAATGAGTGCCGTATTCCCGTAGCCGATTTGCTCTGCAATTACGGGTGTTACCGCAATACCAATCGCCATGGCAATAAATTGGAAGATTTGGCGGTACATATTTGTCGTTGCACGGCTTTGCGCCGAGCGGAAAAGGTCGGGGAATAACGCGCCGTAGCTTGTGCCTACAAAGGCATCAAAGGTGCCTGTGAAAATGAATGTAACCATGGCAAAGGGCATTAGTGCGGCGGCGCTCAGCGCCTGCGGCGGGTGGAAAAACGCAATTAAAAAAAGCGCAGAAATAACCGCACCCGGGATAATCCACGGTCTTCTGCGCCCCCAGCGGGTGCGTGTCCGGTCCGACGCGTAACCGTATAGGGGGTTGTCCAACGCATCAATAAAGGTATATACAAATACGATAAACGCCCACTGCGTAAGGGGCAGCCCCATTTGCTGTACATAAAAGGTCATACCAAAGGTGCGGAACAAATTAATGGGCAGCGATGTACCAAACATGCCAACGGCATACCATGCGGGTTTTGTTTCCTTCACAATAAATCCCTCCGTCAAATGTGAATTTTCTTCGTGGCGATTTTATCACAAAAAACGTGGTCGTGTTCCACAAATAAAAGCGTGGGTGTATAGGCAAGCAACAATTCCTCAATTTGCATACGCGATAAGACATCTATGAAGTTAAGCGGCTCGTCCCACACCAGCACATGAACGTTTTCGCATAAACTGCGGGCGATTAGGCATTTCTTCTTTTGCCCGCCGCTAAAGTCGCGCATGTCTTTGTCAAACTGGATACGTGAGAAATCTAATTTACGTAAAATCGCCTTAAACAGACTTTCGTCGATATTATTTTTGCGGGCATAGTCGGAAAGGTTGCCCGCCAGATGCGAAGTTTCCTGCGATACATAAGAAATTTGAAGGCGGCTGCCGATATTTACTTCCCCGCGGTGGGGGACGTCTATCCCGCACAGCAGTTTAATAATGCTGGATTTTCCGCACCCGTTGCGCCCAAGCAGGGCAATGCGCTCGCCCCGCTCCAGCGTAAAGGAGAGCGGCGCGTTAACGGGGACTTCGCCGTATTGGATAATTACGTCGCGTAATTCCATCATACGCGTGGTATGGTAGGGCAAGGGGGAGAGCTTTAGCGCGTCGGCTTTGTCCAAGTTTTTTAAGAGTTTGGATTTGTCTGCGAGGGCGTTTTGTTGGCGAGTTTCGATATTCTTGCGTTGTTGTTGCATTCGACGAGATTTTTCTGCGTTGTAAGCCATGGTGTCTGCGCCTACGTGTCCTTTTTTTCGTAGGGTAGCCGCGCCTTTGCCCATTTTTGTTGCCTCTGCCTTATCCGACCATTGTGCCTTTTCCCGCGCGGTTTTTTCCAGCCGTTTAATTTCCTTTTTTAGTTTTGCGTTTTCCGCGAGTTCAAATTGGTCTTGCCGCTCTTTGTTCGCCAGCCACGAGGAAAAATTGCCCCGTTGCACCTCAATGTTGGCGCGATTTATCGAAAGCACATGGTCGATGCACCCATCCAAAAACGCGCGGTCATGAGACACGAGGATGTAGCCCTTTTTGCGATTCAAGTATTCCGCCAGCACGCGCCGCCCGTGCATGTCCAAGTGATTGGTCGGCTCGTCAATAAGCAGAAACGCATTTTCCTTCAAGAACAATGCAGCAAGTAAGACCTTGGTCTGCTCACCCCCCGACAGCGTATCGAACGCGCGGTTTAGCATATCCTCGCCCATTTCCAGCAAGGATAACTCGCGCAGTAACTGCCATTGTTCATATTCCGCACACAATGAAGCAACCACCGCTTCCACCGTTTGTTGCTTGTCTGCAATTTCAAAGGGAAAATACTCAAACCCTACACCGGCGGAAATTGTGCCGCTGTACTCATACCTCCCGCACAGCAAATGCAGGAAGGTCGTCTTGCCCCGCCCGTTGCGCCCCGTAAACCCCAGCTTCCAGTCTGTGTCCAGTTGAAAGCCCGCATTTTCGAAGATATTGTCGTAACTACCCGGGTAGGCGAAGGTGAGATTGGCTACATTTATTAGTGACATAAAATTCCCCCTCTTTCTGCAAAAGCATTATACCGCGATTTTTACGCACACAAAGATAAAACTTGAATATAATAAAGATGCATGTTATTTTACAGCGTAAAAATTTTTTATGGAGCGTGAATTTATGTGTGGAATTATTGGATACATAGGCAATGAGGATGCAGTCCCCATTATCGTAGAGGGACTAAAAAAGCTGGAATACCGCGGCTATGACTCGGCAGGCGTTGCCGTATTAAACGACGGGCGCTTCGATGTAATTAAGAAAAAAGGACGCCTTGCAGCGCTGGAGGTGGAAATTCAAAATACCGCGCAAAACGCAACACCCATTCACGGACATTTGGGCATTGGGCATACCCGCTGGGCAACCCACGGCGAACCCAGCAACGAAAACGCCCATCCCCACTTAGGCAACCAAGAAAAAATTGCGGTAGTACACAACGGCATTATCGAAAACTATCATACCCTACGCGCCCGCCTGCAAAGCAAGGGCATTGTTTTTCAATCCGAAACGGACAGTGAAGTCATTCCCCAGCTTGCGGAATATTATTACGAAGCGGAAAATAATTTATTCGACACGGTAATAAAAGTGGCTTCGCGGTTGGAAGGCTCTTACGCCTTGGGCTTTATGTGCGTAGATACGCCCGACACAATTATCGCAATAAAAAAAGACAACCCGCTCATTATCGGCGTTAGCGAACACGGGAATTTCATCGCTTCCGATATTCCCGCCGTGCTAAAGCACACCAACCAAGTATATTACCTTAACGATAATGAGCTTGCAGTACTAACCAAAGAAGGTATCACCTTCTACGATACCGACAAGGAGCGCATACACAAAGAGATAGAAACCATTACATGGAGCATGGAAAGTGCCGAAAAAGGCGGCTACGAGCATTTTATGCTAAAGGAAATTATGGAACAGCCGATGATTTTAAAAAATACGCTGGCAAAAACCCTAAGCCAGCCCCCCGTGGATATAACCCGCTTTAACCGCATCATTATCACGGCGTGCGGCTCGGCATACAATGCGGGTGTGGTTGCACGTTATGTTTTTGAAAAGCTGTGCCGTACCCCCGTGGAGGTAGAGCTTGCCAGCGAATTCCGCTACAAGGACGCCATTATAGACGAAAAAAGTCTGGTTATCCTCGTTAGCCAATCGGGGGAAACAGCAGACACCATCGCCGCAATGCGCGAGGCAAAGGCGGCGGGCGCGTCTACCCTTGCCATTGTAAACGTGGTAGGCAGTACCATCGCCAAGGAATGCGACTATTGCTTTTTTACCGCCGCTGGACCTGAGATTGCCGTAGCCACCACTAAGGCATTTTCCGCACAGTTGCTGGTGCTGTACAGCCTTGCAATTCGTTTTGCCGCGCAATTAAATAAAATAAGCCCGGCGGAAGAAAAATCCCTCCGGGCGGAACTGGAAGCCCTTCCCGATAAGGTAAACGCCCTGTTTGCCCACACGGAAGAAATTCAAAAATACGCCGCATCCTGCATCGGCTATAAGAGCATCTTCTTCATTGGGCGCAATATCGACTATGCCATTGCACTGGAAGGCTCGTTAAAATTAAAGGAAATTTCCTACATTCATTCCGAAGCCTACGCAGGGGGCGAGCTAAAGCACGGCACCATCGCCCTCATCGAGGAAAATACCCTCGTTGTCGCTATTTCCACCTGCAAACGGCTGGAGGCAAAAATAATGAGCAATGTAGAGCAGGTAGCAAGCCGCGGCGCGAATATCCTATCCATTGGTGCGCGCCACGCCACCGCAAGTGCGGTCATTCCCCTGCCCGAAACCCACGAGCTGTTTACCCCGTCGCTTTCCGTTGTTGTGCTGCAATTGTTTAGCTACTACGTTGCCGCCAACAAAGGCTTAGACATAGACAAACCCCGCAACCTTGCAAAAAGCGTAACGGTGGAGTAGTTTGCGCATAAACCAACCGGTAAGGATTTCTTACCGGTTGAAATAGTAAATTGTTATTACGATTCAATTTTTTCACTATAATATGTTTTTCTTAAATAATTTTGAATATCCTGTTTCCTGCAATTAATAATATCATCAGGGAGGTCGTTAATTAAAAACCATTTCATTTCGGAACATTTATCCGTTTCCATAATTTTTGGCGTACCCAAGTAAGATTTAACTATAAAATAAATATCATAATAAACCCTATCCTTTGATAACCGATGGGATAAATGTACAAAATCAATATCTCCCGGCTTTACATCAATGTCAATTTCTTCTTTGCATTCGCGGATTAAAGCCGCTTGCGCAGTTTCATTTTTATCTACGTGTCCGCTTCCCGCTATGTCCCATTTTCCATCCTGAAAACCTGTATTTTGGCGACGATGTAATAATATTTCCGTGCTTGCTTTTTCATTTCTCAAAATAATTGGAAATACCGCCGAAAACGACTTAAATGGTTCGCTCATTGCCCATAATACGCATTTGCGCCGTGTTTACGGTTAAAATGCTTGTCTAATAAACGCTGCCCCAGAGGCGGCGTTTTTGCATTCATACGCCGCGTGTGGTACGCCATAAAAGCCACATTTTCCAGCACTGCTGCGTTATGCACTGCATCGGCAGGCGATGCGCCCCATGTAAACGGACCGTGATTTTTTACCAACACAGCGGGAATGGCGTTGGCGTCCAAATGTTCAAAGGTTTCCGCGATTAAATTGCCCGTTTCCCATTCATAATCGCCGTTAATTTCATCATCGTCCAGCCCACGCGTACAGGGTATAGCCCCATGGAAATAATCCGCGTGAGTTGTCCCCAGCGCGTCAATGCCTTTGCCTGCCTGGGCAAAAATAGTCGCCCACACAGAATGTGTATGCACTACCCCGCCAATTTCCGGAAAGGCTTCGTACAAGCGCAAATGCGTTGCCGTATCGCTGGAAGGGTTGAACGTCCCTTCCACCACCTTGCCTGTTAAGTCCACCACCACCATATTATCGGGGGTTAAGTCTTTATACTGCACCCCGCTGGGCTTGATAACCACAAGCCCCTTTTTGCGGTCAATCCCGCTTACGTTGCCCCATGTAAATTGTACAAGTCCGTGCTTGGGAAGCGATTTGTTCGCTTCGCTTACTGATTTTCGTAGGTTTTTTAGCATTGGAAGCTCCTTTAATGATTAAGTTCGTGGGGGCTACGCACCCCGCTTGCTAAGACCTTGGGGACTCGCTCGCGACAATTGCTTCGCAATTGCGCTGACCCCAACCCCTGCAAGGGCGCACGCGCGCCCTTGACCCGCGTTATTGCTTGGGCTGACGGTTGTGTATAAAAATTTGACCCCGCGCATATGCGCGGGGTTAGAGTAGGGGATAAGGGCTGATGTGTCAAATGAGGAAGAACAAAGTCAACTGGTAACGATTTGTTACCAGTTGGTTTTGCATAAAAAGCAGTGTATACTTGCTTATAATTTATGTCAGGAGGCGCTACCTTGAATTTTGAAAAGATAACCGTATGCCTTGATATGCATGGTTGCCCTAACAAGTGTAAACATTGTTGGGTTGGTATTACACCGAATGGAAGGTTATCTATTGATGATTTGAAATTTGTTGCTAAAAATTTTCGCCCATTTACCCATGACCTTGAAGTTACTGACCGCTACCGCGAAGAAGACTATCCAGACAATTATAAGGAGTTATGGGAAATAACGAGTGCGCTTTCCGACAATAAAACGCCACACTTTGAAAACATCAGTTATTGGCGCGCCGTACGTGATAGTGCGTATATCCCGTGGCTTTATTCACTCGGTGTTAGGGCTGCCCAGCTTACCATTTTTGGGGACGAAGAAACAACGGATTATTTCGTTGGAAGAAAAGATGCTTTCAACGAGATATTGCAGACAATAGAAATTTTATTGGCAAATAAAATTGCACCACGTATTCAAGTCTTCATTTACAAAAATAATATTTTGCAATTGCCGTATATTTTACAATTAGTAGAATTTTTGGATTTGGAAAACAAATGTGCAGGATTTGACAAAGAATTTTCGTTCTTTCTTCATCAAGGTTCGTGTTCTGGCGAAAATGAACAATTCTATGATGATTGGATAACGGAGGAAGACATCGAAAAGATACCTCCAAAGCTACGCGATTTTACGATAAAGCATTTTAACGTGCAAAATATCGTAGATGTATTGGGCGAAACGGAACAATCGCTTTATGCGCGTTTAATCCATAATTCATCACACATGGATAGTATCATTACGGATAACCCTGTGTTTTTTATTGACAAAAATTTTAATGTCTACCCCAACTACGAAACGCCTTCTCCTATGTGGTGCTTGGGAAATCTGAAAACAGAGGGGGCAGAGAAGGCGTTAAATGCCTATGTCAATAACAGTTCTGTTGCCCAGCTTACTATGGCGACAACGCCTATAAACGAAATGGTAAAGAAACACGGAAATCCCGATAGCCTAAGACTGTTTGGCGAGTGGGACTACAAGAACCATTTATTGCTGAAGCATTTGCGTACTAAATAAACGTGTATCAGCGGAAAACGGTCTGCCTTAAAATATTTTACTTCTCATTTCATACACAGATAAGAGAGGCAAAAATTAACCCCGCGCGTTCGCGCGGGGTTAGCCTAGGAAATAAACATCACTGTGTCAAATAATAAAGTTTTTTGCCTCGCTTTTTTTCAAAAAAGCGAGTGGGGGTTTGGGGGCGAAGCCCCCAAGGTCTTGCATTTAATCTTTTTACCTAAACGGATTCTCTCCGCAATAGGGCAGCGAAGCAGGTTGGTTGTACGCCACATCGCACACGCCAAGGAATTTCATGGCGGAATACAGCGCCTTGCCTACATGACCAAAGCCTAAGCCCGCATGGTGGGGGTAGCGCTTGGCAACCAGCACATGACGGTAGAAACGCGCCATCTCATTTACGCCGATAATGCCAATACCGCCGAAGGATTTATGGTCAATGTCCAGCGTTTCGCCCTGCGCAATATAGGAGCGAAGTACACAATCAGCGGTGGATTGTAAGCGGAATAGGGTAATGTCGGCGGCTTTGATTGTGCCTTCCAGCGTACCGCGGGTGATGTCGGGTTCGCCATCGGGCTCCAGCGCGCGCTTCATGATTAGCTGATGCTTCATTTCTGCATCTTCTTTAAGGTGCTGAATGGGCGTATTGCCGCAGTGGAAGCCCATGAATAGGTCGTTGGGCTTGTAGCCTGCAAGCTTTGCCTTGTTTGCGTCGTACATATCTTGGGGAACGGTGTTGTTGATATCCAAGAGGGTTGGCGCGGTTTCGGTCACGAGGTACAGGATATACTCGGAAAGTGCGCCGTAAATATCCGTTTCGCAGCTAACGGGAATACCGCGCGCGGTTAAACGGGAATTTACATAGCAGGGTACCATGCCAAATTGGGTTTGGAATGCAGGCCAGCACTTGTTGGCGAATACAAAATATTCGCTTGCGCCTTTGTGTTCCTCTGCCCAGTCCAGCAAAGTGATTTCCAACTGCGCCAAGCGGGTGAGTACGCCGCTGTGCTTGTTACCGTTGCCTAATTCTGCTGCCATTTCGGCGGCTACTTTTTCCACGCGGGGATCGTCCTTGCGCTTGTTGAAAGCAGCGAACAGGTCAAGCTCGGAGTTTTCTTGAATTTCCACGCCCAGTTTAAACAGGGGGGCAATGGGTGCGTTACATGCCATAAAGTCGAAGGGACGTGGACCAAATGCGAAAATTTTAAGCTTGGAAAGCCCGATTTTCACCTTTGCGATGGGAAGGAACTCGCTAATCATGGCTGCTGCTTCATCTGCTGTGCCTACAGGATACTCGGGTATGTAGGCAGTTACCCCACGTAACCCAAGGTTGTAGGAAGCATTAAGCATACCGCAGTAGGCGTCGCCGCGGCTGTTGATAAGGTCGTTGCCCGTTTCTTCCGCTGCGGCAACAAACATGGTTGGTCCGCAGAATTTTTGCGCAAGCAAGGTTTCGGGACCTTCGGGACCAAAGTTGCCAAGGTACACAGCAAGCGCGTTACAGCCCGCGGCGCGAAGCTCGTCCAGCGCCTTCATCGCGTGTTTTTCATTTTCCACGATAGTGGAAATTTCGGTAACGGTGATTTTTTTTGCGTTTAACGCTTCTACTACAGCCTTGCGGCGGCGCTCGGAAAGCGTCATGGGGAAACAGTCGCGGCTAACTGCCACAATGCCCAGCTTTACTTCGGGTGCGTTCATCATACGGTGTACCCTCCTGTGATTGGCGATATTCGCATTGCGAATACGCTTATTTGACTTTTTTACACTTGCGTCCTATTGTAGAGTTACATTGAAGATTGTGCAAGGGGAAATTATTTTGAGAAGGGGATGTGTATGTTTAGTATAATAATGGGAAGCATTGCCCTTGCGGTTGCCGCCGTTATGTTGCTATTTGCGGTGATGTGTTTTGCGCAGTATGAGCCACTTTTCCGCAAACACGAAGCACAAATGGAAAGGGACGAAAATTACAATCGCAAAAAATATGCCATATGGATAGGTAGCTTTATGCTTGCGCTGGGCGTTGGGAATATATTTTTCGCGCTTAACTGGTTCTTCACGCAGGAAGTATTTATGTGGCTTGGTATTTTAATTGCATACCTTGCGCTGTATTTTCATTTCCGCGAATACGGCAAAAAAGGCGCGTTTGAAAAGGCATATGTGCGCGGCACCGCTATATTGTTTGGCATTATTTTTGGCGTTGCGTTCCTTGCCAGCGGTTTTGCATTTTTGATGGATTTTTTGAATTAGGGGGAAGGTATGAAACTATTCCACGGTGGTGCAACGCCTGTGCGAACGCCCGAAATAAGAAAAGCAAAATACACAAAAGATTTTGGCACGGGTTTTTATTGCACCGAATTTGAGCAACAGGCAAAGATATGGAGTACGAAAAAGAGTATGATCGGCTACATTTCTTCTTACGAATACACCGCCAGTCCTAATTTAACTGTTAAGCATTTCACAGAAAATGACGAATGGTTAGACTTTGTTGTAGCCTGTCGGCGGGGTGAACCGCATAATTACGACATCGTTGAAGGTCCAATGGCAGACGATAAAATTTGGAACGAAATAGATGATTTTATCGCGAGCGTAATTAGCCGCGCCGCTTTTTGGGAATTAATAAAATTCGCAAAGCCTACCCACCAAATAAGCTTTCATAATGAGGACGCGTTGCAAACGCTAACATTTATTGGCGAAGTGGAGGTAACCCGTGAGAAGCAAGGAATACGATAAAATGTTTTATTTGTGCTGGTTGCTGGAACGGCTTCACAGGTCTACCAACCTTCCGCATAAAAATTTAGTTGAAAAAATGGGCATGGAAAAATTGCACCATTATTACGATTATGCAGATGCTTACCACTGCGAAAACCCGGACAAGGTTATAAACGAATTGACAGACGAAATGGGCTTGCCCGCACCCCCGTTGTTTGGCCAATTACCCGTTGCGCAAAATATTCCACCGTTTAGTAAAATGGCAAAAAGCTCGGCACGTGTGATAAATGACGTATATAACGATGAAACGTATGTGCAAGGTGTCCATGATTATTACACATCGTTTCTGCCGCCTATTTTGGCAGATAGTAAAAATAATTTATTCTGGTCAAGCAAGGAGTACCTTGTGGCTTGTTATAGAGAAGGGGAATTATTGTAATGTTCAACCTAAGCGAATTACACAGCATCATGGAAAAATGGCAGGACATTTTACGCCTGCGGGATTGGGATTTAAAACTGGAACTCGTGGAAAAACCTTGGCGCAAAACCGGGGATGTAAAAATAGACCTGGCGGATAAAACCGCCATCGTTCTCATCAACAACGTAAACCCTAAGGTGGAAAATATTGAAGAAGTAATTATCCACGAATTACTCCACATAAAACTATGGGGCATGGACCAAATGATAGAAGACCTGCTCCACTGCGTATACGGCACCGACGAAAGTGACCCCAAGCTGGACTTCGCCAATACGCAATTCATGCATATGCTAGAGCAAACCACGCAGGATTTGGCGAAGGCTTTTCGCGACCTTGGCGCAGAGGATAAATCCGTGAGCTACGGGCGCATACAGCCCGAAGCGGATGGGGAGTGGAAAAATAGCCATGAAGCGTAAATTAAAATTACTTACACTCGCAATTACAACAGGGATGCTTATTATTATACTGTCATCCTGCATCAGGGGCGTTAGGGTAAACCCGCCCGGGTTTTTCGAGATGATTGCCCAATTTGATGAAATATGTGTAAGGCAAAGCCGATTTGAAGTATTTGACCCATGGAACTCGCTGTGGGTATATCTTCAGGTAAGACCCGATGTGACGGATACCACCTTTGTGTTGGATGTGCGCGAAGCGATTACCTATTATTTACTGAGTGATGGGGTATTGGATTTTTTTACAAGGTTTCACATAGACCCCACCCGTGCCTATGTAAGCTTACAATTTTGGCGCGATTTAGACACCACACCCTTTATCCCAAGCTTTCTTGCCCGTGTGGAGGATGGTTTTGAAGAATGGCGCATTGAACCTGCGCTCCTTATGCGCGCAATACGAGATTACCTTGAAGGCTTTAATACTGAAACCATCCAATTGCGGCAAGACAGCAGTCCCCGCGGTACCGACGGGTTTACTACAAAAATATACCGCTTAGATATTTTCACCCAATTAATCACCAATGAAGAAAACCCCATCCCTTTTGATGAATTTAAGGAAAAAACCCTTGCTGTGTTTGACGAGCTAATCATAGGTATTCCGGATATTATTGACCGCTACAAAGCGCGTTTCCTTAATAGCTATGGATGGTTTTCATTGGAGCCCGGGTTTACGGTGTTGATTCAACTCATCGTAAACCCAAGGCCCTATGCACGCGAATTGTTTAGCACCCCAACCCCATACCACAGCTTTACTTTTGTATGGACAGAAGACGAAGTTTGGCAATTGCAAGAGGAGGAATAAATAATGTCCTTCCCCATCACCCACCTGCGTGTGGCATACGCCGTTGCGAAGAAGATGCACCTCTCCGAAACCCAAACGGCACAATTCCTCCTTGGCGCGTTAGCCCCCGACGGGGTGCATTACCGCCCCGCTTTGTATGGCGCGGAAATGCATATAATTGGCGCGGCGAAAAAAATCTCCCACCTATGTCCCGTAAGTGACGAGCCGTGGGGCTTCGTTACCGATAACGAAGGCTGGGTGCAGGAGATTAAAGCATTTTTACTTGAACACCCAAATGATGTGCTTGCGGCGGGATATGCCGTTCATGCCCTTACGGATTTGCATAATAACCGCACGATATGGACACGCTTTCGCCTAAAGCACCCCGAAATGGCGAAAGTGGGGTACGGCAGCGACTACTATAACGAAACAGCAGCGCTGGACTTAGCCCTGTACCAGGAAGCCGAAACCGTGCCCATGATGGCATTATTGCGTACTGCCGCCGCGCGGGATTTTATTGGTCGCGTAAGCGCGGAAGATATACACGCAATACGGGACAGCCTGTACTTAGAAAAAAGCGACGCCTACACCGCATACGTGAACCAACCCCCTGCCCAAGTTGGCGATTTTCGTTTTGTAACCATGCATGATATGCGGCAATTTCTCACAGAAGCGACGGAATTTGCATTTGCGCATATGCCTGTGCTATAATCGCCGTTGCGCCGTTTTACGGCTATTCTACGAATGAAAGGATGGTGAAAAGAATGAAAGCGGCTATCCATCCGAAATATTTTGAAGCAAAAGTACGATGCAACTGCGGCAATGAGTTCACAACGGGCTCTACCAAGGAAAGCATCCACGTAGAAGTCTGCAGCAAATGCCATCCCTTCTACACGGGCAGCCAGAAACTGCTGTTAGAAGCAGGCGGGCGCGTAGAACGATTCAAAAAGAAGTACAATCGCGACTAAGAATGTATCATGCAAAAATAAAGGGCAAATCCCGCTTTTGGGGCTTGTCCTTTTTTGTCGTTGGGGGTATAATTTTGTGAGTTGTGTACATAATATTTGCGTTGTGGAGGTGTGCGATGAGAAGAATGACGAAATGTATCTCTTGCGCGCTTCTTTTATTGCTAATTTTAACCACCTGCGTATATGCACAATACCCCCGTGAAGGGGAAACCAGGGTTTCGCTGTACATAGAAATTAACATTCCCGACGGTGACGAGCGGCTGGACGCAATCCTGCGTGAATGGGTAGAGTTTGTGTATATCCCCACGTTGGCGCGGGGCGGCGTGTTTGCTAATATGGAGCAAGGCGACCTTACGCTGGATTTTGACTGGGCATTCCAAGGGGCGTATTACGCGGGGGTTTCGCTGCGCGGTACGTTTGTATTTACCCGTGAAGGGCAAGCAGAAACAACAATGCAATTGGCGGAAAGTTTGAATATCCATACCGAAAGCGGGGCATTTCTTTCCCCTGCCGCGTTGCTGGATATCCACGAAGTTGACACGGTGCTGGATTTGCTGCGCGACGCCATTATCAGCGAAGTGCCCGGCGCAGCACCCTATACCTATGCGATGGATTTAAGCTGGCTTGCCAGCATTTTGCTGGGCGAGGCGGGGCTTATTGTACCGCTGGACGGGCGGCGTTTTATGCCCGACTATATTGGCGAAATGGTTATTACCATCCCCTATGAAGCGCTGGGAACGGCATTTTTGCTTGCGGGTGAAGGGGACTTCCCCGCGGTTGTGGTACCGTCTATTCCCGTTATGCCTTCGCAAGGTGTGCCGCCCATGTGGCCTCATGCAGCCGAGGATTATACCCCCGTTTTCGCAGAAGCGCATGACCCAACGCATGTGACCATTGATTATTCTTATATATACTCAACGCCGCGCCGCCCGCGCATTGCACTTACCTTTGATGACGGACCTTCCCGCTATACGGAAATAATTTTGGATGCGTTAGACCGTTACGGCGGACGCGTAACATTTTGTGTGATGGGCTACCGCATTGAGGAATGGGCGCCCCTTATTGAACGCGCGCACAACGCAGGACATGAAATTATGGGGCACTCGTGGCGGCATACAAATATGATGTTGCAAAACCGTGCCGACATTGTGCATTCCATACGGCATACCGATGACTTGATTTATGAAATTACGGGTACTCGTACAAATTTATTCCGCCCGCCCTACGGTGCAATTAATTCACAGGTGGAAACCGTAGCCGCATCGTTGGGATATGGGATTTTGTTATGGTCTATCGACCCGCAGGATTGGCGCCTTGGCAACCGCAACGTGCAACATATTTACAGTTGGATAGTTAATCGTGCCACCGATGGCGCAATTGTTGTGTTACATGACGTAATTCATACAACGGCACTCGCCATGGAGCGGGTTATCCCCCGCTTGATTGAAGATGGCTTCGAGCTTGTCACCGCATCGGAAATTTTGGCAGACCATTACGGCGAGATTATACCCGGTATGGTGTATCGCGGGTTGCGGTAATTCCGATTATGCGATACTATACGCCTTGCGCCTGTGAAGGGGCGCCCCCTCAGTTCCCTTCACGCCAGAGGCGAGGCAAGCCAACACCCCCGACCTTTTTGGTCTGGCTTGCCGTTACATAAGATAAGATTTGCTTTACATGCGCAAGAGAACACCGCCCAGCGCCTCCACTTCGGCGAGGTCGTGGGTGATGCACAAAATAATTTTTTCTTCCTGCTGTACGTGCTGCTTTAGCATTTCTACAATGGCGGGCTTTGTTTCCTCGTCCAGCCCTTTGAAGGGTTCATCCAAAATGAGTACGTGATAATCCGCAATTAAGGCACGGCACAACGCTGTGCGGCGCTTCATACCGCCGGAAAGTTCGGCGGCTTTTTTATTTACGCTTTCCCCCAGCCCTGCTTGTGTGAGCAACGCAATTGCGCGTGGGGTATTTTTTTTTGCGTCTGCCGTAACAAACAAAACATTTACAAGCGCGCTTTCGTGTTCCAACAGGCGGTCCTCTTGGAAAACATACGAGACCCGCTTACCCTCAAGCCCTGCAATTGTACCTTCGTCGGGCAAAATTAACCCCGCGACCAAATTGGCAAACGTAGTTTTTCCAATCCCCGACTGCCCCATCAGACATGTAATCCCTACGCTGAGGACGGCATTTATATTCACCAATACGGGCGTTCCGTTAAAGGATTTGCTGATATTTTTAAAGATTATGGGCGTCATTTTTAATTCCTCTCCCAAGCATCAAATAAAAGCACTTGTCTATGGCGTAGCTTAGCGTAATGATGGCGATGGTCCAGGCGTACATGTCTATGGGTTGGATAGAGATTTGGGCGCGGTGCAGGTATCCGCCGATTGTGCCGCGTGCTACGCCTATGAGCTCTGCGGAAATGCCCGATTTCCAAGCAAAGCCGATACCGATGGTAGCGGCGGAAAAAATGAAAGGCCTGACGGAATGCAGGTAAATGTAGCGTATACGCTTCCAAAGGGGTACGCGGAAAACGTGCGCCATTTCCAGCAATGCGGGGTCGGTTGTAGTGATTCCTTTGTATACGTTGTGAAATGCAATGGGCATAACCATAACAAAGGGTACAACGATAGAGAGGTTCTCGCGCCCAAACATGAACAGGACAAGTATTACGAAGGACGCAAGCGGCATTGCGTTAAGTACGTTGATGGCAGGAAGGATAATATGGCGGAAAATTTTACTCGCCGCCGCGCCCGTTGCCAAGAAAATGCCCGTGAACATTGCAAGGGCAAAGCCCAGCATAATTCGGCGAAGGCTGGTGAAGATGGCGAGCCAGAACTCGAGCGTTTGCGCCAACGTAAAAAGCCGCGCAAAAGCCATGCGCGGCGGTACGAGTATAATGGTTGCGCCTACCCACGCGGCTACGCCCTCCCAGACTAATAGCCAGAAAAGGGCAACCGCGCAGACGGTCAAAAATTTACGGAATGAAGAAGAAATTATCATCGGGCAGTTGGCCTCCTACCGAAGCGGGTGTTTCATTATACAACACGCGGTAAAAGCCCATCAAATTGCGGCGCATTACGTCCCCCGTTAGGAAAACCATGTTCGTGCGCGGCAGTGCCGTCATGCCGATATCCACGTTAGGCACAAGCCCCGCGTCCACGGCAAGCTGTGCGCCCTCGGCGGTGTTTGTGGACATAAATGCAATGCTTGCTGCGTATTCCTGCATAAAAATTTCCACCGCGCGGGGATAATTTTCAATAAATTCGCGGCGGGCGATAACGACGCTCATCACAAGCCCGTAATCCGCTTGCACGCGCTCCCATTCTGTCGTCCAGTCCAGCGTAACGCGCAGGTGGTCAAAACGCGCAACCACCGAACTTGCAAAAGGCTCGGGGAGCAACGCAACCTCGGCTTGTCCCAGCTCAAAAAGCGCGGCAATTTCGGGCGGCTCGGCACGGAACTGGATAAATACGTCTACATTAGGTATCAAGCCATTTTGCTTTAATACATAGTTTAGCGCAAATTCGGGGGTTGCGCCTTCGCCCGTGGCAAAAATGGTGCGCCCTGCGAGGTCGGCGACCGAGTTTACCTCGCCCGTTGCGTCCACAATGTGCAATACACCCAGCGTAACAACCGCCAACGCTTGCACTGCGCCGTCCATTTGATTGTATAGAACCGCCGCCAAATTGCCGGGCACGGCGGCGATATCCACCTCGCCCCTTGCCAGCATAGGCGGAATTTCCACAGGTGCGCCCACCAACTCAAACGTATACGCATTCTCCGTTTCCTCTCGTTCGCTCCTGTCCATCAAGTCCAACATACCCAGCGCCGTAGGCCCGCGCAGTGCCGCCACCCGTACCGTAGGTAACTCGCACGCAGAAACTTCCTCCGTACCACAGCCCGTAAGTGCCAGCATTGCAGCAAATACGGCTATCAAGTAAAAATACTTTAACATGTAAATTCCTCCTGAGATTTAATGATTAAAACCGTGGGCGTTGCATTTAATCTTTTGACCTTACCTTAATTGTACAAAGTCTTCGCACTTACCCCATCCAGCCGACCAATTTTGCCCGATAACGCGGAAATGGTGTCATGGGGTGCGTCTATAATTACGGTGATGATATTTATGCCCTGTGCGCGGTAGGGTAGCCCCATTCTTCCGATAATGTTATCGCCGTAGGCATGTAAGATGTCGTTAATTTTGGTGGCGCTTTCGCGGTTTTTTACGATAATGGCGATTACCGCCACGCGGTTTTCCATGGTTGTCCGTCCTTTCTGAATTTGTAAAGGCTACAAAAAAATGAGCGCCTGCCGAAAGGGCGAAGGCGCGCAAAAAACAAGCGTGTATGCGTATGTACACTTTTGGCGCACCTTATGCCTCGAGTACGCGGGGCGCAGTCTTGGCGGCAGGTAAGCCGATTCTGACAAGAATCGACGATGCAAGTCATTCTTGCACATATGAATGGGATTGTCAAACGCGCGTTGCATCTTTATAATGCAAGCGAGCCGAAGCGAAGGAGCGATACATATGCGAATAGACCCATCTATGCCCGCAAACAACCCCATGCTTTACGCCTTAAACGCGCAATCAAGCAATCCCACCCCCACAATAGATGAAATTGAGGATTTAACCATAGTCCCAACCATGCCTACGGAGTGCGTAACCTGCGCAACGCGGGTGTATCAGGACGATTCGACAGACGGCGGCGTAAGTATGCAGTCCCTTACTAATCTAACGCCCTACGAAGCCCCCGCCCAAGTACGCAACCACGAAATGGAGCATCAGCACCGCGACCGCATCGCCTTCGAAGAGCAAGGCATGGACGTGGTGCTTCAATTTATCGAAATGCACACAAGCGTATGTCCCGAATGCAATCGCGTGTATGTTTCCGGCGGCATGTCTACAACGCAAGCCGTAGGGCGTGAGGGCGGAGAAGAACATGACCACCCCCTTTCTATGGAAGAAGCGCTGCTGGGAATGCTGGGCGGCGGTCAATGATTATGCTTGAAACAGAGCGCTTGGTAATTCGCCCATACAAAGAAAGCGACCTGCCGGAATACCACGCCATTTTATCCGACGCGGAAAATATGTACTTCCTGCACGACCTAATTACCCATAGCTTGGAAGAATCGCGCCTTAGCCTGCAAGACGCACTGCGTGTAAACGCAGCGGAGAAAGCCCGCCGTTTCGCCATTACGCTGAAGGGCAGCACTACCCATATAGGCGCCGTAGGCTACGAGATAACCGCAAGCAGCGAATGCGGGCATTCACTATACCCGGCAGGGAAAACTGCCGACCCCATGGGCTGGTTCATTTCCCGTGCGCATCAAAACAAGGGCTATATCACCGAGGCGGTGCGCCGCGTGCTTGCCTTCGCCTTCTTAGAAGATAACTGCGCGCAAGTAATTACGGGCTGTTTCGCAGATAATTTACCCACACAACGGGTGATGGAAAAAGTCGGCTTCATTAAAGACGCCGCCGACCCGCCCCCCAAAATGCTCTACGGCAAACCCCGCGCGCGCATGCGCTTTATCCTTACCCGCGCCGACTATAAAAACCTTACTGGAGAGTGAAAATTATGAACCGTATAAATGTCACCGTTTGGGACGAAGCCGAAGGCGCAATTGGTCCGTATCCGCAGGGCATACACAATGCGATAGCCGACTTTCTGCGTGCAAGCGGACAGTTTAACGAAGTGCGCATTGCCCTGCAGCCCCAGTCCGAACACGGCTTAACCGAGGACGTATTAAATTCCACCGATGTGCTGGTGTACTGGGCGCATTGCTTCCACCATCAGGTAGAGGACGCCATTGTAGAGCGCATTGCCCGCCGCGTATTAGACGGCATGGGCTTAATTCTCCTGCATTCCGCCCACGCAAGCAAGATTTTCCGCCGCCTAACAGGAACGGACACAGACCGCCTGCGCTGGCGCGAAGTAGGCGAACGCGAACGCGTATGGCGCATCGAACCCGGTCACCCCATCACCCACGGCGTACCCGAATATTTTGATATCCCCAACTCCGAAATGTACGGCGAACAATTCGGCATTCCCGCGCCGGACGAACTGCTTTTTATCAGTTGGTACGAGGGCGGCGAAGTATTCCGCAGCGGCTGTACCTTCAAGCGCGGACTGGGCAAAATCTTCTTCTTCGCCCCCGGTCATGAAACCTTTCCCATCTACTACATGCCCGAGATGCAAAAAATAATCACTAACGCAGTCGCATGGGCAGCGCCCGCGCATATCCCGGCAATTACAGGCGGGAAGATGGACTTCATACGCCCCGAAGCAAGCGTGTAGGCGGCGGCAGAATGCAAA
Source organism: Defluviitaleaceae bacterium (assembly GCA_009786535.1). Taxonomy (GTDB): domain Bacteria; phylum Bacillota; class Clostridia; order Lachnospirales; family WQUN01; genus WQRX01. The sequence goes on along the minus strand of WQRX01000015.1, from coordinate 46,437 downwards.
ACCCTCACCGCGCAAAAAATTTAAAAGGGTGGTCATTTGAACGACTTAGTATATCTTGATGTTTTTGACACAGATTGTGGATGGGGTCGTGCAGGCTACGGAGGCTTCAGATATAATAAAATACAAAAACATAAAGACAATTGCTACCCTGCAGTTAAATATAGCGAAATAGCTTTTGTTTGACATATTCCCTCTTGGCAAAGTCGCAATCAGTTGTGCTTAATAAAAAAGGCATGCGCAATTTGCGTATACCCTTTTTTCATTATTTTAACGATTTATAGTAAAGCAGTCCCTTCTAGTACGCGATGTCTATTAACTCCTGTATCTTGTACATGCGCTCATCAAGGTCATAGATTTGCACGGCACACTGGCGCAAGCCCTCGGCTAAGTGCTGGGGCATACCCTGTTTGTATTTGTAGCGAATCTTATGTTCCAGCGACGCCCAAAAATCCATGGCTTGGGTACGTATTTGTATTTCTACAGGTATGTGGTGTACCGAATCGGTAAGGTATACGGGTACTTCCAGAATAAGGTGATAGCTACGGTAACCCGAAGGCTTTGGCTCAGTTACGTAGTTTTTCTCGTTAAGCACCTTCATATCGGGCTGGCGTTTAAATACTTCTGCGATAAAGAAAATGTCTTTCGCGTAGGAGCAAATACAGCGCAAGCCCGCAATGTCGCTTAAATTAGCCCGTGCCGACTCGGCGGTTACAGGGTGGTTACGGCGGTGCAGCTTTTCTGCAATGGCTTCGTAGGATTTTACACGGTGTTTAATGTGTTCTATTGGGTTGTTTTCTTGCCGATTGTTAAAATCGTCCAGCAAAATTTCCATGCGCGTATTAAGGTCTTTTAGCGCACAGCGGTACAGCACCAGCATTTCTTTCACCTTTAAAAATTCGGTTGGAGGAAATAAGATAGACACGTTTATTCTCACTTTCCGGTGCGGGGCAGGCTTACGATAACCGCCGCACCTTTTTCTTTGTTTATGGCTGTAACGGTGCCATCGTGCTGCTCTACAATAGATTTGACAATGGCTAAGCCCAGCCCCGTTTGCCCGTTTTCGCCGTGGTAAAAGCGCTCGAAAATATGGGGCAAATCGTCGGGGTTAAAGCCCGGCCCGTCGTCGGTGATGCGTACAACGCCCCTTGCGCCTACGGCATAGCATTCCACAAGCAATGTCGCTTTGGCATACCGCAGTGCATTGGCGATAATATTGTCCAGCGCGCGTTCGATGTAGGGCTGGGCGCATTCGATAATTACGGGGCGTTCGTCTTGCTGTATTTGAATCGTTAAGTCGCTGCGCAGGCTTTCGTACAGGCGCAGGCGTTCAACAACCAACTGCCGTAGGTCTATTTCATGCTCTTGCGGCGTGTCAATATTATCTATCCGTGAAATGTAAAGCAAATCGCCTACCATGTTGGTTAAACGGTCGGTGGCTTCCAGTATTGTATTGCTTGCGCTTTGTGCGTCCATAATGCCGTATTTTATGCCTTCTGCGTAGCTTTTTATCGACATTAGCGGCGTGCGCAGCTCGTGCGAGGCATTTTGGAAAAATGTTTTTTGCTCGTTGTCGTATTTTGCCAGCTGCCTTGCCGTTTGGTTTAGGCTTTGGTTAAGTGCTTCAAATTCTTCGTTCGCAAAGGATTCGGGGTTTAGGGTAAAGTCGTTTTTCCCTATTCTGCGCGCAAATTGCGTTAATACCAGCAACGGATGCGCAAGGGAACCCGCAAGGAACGTCGTAATTATTATCGACAATAACCAAATTACCACCACCAAAATTAATAATATCATATTTACTTGGTTGGAAAAGCGCGAAATATCGGTTATGTCTACATAAAACATGGTGTACCAACCTTGCCTTTCGCCCATTGCGGGGCGCGCCGATACATAAAAAATACCATCATCGGTACGCAAACGCCGATTATGCAAGCCCGTAAGTACTATCCCCTGCTCCATCATCGCGTCGGCAATTTCTGCAGCCGAAGGTGTGATATGCCCGTCCAGCAATACATAATTTTCGTCCATATAAAAATTGCTTATCCGCTGCCCAAAAAGCCCCGACCGCGTAACCGTGATAAACCGTTCCATATATAAATACAGCGCTTCCGCTTCCGCCAGCTCTGATATCGCACTTTGCCGTATATACTGCCCCACCAATACATTAAAAATGCCGCCCATCAGTCCAAACGAAATAAAAAGCAGCACGGAAAAAGACGTAAAAATGCTGCCCCTTAAATTCCTGCGTTTGCGGTTAAACATCTTCGCCCCGTTCATACGCAATTCTTCTAAACAGCGCTTTTACCCGCATGACAAACGTCATAGGACTTACGGGCTTTGTAAAAAAGTCATCTGCGCCCAGGTCAAGCCCCGTTTGATAATCTAAGTCACTGTCCCGCGCAGTTAGCATAAAAATCGGCACTTTGCTAACCCGCCGCAGCTCCTTGCACACTGTAAAGCCATTAGACCCCGGCATCATTACGTCCAGCACCACAAGGTCACTCGATTTTTGAGCAAATGCTTCCAATAACAAATCGCCACTTTCAAACGCTTCCACTGTATATCCCGCGTTCTCTAAAAAAGCGCGAAGCGCTTCGCGTATATAAATATCGTCGTCTGCTACGTAAATTAATTTCATTTGTGTGTCCTCCTAAGCGTTTTTTCCGTAGGAAAAATACTACAGCAACGGCGAAAATAAACGTGATATAGATTCGCGTATTTTTACGGTTTTTCCGCGTTTTTCATATTCTTCGTAATCCAGCGCGCGGCAGTCCTTCATGTCCTCGATGAAAGCCGCTTCCAGCTCTTTGGTTATTTTTGTGTCGGTAATAAAGGCATGTGTTTCGAAGTTAATTTTAAAGGAGCGCACGTCCATATTTGCCGTGCCAAGCGCGGAAACTTCGCTGTCAACCATAACGGTCTTGCAATGGATAAAGCCCTCGGTGTATTCAAACCCTTTTGCGCCCGCGCACATGAGTTCGCCCATATAGCTGGAGCTTGCCCAATACACAAAGGGGTGGTCGGGCTTGCCCGGGTACATGATGCGTACATCAACCCCGCGCAAAGCGGCAATGCGCAAACAGGTAAAAAGCGCATCGTCGGGTACAAAATACGGGGTTTGAATGTAAATAGATTTTTTCGCATTCATAATCATTTCGCAGAAGCCGTGCAAAACGTGAGGGTCACGGGTATCTGGTCCGCTGGATACAATAAAAATGCTGGTATCCCCCTCGGTTACAGGGGCATCGGCAGGCGGGNGGGTAAAATATTTTTTGGATACATCCAGCTTATCCGCCTTGTTTTTAACGCTAAAATTCCAGTCCATGATAAAACGCAGAATAAGTGGCGCAACCGCATCGCCCGTTAAACGCATGTGCGAATCGCGCCAAAAACCGAAGCGCTCGCTCATGCCCAAGTATTCCTTACCAATGTTAGAGCCGCCAAGATATGCAATTTTTCCGTCTATAACCGCAAGTTTTCGATGATTGCGGTAGTTGATGCGCACCAAAAAAGGCGGCAGGAATAAGCCCAGCTTGCCGCGCGCGTTGATTAATGGTTCAAAGGTGTCCTTAGGGGTAAAGGCACAGCCCGTACCGTCTACCAGCAGGCGTACGTCCAAGCCTTCCATAGCGCGTTCGGCGAGTTTTCGCACCAAACGGCGCCCGATTTCGTCCCCGCGGAATATGTAATACTGCACGAAAATGTATTCCTTCGCGTTGGCGATATCTTCCAGCAATGCGTCAAATTTAGTTTTGCCGTCGTAAAAAAGGGTAAGGTCGTTATTGTGGGTAAGGTCGCCTTCGTCCGCACCCAGCGCCAATGCCTTATACTCCGCGTGCATTTTTAAATCCTCTTTGTATTTTTCCATAAAAACGCGTTGTTTGCGATTATCCTGCCCGCCCATAAGGTACAAAATAAACCCAAAGATGGGTAGGAACGCCATAGCCACTATCCAAGCCCACGTAGCGGCGGTATTGCGTCGTTGTACGAAAATAACATACGCGATTAAAATAAAATTGATAAAAGTGACAAAAAACATGGGGGAAGGCATCACGTGCGCTCCTTTCATACTAATCGCCTAACTTCGGGAGATTAGTATCCACCCAATATTATAATCTAAAAAAATGATTCGTACCACAGGATAAACATATAAATTGTCCAAACCATGCGGGAATTGTCTTCCTTGCCCGATTTGTGGCGCGCCAGCAATTGCAGAATTTTCTCTTTTTGAAATATTTCCCCTACGAAGGGTTTTTCAAACGCCAAACGCACACGCTTGTAGTATTTTTCTTCGCGTAGCCATACACGCGTAGGCACGGGGAAACCGCGGCGCTGCTTGGGCTTGCCATCCGGGAAGCTGCGCAGTGCTGCTTGGCGCAAGGCGTACTTTGTCCCCTTGCGATTTACGCGGTAGCGGGTAGGGATTTTTGCCGCAACGTTAAATACCTCGCGGTCTAAAAACGGTACGCGCGCCTCCAGCGAATGCGCCATAGACATTTTATCCGCCTTTAGCATAATGTCCCCCGCAAGCCAAAGGTGAATGTCTAAATACTGCATTTTGGTAATATCGTCATAGCCCAGTGCGCGGGCTTGGTCGTAGTAGGGCTTTGTAATGTCGGTGGCGCGTAAGCCGCTTACGTATTTGGGCTGCAAAATTCGGGCGCGTTCCTCGTCTGTGAAAGTGAAGAAGTTGCCGATATAACGCTCTTCCAACGGTTTACCTGCAAGCGTTAAAAAGCGCTTCCCCTTAAAATGACGGGGGATTTTTTGCACCCATTTGCCAATTAATCGCCGCAACGGAAGGGGAATGATTTTCATAAAGCCCAAATTATACATACGGTGATAATGCTCGTAGCCGCCGAATAGTTCGTCCGCGCCTTCGCCCGTTAATGCGCCCTTTACATGCTTTCGCGCTTCCTTACACACAAAGTACAAAGCAACGGCGGCGGGGTCTGCAAGGGGTTCGTCCATAAAATATTGAATGGGCTTTAATGCGTCCCAATATTCGTCTGTTGAAATAATTTTGCTGTAGTTTTCCATACCCTTAGCCTTGGCAAGGGCTTCGGCGCTTTCGATTTCGCTGTAGCCTTCGTATTCAAAGCCCACGGAGAAGGATTTTTCCAGCTTGGCAAGTGACGTGATATAACTCGAATCCCACCCGCCCGACAGGAATGTACCTAAAATTACCTCAGGTTCGGTACGCTGGTGGTAATTGACCGACTCGCGTACCACTTGGTCTACCTGCTGTACGGTATCCTCTAAGCCTTGCTTGCCCTTATGCCCCTCGTCGGGGGCAAACTGTGCCTGCCAATAGCGCGTTAGCGTAAGCACGCCGTTTTTAAACCGCAGGAAATGCGCGGCAGGCAGCTTAAAAATACCCTTAAAAAACGTTTCGTCCAGCACCGAATATTGGTACGAGAGATACGCCTCTAACGCAACGGGGTTAAGTTCTTTTTGGAAGGCGGGATAGTCTAAAAACGATTTCATTTCGCTTGCGAAGAGTAATTGCCCGTCAATTACGCCGTAGTAGAAGGGTTTTATCCCAAAAAAATCCCGCGCGGCAAATATTTCTTGCTTGCGGTGGTCGTATATCACAAAAGCGAACATGCCGCGCAGCTTGTCCAGCATTTTTTCGCCGTATTCTTCGTATAAATGAAGCAAAACCTCTGTGTCTGATGTGGTGGAAAAATTGTGACCGATAACAGCAAGCTCTGCCCGCAGTTCCGAATAATTATAAATTTCGCCGTTAAAAACGAGGGTGTACGCGTCGTCCGTTGTGTGCATAGGCTGCGAGCCGCGCTTTAAATCGAAAAATGATAAACGCCGAAAGCCGAAGGTAATGTTATCGTCCACATAGAAGCCTTCGCCGTCCGGTCCGCGGTGGCTTATACGCTCTGCCATGTTTTTTATGTGTGTGTTGTCGGCGTCGTTGTACTCGTTTCCTGTAAATCCGCAGAATCCGCACATGGTATATCCCCCCCTTCGATTTTTTTCCGAATTATACCGCAGGGCGTTTGCTCGCTGGATTGCCCAAGCGGATTGTCCCTTAATATCGCCGCGATGAAACTTTCCTTCATCTTCGGGTCACTTGCGCCCAACAAATTACAGCCAAGGTCGTTACAATCCACGATAACCACGGGCGCGCCGATAGAGGCCGAAATAATCTGCGCCATTTTACCGGGGGCGTCGGGGGCAAGCACCACGTACTCGTTATACGGGGGAAGCGTGTTATCGCAAGGTCCGTCAATACCCCGCGCCTTTGGTCCGGCCACATGATAAAACCAGCCCTTACGCTTAAATATTTTGCCAACCAACGAAATACACGCCGCAAATAAAATACGCGGAACGCCGCATTCACGCAGCGCCATTTCCATGGTTTCGGGAATGCCTAACCCAATACCCGCAGGCGTTTTTTGCACGTACTTCGAAAGAAAGACCGCAAGCTTGCGCGGTTTAATATCCACCATACGAATGGCACGGGATTGCGTACACGCCACGGCGCGTTCCGAGATAAACACAATATCCCCTGCGCGCACGTGGGGAGCGATATAAAGTGAAAATACTTGTGATGCCTCGTCGTCACTGGTAATTACGTGAGTTTTAACGGGAATGCGCAAGTACATTTCTCCGTGGGCAGCGATATCAAGCAATTTTCCTTGATTGGCGGGCGGGGTTTCTTCTGCAGGGTTTACGGGGGGCAATTCGATGGTGCTTGCAGTTTTTTTTGCGAAGAGCTTATTCTCTGTACCTTTGAGCAAGCGTTGAATATTTGCGCGGTGCATACACCACGCCAGCGCGCCTAAAAATGCCGTAACGCCAACAACCTCCCACGCATAGCCGAAAACAGCAAGTAATATGGGAATGAGTACGCTCATAGTCAACGACGCCAACGAAATATAGCGAGTAACCGCCGCAATGATGAGCATGATGCCGTAAATAATAAGCGCAACGCGCCAGTCGAGCAACAAAATAAGCCCCAGCGTTGAGGCTACGCCCTTTCCGCCCCTAAAATCCAAGTAAAACGGAAAGTTATGCCCAATAATTACGCCAAGGCCTGCATATAAACCTGCGTTCGTGTCCCACCCAAAAATAGCGGAAGCCAACGCAAAAGCGGCTACCGCCTTAAAAATGTCGGCAACCAAAACAACAACGCCCGGTTTAAACCCTAGCACGCGCATTACGTTTGTCATGCCCGCGCCGCCGCTTCCGTATTCCCGTACGTCTATTCCTGCTAATTTGCGGGCAAGAAAATACCCGTTTTGCAAGCACCCGAAGGCGTAGCCGATAAGTACCGCGATTAGTCTATACATGCAGCCTTATGCCTTTTGCGCCGCCTGTGCCTCCAAGTGCGCGTTAATGTCGTTTACCAGCGCGTCTACATCTACGCCGTGACCAACACCTGCATCTTCCAATGTTTCACGCTGGGCGCTTGGGCAACCCGCGCAACGTAAGCCCGCTTGCATAAATATGGGTGCCAGCCCCTCCCCTAATTTTAAAATGTCTGAAATAATCATGTCCTTGCTTGCTTTTGCCATTTGAAACACTCTCCTTAATTCGTTTTAATATTGTATTTCGCCTTCGGCGAAAAACGCTTCACAAAACCGCATTGGTGCCTGCGGCTTTGCTACGCTAACAATTATTAACTTTCTGATAAATTTCTAAACCCTGGGAAGTAGCGGAAAATCACTTTGCCCATAATGCGCCCTTCTTCCACAAAGGGGTTAGTCCAATTGCGGGAATCACGCGAGTTGCCGCGGCTATCCCCCAGCACAAAGAAATGCCCTTCGGGTATAAGGGTTTCCGCAAAATCAGGACCCAGGTAGCCCTGCGGACCCGGCATAATAAAGTCCTCCCGTATGCCGTACGCGCCGTTAATATATACGCGCCCGTTGGAAATTGCCACCCGTTCTCCGGGAAGCCCGATAATGCGTTTTACATTTTTTATCCCATCGTCGGGCGCTCGGAAGATAATAATATCATACCGCGCGGGGTCATTAAACCGATAGGAATGCCGAAATGCGATAACCCTGTCGTTGACTTGTATCGTACCTTCCATCGAACCCGTAGGGATATGCGCATTTACAATAACCAAAAAATTCATCGCCAATGCAAAAGCCACCGCAAACACAACCACCACACCCCAGTGCAACGCCTCGGTGAGCAGTTCTTTTTTTATGTTTGGGGGTGGCTCGGGTGCGCCCTCGGTAGCCAGCGCGATAACGTCCTGTGGGGTTTTCGGTTCAAAATTAGCCATGCGTGTTCGCCTTTTTCTAAGAATATGGCAAAGTATACCACAGGGGCGGGACGAGGGAAAGTAAAAGATTGTAAAGATTAAAGCGATTAAAAAATCTTTTCCGCACCCATAAACGCCTTCAGCACATCGGGGATTGTTACCGTGCCGTCGGCACATTGATTATTTTCCAATATCGCCGCCAACGTTCGGTTTACGGCAAGCCCGCTTCCGTTTAGGGTGTGTACGAAAAAGGGTTTGCCGCCTGCATCTTTGTAACGAATATTGGCGCGGCGCGCTTGGAAGGCTTCGAAGTTAGACGTGCTGGAAATTTCCACATAACGCTCGTAGCTGGGCATCCACACTTCCAGGTCATAGCCTTTTGCGGCGGCGAAACCCAGGTCGCCTGTGCAACGGCTTACTACGCGGTAGGGCAGGTTTAATTGCTGCAGGATATCCTCCGCATCGGCGGTTAGGCTTTCCAAGGCGTCATAAGAATCTTCCGGGCGGGTAAAGTGTACGATTTCTACCTTGGGGAACTGGTGCATACGAATTAAACCCCGCGTGTCGCGCCCCGCCGAGCCGCCCTCTTTACGGAAGCTCGCGGCAAAGGCACAATATTTGATGGGCAAATTTGCGCCGTCCACAATTTCGTCTTGGTGGATATTGGTAACGGGTACCTCCGCCGTGGGGTTAAGGAAATATTCCGTGCTTTCCAGCTTGAACATCATCTCGTCCTCGAATTTGGGCAACTGCCCCGTACCCGTAGCACTGCGGCGGTTAACGATAAGGGGGGTAGAAACCTCCACATACCCGTGGGAAGTGTGGCGGTTTAGCATGAAATTGATGAGCGCCCGCTCCATCCGCGCCCCCGCCCCCCGCAGCAGGGAGAAACGCGAACCCGTGATTTTTGCTGCCGCTTCCATATCCAAAATACCCAGCGCCTTGCCCAAATCCCAGTGGGCTTGGGGGGCAAAATCGAAGGTCGGAGGCGTGCCCCACTTACGCACTTCTACGTTATCCGCGTCGCTTGCGCCATGGGGGACGCTTTCGTGGGGCACGTTGGGTACGCCCATGAGGAATTCATCCAACCGTTCATCAAATTCACGCAGGCGTTGCTCCTGTACTTTTATTTTCTCACCAATGGCGCGGGATTCGTTCATAATTGCGGCAATATCCCCGCCTTGCTTTTTCAATTCGGGAATACTTTTACTAATCTTATTCTGCTCCGCGCGCATTACCTCCACATCGCGTAACGCCTCGCGGTAGGCTTCTTCCACCTTCATAAATTCATCCAGCCCGTAATCCACGCCGCGCCTGTCCATTAATGCCTTGTACGCGGGGAAGTCCGCCCGCATTCTGCGTATGTCATGCATTTACATCTACTCCTTTATTTTTCACCCTCGTAGTATTCCACGTTGTCACTTAAAAGAAAATTATCCCGCATCCCCCCATGGCGAATGCCCACTTTATTGGTGTGGGGGTAATACGCAATTTCGGGGGTTTGGTTGGTGTCTACGTCCAAATACACCAGATTTTCGCTGGCGTGGGTGTTGGTAATTTTGTGCGCACCCGTCTTGCCCGCAGGACAAACGATAATGTCCCCCGCGGTTATTTGGCGCGTCCCGTCGAAGGTTTCCAACTCGCCGCTGCCCGAAATGATATAAAAAACCTCCTCGTTTACCGTGTGGTAATGGAAGGGGTAATTCGCCTTGCCGGGGGGAAGCACGTAAAACGCCGTCACCGTTTGGTTGCCCTCGCGCGGACCGGAAACCTCGTATTTATGCGCGCTGTCCGTTACCGCGTGCTTATAAAATTCATATTTGGCATGGTCATTTACATGCTTGGCGGAAATGTCCGCCAGGCGGGTGTGGATAATACCGGACATAAAACACTCCTAATTTTTAATGAGATAATACCACAATTCCGCTTACAACCGCATAAACTTAGCAAGTTCTTGTAATTTTCCCCTGCGGGAAGTATAGCCGCTTTCCATCATTGCTACATTATCCATATGCCGCGCCGCATGGAAAATTAGGTTTGCAATTGCTGCGCGGGTGTTTCCGCCCGATAAACCAAGCCCCATTAACACGGGCACGACTTCCTTATCGCCGAAACGGTGTATATTTGTATTTTTTTCTTTATCGCGTAAAACCATTTGCATAACCAATACGAGTTGGCACAATTCTAATGCAAGGTGTGACGCCATCAAATAATCCTCCCGCCCTAACCTAACCAAGGCAAGCGAAGCGATAAACCAAAACCTATCCACGGTGGGAACGGCGGAACGGCGCGGCATGGGGAGCGTCGGGTATTGGAAGGTTAAATCAAAGCGCCAGCTATTTTCAAAGCACACACGAAGCACATCGTCGCGCTCATTATGGTGTATTTCGTACCCCAAAATTACGCCAAACTGCGTGGGCAATTTTTCCACAAAATCGGAAATGGTAAAGGGAATTACGTCTGCTAATTTTATTTCCAAGTCCACATCGCTAAACGTGTCTACCGACATTTCATCTTGTAACGAACCCTTGGTTGTTATTTTTTTTACGTCCGCATAGGAAGAAATAAATTCCCTCATTAGCTTATCGGCTTGCGGCTGCCACATTCCATTTTGCATACAGCGCTCCTATTTCCTTAAGAAATGCCCCGCGGTTGGGATTTTGTCCGCGCGGTAATAATCGCGGTCTTCGGCAGATAGGCCTCCGTCCTGCACGGGTTCACCTTCCGCAGGTGTAACCAGCCCGGGCAATGCACGCATTTGCGTGATGCCTACTTTTTTACTTTTAAGCAATGTAAACACCATTACCCCGCCCGATGATTTTGAAGTGTTAAGCGGTATTAACGCCGAGTTAAGCACCATTGCTTTATCCTTGCCGCGCTGCAGGTATAAATCAGCATCCGCCTCCAGCCATGCCATGTTTACCAACGGTGATTTGTCGCTGTAGGCATTAACCAGCTTTTTGCGGTTAGTCTTAGTCGCATAGGCGCTAAGCGGAATTTTCGCCGCTTTGCCGTTTTCGAAGGCGAATACCATCATGCCCTTATATTCCTGCGCGGGTATCATTTGAATGATACGTTCCCCCGCGTCTAACCCCAGGATATTTGCGAGGTATCCCCCCAGTGCAGACGCCTTGCAATCGGGGATATCATACAGGCGCATTTTGTATACATTGCACGCACTGGAGAAGAAGAGCATTTCGTCTCGATTTGCCGCGTCCAGTTCCTGCGCGATGTAGTCGCCCTCCTTGAGATTCTGCTCCGAAGCCGACCGTAGCGAAACGAGAGTAATCTTTTTCAGATAACTCTCACCCGTAAGGAAAAGCTTTACGTTATAGTCCTCGATAAATACTTCGTCGGAAGGGGCGGCGGTTTCCGCATCGTAGATAATTTCGGTACGGCGGGGCTTGCCGTATTTCTTCGCCACTTCTTTTAGCTGCGAAATAATGAGCGCGCGAATGCGCGACTCGCTTTTATGCGTTTCCTTCAAATCCGCAATTTCTTTTTGTAAATCCTCGCGCTCGTTTACGCGCCCAAGCAGATATTCGCGGTTTAAATGGCGCAATTTAATTTCCGCAATGTATTCCGCTTGTAATTGCGTTATCTTAAAGCCCTGCATCAAATTGGCGATAACATCGCGCTCTTTTTCCGTCTCACGGATAATTTTTATCGCTTTGTCAATATCAAGAAGAATTTTGGCCAAGCCTTCCAGCAAATGCAGTTTTTCCGATTTTTTCTCGATATCATACGCCAGTCCGCGGCGTATGCAACCCGTGCGGAACGCCGTCCATTCCTCTAAAATTTCCGCGATACCCATAACCTTGGGTCGCCCGTTTACGAGGAAATTAAAGTTGCAATTAAACCCATCTTGCAGCGTAGTAAGCGAGAAAAGGCGCTGCATAATCTGGTCCGCATTTGCAGATTTTCGTATGTCGATAGCAATTTTCATGCCGTTTAAGTCCGTTTCGTCCCGCACGTCTTGGATATCGCGCACTTTGTTTTGCTTCACGAGGGCGACAATTTTGTCGATAATCGCCTCCGCCGTGGTGGTGTAGGGTATTTCAAATATTTCGATGCAGGAATTTTTCTTGTCAAAACGCCAGCGCGCGCGTAGCTTAAACGAACCGCGCCCCGTTGCGTATATGTTCTCCATTTCCTCCGGCACATACAATAACTCACCGCCTGTGGAAAAATCGGGCGCGAGGAGTGTTTTTGTTATGTCGTGCCGGGGATTCTTAAGCCACGCGATGGCGGTTTCGCATACCTCTTTCAAGTTAAAGCTTGCCACCGTGCTTGCCATACTTACGGCAATGCCTTGATTGGGCGTCACCAGCAAATTGGGGTAAGTTGTGGGAAGCAGCGTAGGCTCCAGCATGGTGGCGTTGTAATTGTCCACCATGTCCACCACGTCTTTGTCAATGTCTGCGAAAATTTCCTTACAAATTTCGTCCAGCTTCGCCTCGGTATAGCGCGAGGCTGCATACGCCATATCCCGCGAGGAATGCTTGCCAAAGTTGCCCTTCGAATCCACAAACGGGTGGATAAGCGCGTCATTACCCCGCGTTAGGCGCACCATGGTTTCGTAAATTGGACCGTCGCCATGGGGGTTAAGGCGCATGGTTTGCCCCACAATATCCGCCGATTTAATGCGTCCGCGCGTACCCGAAAGCAAGCCCATCTTGTACATCGTATATAACAACTTACGATGCGCGGGTTTAAAGCCGTCCATTTCAGGGATAGCGCGGGAAATAATTACGCTCATCGCATAGGGCATGAAGTTAATTTCCAGCGCGTCGGTTATCGCCTGCTCAATAATTTCCGCCTCTACCACGGCGGGTTGAGTTTTTAAAAGTTTTTTAGCCAAGAAGTTCAGTCCTTTGCCTGTAAAATTGCCAGTACAGCATTTAATGCATCGCCCATGACCCAAATGTCCGGAGCAATGCCTTGTCCTTCAATTAGATGCCCTTCGGGGTGAATGAAAATCGTTCTTCCAAAACCAAATGGAATACCCGAACGGGGTAAACTGCGATTAGGGTAGGTTAAATCCATATTTAGTGCACCACCCGTATTCTGTCCGATAATTAGCGTATTTTCCATGGTAAGCAACATATCGGCAAATCCCTCGGCGGCAGAAGCAGAACCGCGGTCGGTAAGGATGACAAACAAGCGGTCATTGGGAAGAATGACCTCTGCAAGTATGCCCGTTCGCACGGCAATATCCCCCATAGGTTCAATGGAAACATAGCGTAATAGTTCTTCATAGGGTTGATAAAACCAATTATCGGGGGTTTGGTCGCGCCAAGAAGCACGGGCAGCTTCATAATCGCCTATGCGAATTGAAACATGATTGGAAGGTATAACCACACCCGCTACAATATGCATCCATTGCGAAGCCAGCATACCGTTGCCGCCGCCGTTACTGCGTACATCAATAATAATCACGGGTTCTTCCTGTAATTCATATGCGAATGAAAGAAAATCCTGCGCACCCCGGTAAAATGGCCCGTCGGGGTTAGCGGGGAACCCCATGGAGCGAATCGTCACCACAGGAAAACCCTGCTGCCAAACCAAGCTAGGTAATTGGAACATGCGTGAGGGCAATACATTACGGCGAAAATGCAGGACTTCACGTTCTCCGCAGGAATAGATAAGCTCTAACGTGTAAGCACTGTACCCTTCGGGGCGGATTATAACAGGCATATAAAATAATTCACCCACGCTATTTGCAGTTAAACGGAACAATGTTTCAATATTATATCCCGTTACCTCTGCTACATATCGTTTGCAATTTTGGTTACGCAAGCCATTACTACTGCGTTCAAAAAATTCATTTGCAATGAGAAATGTGTAAGAAATACCTAATATCCGCCCGCCGATAGAAAAATGATTATCTAAAATATATGGTGCAAGCGATTCATATAGCAACAGCACCATATCTGCGGTGTACCAAATATCCTGTGAAGCAAGTGTTTCTAGTATTTCATCAAAAATGGGCAGAAAAATAGCATCGCCGCCAAAATACGTATATGCCCCGTAGGCTTGCCGCATAAATTCAAAAAATAACGCGGCATCGTATAATGCATCCTCACGGGAAACGGTGTGTGCCTGTTCACCTTGGACGGGGAAGTAATCGTCCACCTCCATATGACGCGGTTCACGCCCTTGCACCAGCGAGTACAACAAAGCCGTATCGGGGCGTTTTATAGCGGCACGTCGGGCATTTGCGATATCTAAGAGGTCTTGTAATGTGTAGGAATAAGCGGGGGCTAAAGTAGGTTCGGGCGTTGGGGTGGGTATTGGAGTTGGGGTTGGGGTGGGCGCGGGAGTGTGCGGTGCGGTGGGTTCGTAGGGCGCTTCGGATTCGCGCCCGCAGGCGGCAAGGGTAGACAGTACGATAAACAACGCCGCACACAAAAGAAATTTTTTCATGCCGTTTTCCTCCTTCGCTTTACCGCGCTTCAACTTCGTAAACGTACAAGAATAGTAAAAACAAAAACCATCATTGTAAGCACAAGCAGTGCGTGCCACGCCAAAAAGCCATGTACGACACGAGCCGTACCTAGTGATTGGCTATCAGCATCGCATCACCATACGAAAAAAAGCGGTATTCCTCGCGCACGGCTTCTTCATATGCCTTTAACGTATGCTCGCGCCCTGCTAAAGCGGAAACGAGCATAATCAGTGTGGATTCGGGCAAATGAAAATTGGTGAGTAACCCGTCAATGGCGCGGAATGTGTAACCGGGGTAAATGAAAATATCCGTTTTGCCCGCTCCTGCTTGAATTTGTCCGCTATCGGTTACGCGGCTTTCCAGCGTACGGCAGCTGGTTGTGCCAATGGCGATGATGCGCCCGCCGTTTCGCTTGGTTTGGTTTAGCAAATCTGCCGTTTCGGGGGAAATACGGCAATATTCGCTGTGCATCTCGTGCCGGGTAATGTCATCGGTTTTCACAGGGCGGAACGTACCAATACCCACGTGAAGCGTTACGCGGGCAATATTTGCGCCCGCTTTTTGAATATCATCCAACAATTCTTGCGTAAAATGCAAGCCCGCCGTGGGCGCGGCAACAGAAGCCCCCGCGTCGTCCGCTTTGGCATACACCGTTTGGTAGCGGGCGGTATCGGTTTGTTTTTCCTCGATATAGTGAGGCAAGGGCATTTCGCCAATCTCTTCTAAGAGGGGCTCCAACTCCCCTTCGTGAGTAAGGGCAACGGTGCGCAAGCCGCCTTCGATGATATCAAGTATTTTTGCTTTAAGCCTTCCCCCGCCGAAAATTAGCTCATCGCCGATTTGCGCTTTCTTTCCGGGCTTGGTAAGGGTTGTCCAGCGATTATTTTCTATTCGTTCGTGCAGAAGAAACTCCACACCGTTCTCGCTCATTAACCGTGCGGGAATTACCTTTGAATCATTAATCACAATACAATCGCCCGCACGCAGCAGCGACACAATGTCTGTAAACATTTTATGCTGTACCGCACCTGTTTGGCGGTCAAGCAGCATAAGGCGCGAGCCGTCCCGCCGTTCAATAGGCTGCTGCGCGATTAAATGCTTGGGGAGTTCATAAAAAAAATCCTTCTTATCCATTACCGAATTTCCACCCCCATATAATAGTGCATTAAAATTTGCCGATAGGTGAAGCCCAAGCGCGCCATGCCTTCCGCGCCGTGCTGGCTCATGCCTACGCCATGCCCCCAACCGCGCCCAACAAACGTTACGCCCGCGCCGCCTGTAATGGTTTGCGCGGTGTGCTGTACGCGGCGCAAAGCGGTGCCATCGAATACATAGGCTTCTTGTATTTGCACCGCGATTTCGTTTTGGTTAAGCGTGTGCAAACCGGAAAGCGGGGCAGAACGCACATTAACCCCGTCATATACCCACACCGCAATTTGTTGCTGCGTTGCGCCGTCTAATATTTGAAAGTTATTGCTTTGCAGCATTCCGCCTGCAGAGGGGTTAAAAAATGTACGAATGCGGTCGCCCGTAAGTGTATGCTGACCGTTTGTGCCTGTAATGGTAAGCGAATTTACGCGCCCGCCAAGCCCAACACCCGTAACTGTCACCCCCGTGGGTGTACCAATGTTTACATTTAGGGTGGCTAAAAGGGTATTTATTTCCGCCCAGGTGAAGGTACGTGTCCACTCCATGGGCTGATGCTCATTTACATCAAGCACGGCACGCAGGTAGGGGCGCGCTTCCACCCATACGTCCTCGGAATTTGCCGTTGCCCCACCGCTGGAGGAAAAATATACGGCAGAAATGACTTCGTTATTATGGAAAATTAATGTCCCGCGTGTGGCATTTACCGCAAGGGTCGTATTTTCATGCTCAAGCCCCGCCCCGCGGAAAACTTGACAACAGGTAGTGTCACATAAATGGAAGGCCTGTGCTGCGTGAGGCGCTTCCAACGCACGGCTAATTAAGTAACTACGCGCGGCTACGGCTTGTGCCATCAAGGCTTGTATATGCCACGAAGGCGACATTTCTGCGGGTATAACTCCCCAAAGATATTCCTCGGGGCATAAAATATTAATTGCCGTTAGCAGCCGATTTGCGGGACGCAGGGCAATAATGCCCCTATATGTGCTCGTCCCAAGGGCAACCAGCCCGCCGCCGGCTTCGCGTATTTGCGGCTCGGTACACTGGCGGTCAAAGGTGAAAACAACGCCGCCGCCTGCGCTAAGCGTTACATTCCCTGCATCGTTTACCCGTGCGGTAAAGCCCGTTGGCGATTCCAACGTCATTACTGCATCGAATGCGCCGTTATTATCATACCCCACTTGAATGCGCTGCGTACCGATGGGGATTTCCGTACGGTTGGCAAATTCGCGGGTTAGCCCAATGCGTACCGTGTCGGGCATTGCGGTTGCCTGTACGGCAAAAGGAAAGCCCCCCGCCACAGCAAGGAGCAAGACAATGAACGTAATAATTTTTAATTTTCTCATTTATATTTACCATAATCCTTTCGGTTGTATTCGTGCGCGCCGGAAGGCACAGTCACTTTACCGCTATTAACGGGCAGCGGCGGCGGCGCGTTTACCCCGCCCCCCGTAGGTGTAGTTGGGCGCGGTACATTCGCCGTAGAAGCCGTAGAAAACGGACGTGTCACCGTTGTCATTGGACGCGTTGTAGAGGCAGGTGCCGGCGCCGGGCGGACTATTGTTTTAGCCGGCGTAATTGCCGGGCGGTTAATCGTAGGCGCGGGCGTTACTGCGGGGCGGTTTAACGCGGGAGATGGCGTTGCCGGTACCGTAGTTGGGCGCGTTGTCGCCAGCTGTTGCGCACGCTTTACATCATCTGCAAGGCGGTCCTGCGAACGTGCTACCGAATTAACCGCCGATTGCACCGCTTGGAATGCACCGCGGTATTCGCGCCGTGGTGCGGCTTGCGTGCGCCCGTAGGAAATATCGTTAAGCACGGAAGCAATTTCGCCCAGATGCCCCGCATATTGCGTATTTATCGCTTCGATGGATTTTTTAACTTTCTCAAATTCGCCGCTAAACGCACCCGACAAACCCGACGAGAAGGTGCCCGACTCTATACGCTCCAGCGCGGAAACAATATCGCCAACGGGGCGGTTAATCGCTTCAAGCAATGTGTTTGCATCGCCGGCAAATTTTGCCCATTCCCCCGCATACGTACCCGAGGTGCGGGTAGCAAACTGCCCTTCCTTTGCCGCAGACGAAAGCTTTTGCACATCGTCCTTGATTGTTTGTAATTGCCGCCCCAATTTTTCCGTTGCTTCGGCGGCTTTGGGGTGGCTTATTTTTGCATTTTGAGCAATGCTGCCACGGGCGAAAGCGTCCATGGTGCTGATTAAATCGTCGTTTGTTTTTTCAAGCGCCATTGCAATTGCGTTAATTTGCGTCGCGATATCACGCAAGCCGCCCGGATAGTTTTTTGCGTCAATTTTCAAATTAGCTTCGCCTTTTTGCGCGCGGCGCGAAAGTGCGTCAAGGTCGCCCATAAAATTATGGTGGCTAATCGCCAGCTTTGCCAGTCCGTTTTCCAGCACGCCTACGTCACCCGCTTCACGGGGGGCATCGGCGCGCAAAGTAACATCCATCTTCCCATCTGTAAGCGCAACGACGGTTTTATTCATGCGATCGATGGGTTCTGCCGCGTTTTTAATTAAACCGCGCACCAGTATAATGACCACGGCAGATAGTACAACCCATGCCCCTACCGCTATCCATAGTCCTGCAAAATGAAATGCCGCAAGCACCGCCGCGCCTAAAATAACCACAAGCGTTGCAAGCGTTGTTAGCTTAGACCGTATGCCGGAACCTTCCATACAAACACCCCTTTATTCTGTTTAGTCTAACACGCGTTGAAAACGCGGAAAATGCACGTCAAGCAATTCCCACACATCTTCGTTGGTGAAACTCATATTCCAGCCGGCAATGCCGGCAAGGTTGTAAAATTCAAATAATTCCATTTTTTCGCCAAGGGAACGGCTACACTCGCGCCATAGCTGGTGGCGCAGGGTTTCGCCGTCAACTACTTCGGCAAACTCTGCATAGTATGCGCCTATTTTTTCGTCCCATTCGAAGGCAACACCGCGATTGTAAAACTCCCAGTACGCACGTTCCATGTCAAAGTCCAGCGGCGTGCGGCGCAAATTATCGGCTACCCCTGTGCGCCATACGCGGTTAAAAAACGGCAAGCCCATCAATAATTGGTTGGCGGGTACAACGCGCAACGCTTCGTAGATTTGGCGCTCTACCCATGGAAGGGACGCCACAGGCCCCGGGGTTGGGGCATTCCCGCCGTATTCGTTATACGTCATTAGTGCGATAAAATCTACCGTTTTTGCTACTAAATCGTGCCTATAGTGCGCATTTGCCGTTAAATTGGGCAACATGGCAACAAGTAAAACTACTTGATGCCCCAGTACAATGTTTAATTCGCGCAGGAATTGGATGTAATACACGCCGTATTCCGCGTCCATTAAATGCTCGATGTGGATGGTTAGCCCATCGATATTTAACCGTTGTACATACTCTTCCAACTGATAAATAATATTAAGCCGTGCGGAAAAGCTGGACAAAATAGTGCGTATGCCTTCGCGCCCCGCAAATAAGTCGGTAACGCTGGGCCACACTTGTACGCCCTGCGCGTGCGCCCATTGTACGTATTCCGCGCTTGCGAACGAGTCCAGCTCCCGAGTTACTGCGTTAAAATGGAACCACGTGGGGGAGATAACGGTAATACTTTCGGGCAGGTAATATTCCATGCTTACGGCGTTGGCTTCGTAACTGCCTATCCATTCCCACACCATGTTAATTGGGGCTACGGATGGGTGACTTGGGGCAATAAAATTTTGGATAAACTGCCCACCCATCAATGGTCTGCGGGTAACCTCTACGGGGCGGGTTAGCGTTTCCCCAAAGGAAGCGGTTAGCACATACCCAAGCAACCCTTCTTCTGTACGCACCCGTGAAAACCCGTCCCCGCTATTGGCGGGTAACACCGTTACCGTATCCCCCGAAGCCAGCTGCACCATCATAGGGGCGGCAACATCGGGGCGGAAGCGCAAGGGCGCGTTCCCGGTTACCGTTGCTGTGGTTTGGGGCACGCGGTCGTCGGTAACCACAATAACATTGTACGCCTCGTGGTGTACTACGGTGAAGGGGTATAAGCCCATAACAATATGGTCGGGTACCAGCACGCCACCGTCTACGGTGCGTACCTCTCCCTGCCTGAAGGCAAGCATATCGTTACGTGTGGTAACAAACAAGGACTGTGCGCTTGCGTCCCACATTATAAAGGGGTCGATGCTTTCCCGTATAAAATCCATGGGAATAAAAGGAACGCCATTATGCACCGCAGGCATAACCTCGCCCGTTACGCGCACCCCATCAAATATAAGGATGGGCACGGCGGCATCAAGGTCGTAATGCTCATGGAAGGAAACAATTTCCCTGTTATCGCGGTTGCGCAGTCCATCAAAATGGGGAGAAATTATTTGCCATGCTACCCATACAATAAGCCCAACAACCAACGCCACGCCAAAAATAGACGCAGCCTGCGAAAGCAGTTTTTTTAAATTCACTGGATATGCTCCGTTTTAAGCCCCCAAATTTCGTCCGCGTATTGTTTTATGGTACGGTCGCTGGAGAATTTGCCCGCAGATGCGGTGTTCATAATCGCCATTTGCGCCCAGCGCTGTTTGTCTTTATACGCTGCGTCTACGCGTTCCTGTGCTTCTTTGTAGGATGCGAAGTCTTGCAGTACAAAGTACTCATCGGGGCGTGCACCGCCGTAACCGTTTAACATTGCGTCATACAGTTCGCGGAACAAATCGTGATTATTATGGTCTAATGTGCCGTTAATTAAGGTGGTGAGGACATTGCGAATGTTAAAGTCCATATTATACAAATCCCATGGCGCATACGTGCCCGAAGCCCGAAGCGCCTGTACCTCGGCGGCGGGCATGCCGAATATAACAATATTGTCCTGCCCTACTTCCTCCAGCATTTCAATATTTGCGCCGTCCAGCGTGCCGATGGTTACCGCGCCGTTAAGCATAAACTTCATGTTGCCCGTGCCGCTGGCTTCCTTCCCTGCGGTGGAGATTTGCTCGCTTACGTCGGCGGCGGGCACGAGTTTTTCCGCCATGGAAACGCGATAATTAGGCAGGAACAGTACCTTCAAGCGCCCTGCAACTACGGGGTCATTATCAATCATTTGCGCTACGGAATTGATTAATTTAATAATCAATTTCGCGCGGTGGTAGCTCGCCGCCGCTTTCGCCGCAAACAAGAAGGTACGGGGCTTAATATCCAGCCGCGGGTTCATTTTAATGGTTACGTACATGTCAATTACGTGGAAAATGTTAAGCAACTGGCGCTTATACTCGTGGAGGCGCTTTACTTGAATGTCAAAAATCGAATCGGGGTCAACGCTATGCCCGTAGGTTTGCTTGATATAGTTCGAAAGCATGATTTTGTTATCGTGCTTTACGTCCATAAATTTCTGCTGAAATGCCGCGTCTGTCGCCAGGGGCTTTAGCTTTTGCAACTCATCCAAATCGCGCACCCAATCGCGCCCGATGGTATCGGTAATTAAACCCGAAAGCCCGGGGTTACACTTGGCAAGCCAGCGGCGGGGCGTGATACCGTTGGTTTTGTTGTTAAATTTCTCGGGATAAATTTCATAAAAATTGGCGAGTTCAATGTTTTTGAGAATTTCCGTGTGGATTGCCGCTACGCCGTTTACCGAATGGCTGCCCACAATGGCTAAATGCGCCATACGCACCTGCCCGTCGGCACAGATAGCCATTGCACGAATGCGCTCGGGGTCGTTGCCGTACCATTCCTTGAGGTTTTTGCAGAAGCGGGTATTAATTTCTTCCACTATCATATAGATGCGGGGGAGCAAACGGCTAAAGAGTTCTATCGGCCATTTTTCCAGCGCCTCGCTGAGGATTGTGTGGTTGGTATATGCGCAGGACGTGCGGGTAATTTCCCAAGCGGTGTCCCATGGCAGGTAATATACGTCTACCAACAGACGCATCAATTCCGCGATGGCGAGGGATGGGTGGGTATCGTTTAGCTGGAATTGGGCGTAGTCGGCAAGTTTTTCAAATTTTTTGCCGTGGCGCTGCTCAAATTGCTGTAACACGCGCTGTAACGTGGCAGAAATAAAGAAATATTGCTGGCGCAAGCGTAATTCCTTGCCCGAAACATGCTCGTCTGCGGGGTACAGCACGGAAGAAAGCTGGCGCGCAAGGTTTTGCTCTGCAACCGAGCGCTCGTACTGCCCTTCGTTAAAGCTTTGTAAATCGAAACGGTTTACAGGTTCCGCATCCCATAGGCGCAGGGTGTTTACCATATTCGTTTCGTAACCAACAACGGGATAGTCGTAGGGAACGGCAAGAACGGTTTGCGCGTTTTCCAAAGTAAAGTGATATTCCCCGTCGTCGCCTTTAATGCTAACAACACGCCCGCCGAACTGGATTTCCTTTGCGTATTCTTCGCGCCTAACGCCCCAAGGGTCGCCGTAGTGTAACCAGTTGTCGGGTTTTTCCACTTGGTAGCCGTCTTCGATATGCTGCTCGAAAATGCCGAAATGGTAGCGAATACCGCAACCATAGGCGGGGTAGCCCAGCGTGGAGAGGGAGTCTAAGAAACAAGCGGCTAAGCGCCCAAGACCGCCGTTGCCAAGCCCCGGGTCGTGCTCTGCTTCTTCGGCTAAATTTATGTCAATCTCCAATTCCGCAAGCGCTTCCTTGACCGCGTCTTGCAGGGAAAGGTTTAAAATCGCGTTGCCCATGAAGCGCCCCATGAGAAATTCCATGGATAAGTAATAGACGATTTTTACATCGGCTTTGTCGAAATGCTCGTGGGTGGCTATCCAATGTTCGGAAACGTACTCCTTTATGGTAAGTGCCAGTGCGTTGTAGATTTGCTGCGGCGTTGCGGTTGCCACGGTTTTGCGGTATGCGGTGCGTAGCATTTCCACTACACCTGATTTAATGTCTTCCTTAGAAAGTTTTTGCATAGGAACGCTCCTTTTTGATGTTACGGTTATTTGAAGACTTCGTCACGCTTTGCGATTGTGCCACAAAAGCGGGGGGGCGTCAATAATGCGTGGTTTTGGAAAGGGGCGAAGGCGCGTTGGTGCCGGGCGACAATTCCGGTGCGCGGTTTCTATCTTCGTAAGACTGCTCCTATCTGAGATGTAAACTGTGAAGGGAGAGTATGTCAAGTAAAAGCTGAAAATTTATCAATTTTAATTAATTGCACATTTTATGAATAATGAATTAAATAATACGATATTACCACTTTAGTCAAATAATGAAAAATCCATATCCGCAATAATTCTAGCGGTGGGTATTTTCGCTTTTGAGCAATATTCGCGAATATCATTCCAATAATTCCACCCAGTTTCAGCGTCACCGAATAATTCACAAAATAAACAACCGTTGTCATTCATTTCTGGTTCAGAAATTAATTCTCTGCGATTTAAAATATCAATATGTTGGAATAAATAGGTTTGGTCTTTACCTGTAAAGGACATTACCTCATGTATGGGTACAGAGCAACTATTGAAACGTTTATCTTCAAATGATTGACTGACCATTATTGCTAAAAGCGACCGCGTTTCTGCAGGTAAATTAATTAATTTGCGTAATAAATCATTTAATATAATAGAATTTTCACGGTTTTGTTCACAAGTAAGGTCATATCCCATAACATCTGAAAGGGCTTGGCAAGTCTTTGATTCTGTGAAAGTATTTGCATTGTTATTAACTATTGGGCTATTGATTATGCCATTAACAGACATATCTCCCTCATTGTTTTTGCTCGATTGTTTTTTCTGACTTTTTATTTTCAAAGAATGTACAACCACATTCAGAACTGCCGCTAATGATGAAATAAATCCGACAGCTAGAGTCCAAAAAGAAGCACCGCTAAACCACTCGGTAAAATTTGGAAAGATGTCACGCCCAGATATCGTAGCTACGGAGACACTACCATTCATATCTATCCGGACACTAACATCATGTGGGTCTTCAAACAGACGAATATCGGCAATAAGTCTTGCATCTTGAAGGTTGACCCTGTGACCAGTTAAGTTACGTTCATAATCTAAATATGCTACACTCCCTCTTCCTGAAAAAACAGCTGAATTT
Source organism: Defluviitaleaceae bacterium (assembly GCA_009786535.1). GTDB lineage: Bacteria > Bacillota > Clostridia > Lachnospirales > WQUN01 > WQRX01. Next base: position 22,572 of record WQRX01000015.1, on the reverse strand, counting down.
ATACCTTCTAATTGAGCATTCACCCTAGCATATACAATATCGTGACCTATTGGACCGAAATAATTAGGTGTACGCAATGTTACTTCCTCATTAAAGCGTATTTGCACTGGGTCTTGTCCTGGGATAAATGAAAATCTAGTATCGCTTCGAAACAGCTCCTGTCCACTTGAATCTGAAGCAATAATCACAGATTCATCAAGAAATACATCATGCCCTCCTCTATGCCAACCAGACAAAGTAGAGCCCGAACCGAGAATAAAACATCGCCCATTCGTCCCAATATTAAAACCGTTAAAGGTTAACATATCAGGATATGTCAGTGCATTACTTCTTTTAATTATCATTCTCCCATCAACTGCTCCATCATTTATATACCATGTAAGCATACTTATATTTGCAAACGCTTCCCCATCAAAAAAAATATGGGCATTATCAATAGAAAATACGTTATTTTCCTCGGCAATCAAATAAATTCGTGCTGTATTTATCGTACCTCTTCCCACGTCGGCAATAATAGTAGCATCTGACATGTTACCAATAAAGCTAAAGTGAGTATGCAAAGACGCGCGATATTGTATCCTCGCAAATATAACTGCACATAGCAATATCAACACTGACACAATTAACAGAACGCATCGCCAATATTTTTTTATTTCTACACCCAAGTTCGACAAGAGGTGCAACATATTAGTCTTGTTCGCCTTAACTACTGCTTTCATTTTTGCCTTGTTTTTTCGGTTCATTTGCTACCCCTTTCATTTCCCTTCCATGGTTTAGTTTAGGTAACAAACAATCGTCATCTTACATGAGTGAGCTTCAAATTATAACCATACCATAAATTTCATTGTTTATTTTTCGAATCACATCATTTGTCAACATAATAGATTTTTCGACATGATTCGTCAAGGGGGAGTATGTCAAGTAAAAGCTAAGAAATTCGCTTTTACTAGCGCAGGGGTTTCGACTTAAATACTGTACATATAAACGCCTTCGACGTTACCCGCAAACTTAAAAATCTATCTACAGATGGATATTTTTTAGGAATTGACGATATACCAATAAGGCATGAGTTTGAGTTTGAAATATATTTGTAAAGCACTATTGCAATGACTTTGTCGCCCTGTGTATGTTATTGCAATCGGCGCAAGTTGAATAGTGTCGGCTGCGGCGTTTTTCACACCCTCCCTTGGAGTATGTGACCCATTCTGACGGTTAGGCGTTGCCATAACCGCCGTGGGCCCTGCCGGGGGCTAAAACCCCAAAACTTTTGCCGCTGCTGACGGTGATATATTTGGTTGTATACTGTGCAGAAAAATACACATACGGCGATGCAAGGCAAAACTCTTTTGATTAAAATATTTTTAAAGGAGGTGAGATTTTGGATTGGCAAAACAAGGTAAGCCGAATTATTGATTATTTAGAGAGTAGAATGTGCGATGAAATCGACTTAGAAAAAGCGGCGAGACATGCTGGGTATTCTTTGTGGGAGTTTCAACGGTTCTTTTCGTTTTTGACAAATACGACGGTCGGCGCATATATTCGCAAAAGAAAATTATCTCTAGCGGCGAACGATATTTTGACAAGTGATGAAAAAATCGTTGATATTGCTCTCAAATACGGTTATGAATCACCGGGGGCTTTTTCGCGGGCATTCAATCAATTATTCGGTGTTTCACCTTCATCTGCGCGCGATGAAAGTGTGTCCCTTGAGTTATATCCAAAACTCGACTTCAAAAAAATATTTGAAGAAAGAAGGGTTGCTTTCATGGAAAACATGGAAAAGTACAGCAAGCGTGGCTATTACATCACATCTAACATGCCTTGCTATCTGACAAAGAATATGGACGAGACATGCGAATGGTTCAAAAATGTACTGGGTTGGTTTGGTAAAACAATAGCCTATGACGATGAAGGCAGAGGCGTATATGGGGCTGTGTATGATTATCCCGGCGAAATATTCGACATCATAAGCCCGCAGAGGGGGTTCTATCTATTTTATGGGGAGCCGCCACAAGACGAAGTTGGTTTCATGTCTGTACAGGGCGGGTTGGAAACCTTGTATAACTTTGTAAAAGGTAATGGTTGGGATAAAATAACTGAACCTGCTGTTCAAAGTTGGGGCGTAAAGGAATGTTCAGTTACCACGATTGACGGAAGCGTTTTACGGTTTCAAGAAGTTAAGTAAAACCAATACAAAAAGCGGATGCCTCATTTTGCAGGGTATCCGCTTTCCATTACTGCCCAACAGCAACCGCCATTTCAGCCTTTTTAGTTTGATAGTATTCACACCGTTGCTCGTTCTTCTGCGCTTTCCAATCGGCATGAAAAGCGGTCTGTTCAGGCGTTAGTGGTAGATTATCCCGCATCCGCTTCTTGATGTCGGCAATGGCAAGACTTTCGGGGTTGCCCTCGGCTTGGGAATCGCACCATTTTTTGTGACAAGCTCTGCGTTCTTCCCTGTACGCTTCATGGAGTTCTTGCTCCTCTTGCACGATTTAACAAGGCAACTGATTTTTCGACATAAAACGTCAAGGGTGGAAATAATGCTGTTATTGTTTTATTAACACGGCTCTAACAGGTGAACCGTCTGTACCTCGCATATGAAGCGGAAATGCAGAAAGGACATACTCGCCCGGATTGACATTTGATAAAATTAACCCCTCTAACGGGATAATCCCTTTTTCAAGTAACGTCACATGAACGCTTAATGGGTGATTCATATTTCCAACACTTTGGCTCTCTACGCCAATTAGTTTTACATGGGATTTTGCGATTAAAGCTGCCGCACTGTCCGATAATTCGTTCTGACCTTTGAGAAGTAATCGTTCGTGGCAATTTGCCAGTATTTCCATTATTTCATTTTCACCAATAATACCGTTACATTCAACAACGGTACATAAACCATAAAACAGGGATAAATCTAATTCGTGAACGGCTTTTCCCTTTGGGATAAAATGACTGGGAGCATCTATATGAGTTCCACTGTGAGCGCTCATTGAAATATTTGTGAGATTATAATTATCCTGTTGAATGGTTTTAACTTGCTCATATTTTGGAAATGTATCACCAGGGTACACACGGCAAGAAAATAATTCTTGAGAAATATCAATAATTTTCACTTCATCCACTACCTCACATAAGTTTTCGCACATACCATGCGCAGATTTGGTACATAAATGCGACTTCTATTTTGGTTATACAATTATAAAATCATTTTATCATACATCTGATGCTTTATGATGGCGTAGACCAAACTGCGTTATCTCAGCCGTTTACCACGCACAACTTCATTCATGCCCTATGTCCATATCGGTTGCACCCGCTGTGAAATGGTCGCAAAAACACCTGCTTTTGCAAGCATTTTTTACTTTCCCTCGTGCATAAAACCCCGTAAATACAGGACTTTTTCACGCCCGCACAAAACCAACTGATTACAGATTGTAATCGGTTGAGGATGAAGGAAAAGTGAAAAAACCGTGGGACGCTGTCCCACACCCTGCGAGCTTTTGAAAAAGCTCGACCAAAACTTTATAGAAACCGCGCATCGCGCGGTTTCCGGCAGTTTTTTGCCCCGCTTTTTTCCCCAAAAAGCGGGTAGGGTGTGGGACAAAGTCCCACGGTTTTGGCAAGCCCCAATTTCTGTTATAATCGCGGCATGGACAATACGCAGCCCATTTATTTAGACTACGCCTCACACACGCCGCCATGCCCCGCGGCGATTGAGGCGTTTTTGCGTGGGGAAGAAGCCTTCACGGGCAACGCCAATGCGCGGCACAGGCTTGGCGCTGTCGCAGGGGCTGAGTATAGTCGCGTAACACAAGGAATAGCGGCACTCCTTGGGGCATCCGCCCCCGAAGAAAACGCGGGGGAAATTATCTACACCACAGGGGCAAGCGAAGGGAATGCCCTGGCGATTGGCGGCATAACCACGGCGTACCGCCATAAGGGACGCCATATTATTGCCACACCCCTCGCCCACCCGTCGGAGGGTGGGGCAATTTCTGCCTTGGCAGAAGAGGGGTATGAAATTTCCCATGTACGGCTACGGGAAAACGGGTTGATTGACCTCGCGCATTTGGCGACATTGATTAGAAGCGACACGATTTTATTTTGCCTTAGCGCCGTAGACAGTGAGCTGGGAACGGTTCAGCCTCTGGAAGCGGTTGTGAAAACCATCGCCCCCTTTGAAAATTGCCACCTGCACATAGACGGGGCACAAGCCATGGGAAAAATTCCCATGCCCCCCTTTGGGGAAATGGGGCGGGCAACGCTGTGCGGCTCTGCCCATAAATTCTACGGCGTTGGCGGAAGCGGAGTATTGGTAAAACACCCGAAAATTATCCTCGACACCCCGCGGCACGAAGGGGGCACTCCCGCCTTGGGGCTGGCTTGCGCCTGTTACGCCGCCTTGGAGGAAGGGATACGGGAAATGGATACGCGGTATGCCTGTGTTACAGCGCTACGCAATAGGCTGGAAGCTGCCCTTGAGCGTTACCCCTTGGTGCGCGTTAATTCCCCCGCGCCCCCCGTAGGCAGCCCGTATATCTTAAACTTGAGCGTGGCGGGGGTACGGGGCACGGCTTTCCGCGATGCGTTAAATGCGCGGGGGGTTTGTGTTTCCGTTAAATCGGCGTGCGCTACGGACGCATCCCCTTCCCGGGGGGTGCTTGCGGTTAGCGATAAGGTAAATGCCCTTTCCGCTTGGCGGGTAAGCCTTTCCCATTTGACAACCACCCGGGAAATTGAGGAATTTTTGCGCATTTTTGATATTTGCTACCGGGAGTTGACTTCCCAATGAATGCCATCGAAATTGAACGCAGTTTAACCAAAAAATTCCGCCCTGTTTTGTGGCGCCCCTTCATCGAGGCAATCAAGCAATACCACTTGATACAGCCCAACGATGTAATTGGAGTGTGTATTTCCGGGGGGAAGGACTCCATGCTGCTGGCGAAGCTGATGCAGGCGTTGCAACGGTTTAGCGACTTTCCCTTTACCATGCATTTTATTGTTATGGACCCGGGGTATAGCGGGCGCAGTCTGCACAAAATCCATGCCAATGCGGAACTCCTTGGCATTCCCATACAAACTTTCTCCACCAATATTTTTGATGTGGTGACAAAAACCGACCGCAGTCCCTGCTACCTGTGCGCCCGTATGCGCCGCGGGCATTTATATAAGGAAGCCCAGCGCCTTGGCTGTAATAAAATTGCCTTGGGGCACCATTTTTCCGACGTGGTGGAAACAATTCTCATGAATGTGCTGTACAACGGCGTTTTTGAAACCATGATGCCCAAATTGCGCAGTAAAAATTACACGGGCATGGCGCTGATTCGCCCCTTGTATTGCGTCCACGAGGACGCGATTACCGCTTGGGTGCGCCACAATGAACTTTCCTTCATCAAATGCGGCTGTCCTTTGGCGGAAAACTGCACCCTTACGGAAGCAGGGGGGCGGCGCGCGTCAACCAAGGCGCTGCTTAAGGCGTTAAAGCGGGATAACCCCGACATTGAGGACCGCATCTTCCAAAGCACCCACCGCGTAAACCTGGAAACAATCATCGGGTACAAAAAGGGAGGCATTTCCCATAGTTTTCTTGATGCATTTTAATTATTTTGCTATCATGTCCCCCGCTTCCAAATACTTCCGAAGGATGATGCACCTTGCACATCATCGTGGGATTGGGCAACCCCGGGCAAGCCTATAAAGGCACGCGACACAATGTAGGCTTCGAATGCATTGACAAGCTGAGCTATGACTACCAAATTAAGACGAAGTTACAGCGGCGCTTCCGTGCCGAAACAGGCGAAGGACAAGTAGCGGGCGCCCGCGCCCTTCTTGTACAGCCCCAAACCTATATGAATTTGAGCGGCGAAGCGGTGCTTTCCGTTTTGCAGTTTTACAAGCTACCCCCATCGGCGTTAATTGTCGTATACGACGACATTAGCCTGCCTGTGGGGGATATTCGCGTGCGCGAAAAAGGCGGCGCAGGCGGGCAAAAGGGCATGGCGAATATCATCGCACGGCTGGGGACAGAGGAATTTCCCCGTGTGCGCATTGGCATTGGCGCAAAGCCTGCGGGCTGGGATTTGGCAGACTATGTGCTAAGCCGTTTTAAGCGGGAAGAATTTGACGGCTTCATTCAGGGCGTCACACTGGCGGGGGAAGCGGTGGAATGGGTTATAAAGGAAGGCACGGAAAGCGCGATGAATAGGTTTAATAAAAGGTTGGCGATTGTGGGGGACGGCGTCCCCAAGGTCTTAACATGTAGGAGGAAAAATAATGAAGAATAAATTATGGGGCTTGTTGCTACTACTTTTATTAACGGGGTGCGCAAACAACCCGCAAAACAACGAACCTGATACAGGCATACACGGCGCGTTACATCGGGTGGAGTACGGCGGAAATGTGGCGTACATCTTCGGTACGTTGCATGGTGGGCGACCCGAGTGGTTTCCCCTAGCCAACATCGTAGAGGATGCGCTACGCCGTGCGGATATTATTGCCGTAGAAATAGACGAGGTTGGCACTTCCCAAGCAGAGATGTTGGCCGCCGTACAGCAGGCGATGTTTATCCCCAACGGGCAAACGTGGGTGGATATTCTTCCCCATGAACATTACACCCATCTGGTGGAAACCATTGGCGCATGGGATATAGATTATGCCGATGTAAACACGATGAACCCCGCCTTTCTTCTTTGGAGCATAAGCGTGGAATTTGCCCTTAGCTTTTCGGATTTAGGCATAGCCCTGTATGACACAGTAGACTATTACATCGCCGCCTTCGCCCGGGAACACGGTCTACCCGTAATAGGCTTAGAAGATGCAACGCAACAAATAGAAATATTGTACAACCCGCCCTTCGACGTACTGCTTTCCATGATACAGCACCTGCACACGCGGGAGGAAACGCTGGAAAGATTCCTGGAAAGTGGCGAGCTTACCATAGACCGGCTGGCATATTACTATTCCACCAATAATTTCGCGCCCATAATCGCCAACATGTCGCTCATGGGGGACGATACGTATTTGCATGTCACCTATATGCGCGATAAGGTACAGGGGTGGCGTTCCACCTATTACGCCCATGAAATTACGCGGCTATTGAGGGAAACGCCGCAACCCACCACTTTTTTTGTTGCCGTGGGGTTGGCGCACGTAATTAGTTCCAACGCGGGGGAAAATTTTACCGATATTATTGAGCAGCTTCATCTACTGGGGCTTAGCCCCGTAGCGGTGTACTTGCCATGAGCCACGCGTTATTAACACCCCTCACCGAACTCCCCGAGTTTTCCCGCCTTAGCGACGCTATAGAAAACCGCCAAACCCTGTGGTGTAGCGGGGTGGTGGGGGCGCAGAAATGGCACCTGGCATCGGCGGCACTGTATTATGGGACTAATACAGTCCCCTCCCCGCGCCCTGCCCTTATTGTTGCGCCTTCTGAGCTAAAAGCGAAGGAAATTTTTCAGGATTTGTCCTATTTCTTCCGCGATGCCTGCTGCTATTACCCCAGCCGTGACATGATTTTCTACGCCGCAGACGTAAAAAGCGTGGACATTACCCGCCAGCGATTACAGGTGGTGGAGCGGCTTGCGGGGTTTTCTGCGGGGGAAGGCGACGCCCCCATTGTTATCCTTTCTTCCGAAGCATTGCTCGACCGCCTTGTACCGCCGGAAATTTTTGCCACCTACAGCCAAGGCTTACAGGTAGGGGCACAGGTAAAGCCCGAGGATTTAATCCGCAAGCTGGCCTCCATGGGCTACGAGCGGTGCGGGCTGGTAGAGGGGGCGGGGCAGTTTGCCCTGCGGGGCGGCATCTTGGACATTTTCCCCGCGGTGGCAACCTATGTGCCCCAAACGGGGGAAAAGCAAACCCTACAGCTTGGGCAATCCCAGTCCCTGCGGCTGGAATTTTTTGGGGACGAAATCGACTCCATCCGCATTGTGGACGCCCTTTCCCAGCGGTCTACGGAAAAAGCCGCGTCCTTTATGCTGTACCCCGTGCGGGAGCTTGTTTTTGGGCCCAAGCGCCTGCGCCGCGCAAAATCGCGGATAAAAGAAGCGCTGGAAGCCCAAAAAACCGCCCTGCAAGCCAAGGGCAATATCCCCGAAGCCCAGACCCTGCACAATACAATCACCCATACCTTGGAAAACTGGAGCGACTTCTCCGCCCATGGCGCAGACGCCTTTTTCCCGTTTTTCTACGAAGAGGAACACAACCTGCTGGACTATCTGCCCCCCGAGACGGTGATTTTCTTCGACGAACCCAACCCCATCGCCATTCACATGGAAACGGTGCTTGCGGAATATTCGGACAGCATTAGCCATCGTTTGCTGGCGGGGCGGCTACTGCCCGAGCAAGTGCATGTGATGCTTCCATGGGCGCAGGTCTTGCATAAAACGGCAAATTTTGCCCGCATCTTGCTGTCCAATATGACGGGCTCCCTCACCGAGTTTTCCCCCGCCCCCCCGGAAGTGGCGTTTACCGTGCGGGGCACGATGCCCCTGCGCCACAAGCCCGCCGACCTGGCGGCAGATTTAACGGAGCTACTCAAAAAATACCCCCGCATCGTAATCCTCGCAGGCACACGCCGCCACGGGCAGCAGCTCACCGACGCCCTGCGTGAGCTAAACGTACCCGCCCACTTCGTTGGGGACTTGCAACGGGATGTTGCCGAGGGAGAAAGGGTAGTTCCCCTAAGCGCGTCTAGGGGATTAGAACGCGAAGCGTTATCATCCCCGTTAGCGCGTGGGGAAGCTACCCTTTCCCCCGTCACGGCGGCAATCCCCGCGGGTATTGTCACCGTGGCGCGGGGGGCGCTTTCCGCGGGCTTCGAATACCCCGCCTTGGCATTCGCCGTCCTTACAGACAAGGAGCTTTTCACCCAGGAAAAGCAAAAGCGCCGCGCCCGCCGCAAAGCCAAAAATGCGGAGAAAATCAACCACTTCACCGACCTGCGCGTAGGCGACCACATCGTACACGACAACCACGGCATCGGCGTTTTCCGCGGTATCGAGCAGGTGGTCAACGACGGGCTTGCGCGAGATTATTTGAAGCTGGAATACGCCGACGGCGGGCATTTGTATGTGCAAACCTCCCAAATGGACATGGTGCAAAAATACATCGGCGGCGTGCAGGACGCAAAACTAAACAAGCTGGGCGGCGCAGATTGGGCAAAAGCAAAAGCCCGCGCCCGCCAAGCCGTGGAAATTATGGCGCAGGATTTAATCGAACTCTACGCCAAGCGCCAAGCAAGCAACGGCTACACCTACGCCCCCGACAATGTGTGGCAAAACGAATTTGAAGGACTGTTCCCCTATACGGAAACCGACGACCAAATTTCCGCCATCGAGGACGTAAAGCGGGACATGGAAAGCCCCCGCGTCATGGACAGGTTACTGTGCGGCGACGTAGGCTACGGCAAAACAGAGGTGGCAATTCGTGCCGCCTTTAAAGCCGTGCAGGACGGCAAGCAGGTGGCGTATCTTGTGCCTACCACCATTCTCGCCCAGCAGCATTTTTCCACCTTCGCCAGCCGCATGAAGGATTACCCCATTACCGTGGAACGGCTTTCCCGTTTCCAAACAAAAAAGGAGCAAACGGAAGCGCTAAAAAGCATCGCCGCAGGCAAGGCAGACATTGTAATCGGCACCCATCGCTTGCTTTCCAAGGACGTAAAGTTTAAGGACTTGGGGCTAATCATCGTAGACGAGGAGCAACGCTTTGGCGTTGGGCACAAGGAGAAATTAAAGGAACTACGCGCCGATGTGGACGTACTAACCCTAACGGCCACCCCCATTCCCCGTACCTTGCACTTCTCCCTTACGGGCATCCGCGATATGTCGCTGCTGGACGAACCCCCCGAGGAACGCCAGCCCATCCAAACCTATGTAATGGAATCCAACAACGAGTTTGTGCGGGATGCGATTAACCGCGAGCTGGCGCGGGGCGGGCAGGTCTATTACCTGCACAACCGCGTGCGCAGCATTGCCGAGGAAGCCACCCGCGTGGCCGCCCTTGTGCCCCAAGCGAATGTCGCTTTCGCCCACGGGCAAATGAGCGAACACGAGCTGGAAAACATTATGCAAGACTTTGTAGCCGGGGACGTAGACGTACTGGTTTGCACCACCATCGTGGAAACGGGGCTGGACATACCGAATGTAAATACGATTATCATACAAAACGCAGACTTTATGGGACTTTCCCAGCTATACCAATTACGGGGTCGCGTGGGAAGAAGCAGCCGCCTAGCCTACGCCTACCTTATGTACAGGCGGGATAAAATCCTGCGGGAGGACGCAGAAAAACGCCTCCAAACCATTCGCGAGTTTACGGAATTTGGCGCGGGCTTTAAAATTGCCATGCGGGACTTGGAAATACGCGGCGCAGGCAACCTCCTGGGCGCCCAGCAGCACGGGCATATGGACGCCATCGGCTACGATATGTATTGCAAGCTCCTGGCGGACGCCGTCCACGGCTTAAAGGGCGAAGCCCCGCCGGAAGCCTTCGAAACTAGCATCGACATTAGCGTAGACGCCTATATCCCCGACCGATTTATCCCCGACGAGCAGCAAAAGCTGGAAATCTATAAAAAAATCGCCCAAATCACCAACCAGCAGGATTATTTTGACGTACAGGAAGAAATTGAGGACCGCTTTGGCACGCCAACGCGCCCCGTGATTAACCTCTTAGAGGTGGCACTGCTCAAAGCCCACGCCCACGAAATTGGCATCATCTCCGTGGCGGAAAAAATGAAAAACATCGTCCTTACCTTCCGCGCCGATGCCACCGTAAATGTAGAACGCCTATCCACCCTCGTACAGAAAAACCCATCCCGCCTGCGCTTTGCCATGGGGCAAACCCCTACCCTCACCATCCGCGCCCACAAAGATGAAAAGCCCCCCGAGGACGGCGGGCATGAACGGATTAAAATGTTGCAGAAGCTGATAATACAGTTGAAATAACTTCGTACATTCCCAACGCTCCGTTGACCTAACCCAACGAATCGTGCGGGTTTGTGTAGAAATATTGATGGAAAATTGACTTCTATTTAAACACGCCCAATTTCCCCGCAACAAAATCATCAATCGCGTCCCTATGCTGCCGGGTAAAAATACTCGGCAGTTTATTTTTGGGGAAATAACACAAATCCAGCGTTTCCGCATTATCGGCGTTTAATGTACCCCCGATAGCGTTTGCCGTAAAAAAGAAGCAAATCGGCTGCAATTTGTCCCCATTAGGAATTTCCGCAAAATATTTCGAATACACACCCACCAGCGCATTTACGTGAATGTCTAATCCCGTTTCTTCTTTTACCTCGCGAATTGCCGCTTCTTCAATGGATTCGCCAATTTCTACCGCTCCGCCGGGCAAACCCCAATTACTGCAGGTACGTTTTTGCAATAGAATTTCGCCGCGTTCGTTGGTAATAAACGCACCTGCAAAGTTTAGGATAATTCGCTCATTTCCTACCTTGCTTCGTATCCATTTAATATAATCTGCCATCACCTGCCCCCGCCAAAATACGCGTCCCATTCATCACGCCGCGTATCGGCTTCGCGGTTGTACAGCCAGCCGCAAATCGCCGCCGTTAGCGGTACGGTAAGCAACATTCCAAAGCTGCCCACGAGGGCGCGCAAGAATTCTACGGTTATCATTTCCATGTTAAAAAGCGAGGTGTAGGACGTGGTATACACAACAATGAGTAAGATTAACGTCATGGAACTGCCAATGTAAGCGAGAATAAGCGTGTTTAACATCGTGCCGAGAATATCCTTGCCTATATTTACCCCCGAGGCGAAAAGGGTACGAAAATCGTTCGTTCCGCCCGCCTCCTTTACCTCCCAAAGGGAAGAGGAAATGGACATTGCCACGTCCATAATCGCGCCCACCGCGCCAAGGATAACCCCCGCAAAAACAAGGGCGCGCAGGTCAATTGGATTGGCAATAGGCAGGTGAAGCAGACTGGTGGTTTCGCGGTCCAGCGCACCCGTTAGGTGCATAAGACGGTCCATGAGAAACATGAGAAAACCCGCCGTTAGCACGCCGCCAAGGCACCCCAGCATAGCAGAAAACGCCTTACGGTTCGCGCCAATGACAATGAGCAGGGTAGAAACGATTGCATACGCGCAAACAATCAGCGTAGTAAGGTAAATATTTTTTCCCGAAAGAATGGCGGGAATAAAAACGAGAAACACCGCCGTACAGGTAAAGCCAAGGGCAACAATGGCGTTAAAGCCCTTCTTCCGCGCAAAAACAATCATTAACGCAAGGAAAATCACGCCCAAAATAATTACATAGTTTATACGAATATAGCCCGTAAAATGATACAAACCGTCCCAATCGTCGAAGGTGACCATAATGCGGTCGCTTACGGAAATTTCCCGCTCGTTTACGATAAAAAAGTCGGCAATGTACTGCTCGACAGTGACAACATCACCTTGGCGGCTACCCCGTTCCGTAATACGCGCCGTGAAGATGATGCGGGTGCTTGTTGCATCGTCATCACCACTCCAGCCCCAGGGTTGCTCAAATTGTGTCACCTCGCGGCTTTCTATAGAAAGCACAACCGCGGCGTAATGCTGCTGCATATCCATAAATTCCGCCCTGTTAAGCGGTGTGTAGGCGATGCGGTTCCCCACAAATAAAAATAATGCCGAAAAAATTATGACCGCCGCGTATACAACCCATTCATTTAGCTTCATTTTTCAATCCTCCCATTTTTCTTGCACCAATATAACAAATACTTGCCAGTACCACAAACCAAAATGTAATAAAGCGGAAAACAACCGCAACCGTCGCCGCCGCGCCTATGGTCAGCCCCATTATATACAGCCCGCCCGTTAGTGCGGATTCAAAGCCGCCAAGTCCACCCGGGAAAATGGGCAGCATTGCCGTAAGATATGCCGCAAAGGTTGCGGCATACGCCTGTGAAATATTGGCTTCCGGAAAAAATGAACGCAGAATAAACAGCAATTTTATCGGATAAAAAAGCCAAATAAAAACAGAAAGCGCAAAGAAGCTAAGCCCCGCACCTTTAGCAAATCCGCCAAGCTGCTGTAACGCGGAAAGCATTACGCGATGTATTTTTTGCGTTAAAGCATAACGGGGTGCGCTTTTTTTATGCAGAAAAGTATATATTTTTTGGGGCATTAACAATAACATTAAAAAAAATAAAAAAATAATTATTGCACCTGATAAAATTACTGCATTGCTTAAAAAACTACCGCCAAGCAGTGATAATAACCCAAATATATTAAATAAAATAACCATAAATAACGCGCTTAGGCTAAATATTTTTTGCACGGCGATGACTGCTGCCGCTTGCTCGGTGGTGCAGTTGGCGACGGTTTTGAGTTTTACCAGCCGTGCGGCTTCCCCACCGAATTTTACCCCGGGGGTAATTGCGTCCACGATAGCACCATGGCAATTTACGTAAAATATATTCCAAAATGTGATGAAAATACCTGCGGTTTTCGCCACGCGATACCATTGCAAATTTACCAACAATTGCGTAATAATTTGCATACCCAGCACCAATAAAAGCGTGTGTACGGGTACTTTTTGCAAGCTGTACAGCAGACTTTCGCTATCTATTTGTGATACGGCAAATAATAATAAAATAATTATTATTACGCCAAAAATCCATTTAATCTTCACACATTTGCCTCCATAAATTCCTCGGCAAGGGCAAGCAAAGCGGGGTGACTTACATTTGCAAAGTCGGTCGCGTTTACCCGTATTACTTTGCCAATATTTACGCGGTCCATTTCCCAATACAAATGTCCATTAACGAAATTATCGCGCCCAAGCGCCGCCCCCGTAGAATGTACCCAATGCCGTGCGCCGCTTTCGTCGCGACTTATGTAGCGGTCGTACAATTTATGCAAATCGCCCATGAATGCATAGCTTAAACAATCGGCGTTATATTGCGTTATTAACGCCCGCAACTGCCCTGTTTCTATGTTTTTGAAATTTGACTCTAAAATGCAGGGCGCACCCGTTTGAAGGTGCATTTCCGCAATGTGCAGCATTACGTTAAACGTTGCGCTGCTTCCGTGGGCGAGCATTTGCGCGCATTCTTTGTTAAATGCGTCGCCCATGTGTTCTTTCAGCGTGTCTTTTGAGAAACAAGGAATACGCAAATGCGCGGATAAAACACGCGAAAAAGTGGACTTTCCTGTGGCACAACAACCGCCGATGAGGATAATTTTTGAAGCCATTTTGCACCCGCTTATGGTTTGATATGTGGAATTGTACCACACCCGCGCCAAGTCTGTTACAATGCGGAAAAAACATAAAGGTGCGTTGCTTATGCTCACCCCCGAGTTAAAAATTTACGAGCTATCCCTCATTTGGAAGGAAGCCGCCTATAATTTCGCCTTTTGGGAAAGCCTATCCCTTACCCTGGATTGGGACAAAGCCTACCGCGAAGCCCTACCCGCGGTACTCGCCACGCAAAATTTATATGAATATTACCGCGAATTGCAAAAATTTATTGCCCTGCTGCGCGATGGGCATACGGGCATACACCTTCCACAGGAATTATATGAAAGCCCCGAATATGCGTCAAAACTACCCATCCGCATCGCCTACACCAACGGGCGATTCGTCATTTCCAACGTAAAACGCGTTGCGGGGGAAGCAGTGAAGCGCTGGAGCGTTCTTCACAAAATAGACGGGATACAGATACAGGATTATCTAACAAAAAACGTCTTCCCCTACATCTGGCACGAGAAGTTGGACAGCGCACAGCATGATATTAATGAAATGCTTTCCATCGGTGCGTTGGGTAGCACGGTGGCATTAGAATGCGAGTACGAGGGCAAACTATACACCGCACACTTAACCCGCGCAAAGGGCGATACGGATTGGCTGTACAGCGACACCGTTCACCCTGTGGAAGAACTGGAATGTTTGCATCGTTCACATAGTCATGCCATAGCATTAACACAGGATAATCTTGCCATAATCACCGTTGATACCATGATGGACAACCACTTACCCGACGAATTTTACGCCAACTACCCCCTGCTGGAAAAAGCGCGGGGCTATATCATCGACATACGGCAAAATGGCGGCGGAGACAGCAATAATTCCGACGCGGTGGTGGCAGCGTTTATTGAGGGCGAATTTATTAACCAGCGTGCATTACATCCTGTACACAATGGCACGCACAAGGCATGGGACATTCCGCAAAAAAGTGAGGAGCATATTTCCTACGGTTACCGCGGGGATAACCCCAACCCAACGCTTACCGCGCCGCTGGTGGTACTGACTACGGCCCAAACGGGTTCTGCTGCCGAGGATTTGTTAATAACGCTGGAGCACGCAAAACGTGCAACCTTCGTAGGCACGCCAAGCTGCGGCACAACGGGGCAACCGCTTCGTATTGACTTAGAAAGCGGCGGAAGCCTTTTCATTTGCACCCGCCATAATACCCATATCGACGGGCGCGAATTTATAAACATCGGCGTACAGCCCCATGTATTTTTCGAGCCTTCTATAGAGGATTTAATCAGCGGACGCGACACCCATATGGCGAAGGGGTTATCGGTGCTGCGCGAAAATGTACACCGCAAAGATGAAAGCAATATACAAGTGTCACCATGAAGCTGGACCGTTTGCTGGGCATTCTTACTACCCTATTGCAAAACGACCGCGTAACTGCGCCCTTCTTAGCGGAAAAGTTTGAGGTAAACCGCCGCACCATTGGGCGCGATATTGAAGCCCTAAACCGCGCGGGTATTCCCATTGCCACCCACCAAGGCGCGGGCGGCGGCATAAGCATTGCCGAGGGCTTTAAGCTGGACAAAAGCGTGCTAACGACGGACGAGTTAACCGCAATCATCGCCGCAATCAAGGGGCTTGGCAGCGTTACCGAACCCACGCAAATGGAGCGCACGCTGGATAAGCTGGGCGCAAACACGCAGTCCGTCATTTCCCTACACGAGCCTGTGGTCATTGACCTCGCGTCCCATTATAAAGGAAGTCTTACCCGCGACATTGAGCAAATTAAACGTGCTGTCCGCGAAGCGCGGCTTATCGAATTTGATTATTTCTACGACAAAGGCGAATCTAGGCGTTGTATAGAACCGTATTTCGTCATTTTCCAGTGGAGCTCGTGGTATGTATTTGGTTTTTGTGAAGCACGGGACGACTGGCGGTTATTCAAGCTCACCCGCTTGCGCAACCTAACCTTAAGCGATGCCCTTTTCACCCCCCGCGAAATACCGCCCGAAAAACGCGATTTTGACGCCCGCTTCGATGATGAAACGCCGCTTACCGCGGTATTTCACCCGCGGGAAAAATACCGCCTGGTCGAATCCTACGGGCACGAATCCTTTACAGAAACGCCAAACGGCTTGCTGCTGGAAATCGGCTTCACCAGCCGCGAATTTATTATTTCGTGGCTGCTGGGCTTTGGCGCAAACGTAAAGGTACTCGAACCGCAGGACATTGCAAAAGAAATCCAACACACCGCAGAGAAAATTTTGTCAAATTATATTTGAACACGGCATATAGTTGTCGTGTTTTTTGTGGTATAAAGATTATAAAGAAAAAAATGAAAACCGTGGGCTCTGCCCAAAAAAGGAGCAACCACCTATGAAAAACACCCCAATCCTATCCCGCTGCGGGCTGTGCTGTGACACCTGCGAATACCGCGAATCCCACAGCTGCGGCGGCTGTATCGCCACCAACGGCAACCCCTTCCACGGCGAATGCCCCATCGCGCAATGTTGCCAACGCAAAGAACTAACCCACTGCGGCGAATGCAATATTATCCCCTGCGCGGATTTGTACGAATATTCCTACACAAACCCGGAACATGATGCCGAAAGCGATAAACCCCAAGGCAAGCGCGTGGAACAATGCCGAAAATGGGCGGCACAAAGCGGCAAACAAAAATGGCACAAGGTCCTGCTTACCGACGCAGGCTGGTACCACGACTACCGCCCCTACAACCAATCAACCCTAAAGAAAAATATCCTGCGCCGCTTTCATGAATTGTTGGAAAAGCCCGCCGCCCAAGCCCGCGTCCTATTTATCCCCACGGCGGCAAACGGCGACGCCTATTTCCCCGCCGTGGGCAAATGCCTGGCGGAATTGCTAAGCGCGGGCATTCACCCCAACCACATCACCCTCCACGAAATAGACGGCACGCTCACATTGGAAAAAGCCTTGGAACACGACGCAATTTATGTAACGGGCGGGCATACCGCGCACCTGCTCCGGCAAATAAAACAATTTAAATTCGATGAAATTATTAAAAAAATGATTTTCGCCAATAAACTATACGTAGGTGCAAGCGCGGGAAGCCTCATCGCAACGCCTAACATCGGCGACCCCTACAGTGCGGAAACATCGGGCTTGTGCCTTATCAACGCCTATATCACCGTCCACTGTGAAGCAGGCACCCCCGCACGTACCGACCTTCCCCTGCCCCACATTCCCCTCACCGAAAATCAAGCACTGGAAGTACG
The DNA here is from genome assembly GCA_009786535.1 of Defluviitaleaceae bacterium. Lineage (GTDB taxonomy): Bacteria > Bacillota > Clostridia > Lachnospirales > WQUN01 > WQRX01. Next base: position 5,092 of record WQRX01000015.1, on the reverse strand, counting down.
ATGGGATGGGTACACACTAATCGAAGGATGATGAAAATGGATATACAATCCTGCACATTAAACGCACACGAAGTTATCTCCGCATTGGAAAATGAGAAAACCCTTATCCTCGCTACCTGCGCCAATCATCGCGTAACCACCCGCCACATGAGCCATGTTAATGAAGGTCTGGATATTTATTTCCAAACGGGAAGAAATTATTTAAAGTCGCAGCAAATTGCGGCAAACCCCAACGTAGCGGTTAGCGTTGGTACATTTGACATCGAAGGCATCGCCACGTTGCATGACCACCCATTGGACGCAAAAAACCAATTTTTCATAGAAAAAATGAAAGTAAAGCACCCCAATGCCGTTGAGCGTTGGTCGCCCCTTGCGGAAGAAGTGGTGATAAAAATTACGGTAACGACCGCCCGCCGGTGGCGCTATGTAAATAACGCACCCTATCTAGACGAATACTACAGCCCCGTAAGCGACGTCCCCGAATGGCGGGAGGAAATGAAAATCGGCAAGCCAATCACCACGGAGGAAGGGGAAAATTAGGATGCTCCATAAAAAAGGCTATACCGCCTTTGTACTCGCAACCACTGTTACATTGGCACTGACTTTTAGCGATTTATTCATCACTTTTATAGTCACGCCCGACTTAACGTGGGAAGCAAACCCCCTTGTTTCGGTTTTGGGGTTTGGGTGGGGCGCGTTAATCGGCGTAAATATAAAGGGTAATATTATATTTGCATGTTTATTTTATTTTTGTTTTGTAAAATACGAACGCCCCGATATTCACGCAAACAATCTGCGGGAATATATGTCGATAATTCTCTACAACCGCCCCGATAAGTTTATTTGGTGTTTTTACAAATTTCCTAGTAACAAAGAAGGTTGGCGCGCTTTAGCCGCCACAACGGGATACTTATGCGTATTTATGGTAAACACAGGACGGGTAGTTTTTATTACAAATTGGTTAATTATTTACACGAATTCGTTGCACCCATGGATTGACGGCGGTCTGCGAAGCCATTGGTTTCACTACACCTTGGGTACGATTCCAGCCTTGGCACTCGCCGCCATACCATGCGTTATCATCGGTGTTATAACGATATTTCTTTGGTTTAACGCGGGATACAAAATGAATAAAAAACGAAGGGCGGAATCCTCATGATTAAAAACTTTAATAATTTTACGCAAGCGTTGATAACCGCAGGCTTCTCCATGGGCGGCGGCGGAAACGACGGCATTTTTTCCCTAATCCCGTGGCATTGGAACGAAGCCCCGCCCTACCCTACCCCCGTTGCATGGCACACGGGCGACCCCGATACCGACCCCTGGGAATGGCGCATCCGCGTGGTGCAGGAACGCAATGACATCGCCTACGCGAAGCTGTTTTTCAAGAAATCGGGCTTTATCACGCGGGAATTTTATGCCTATTTCCTCGCAGTACGGCGCAAAGGGGCAGACTTAGCCTACGCCTACGAAAGCGGCACCATTTCCCACGCCGCCAAGCGCATTTACGACGCAATTCACGCAAACGAAAAAATCTCCGTCCCCGACATCAAAAAGCAGGCCCTGTTTTCATCGGAAGAAAAAAGCGCATTCGACCGCGCCCTCACAGAATTGCAAATGGGTATGTACGTCACTATCTGCGGCACATACGCAAAGCACCCCGCCGTTATGCCCGCTACCCTCTTTTGTACTACGGAGAAATTCTTCAAAGCGAGTAATACCGAACCCGACGTTTTCGCCATTGCCGCAAAAATTTCCCCCGAGGAAGCAGCGGCAAAAATAAAAGCGCGGATATTGGAATTAAATCCATCCGCGCAGGAGAAAAAAGTGCAGAAGTTTATCTTTGGTTAATCTCTGTCCGAAAAATGGTTAATGAAGCTATTCATTACGGCTTCCAGCCAAACCGCCGCGTCCCAATTTCTGTTTTGTCTATGTGCCTCCAGTGCTTCGTTAAATGCGGGTAATAAATTAAATTGCGTAAAACCGTCGGCAACTACATCGCTATGCATTAACGCATGGCTTGCGGCACGTACAATGCCGCCGGAATTGCCTGTACTCGCCGTAATATACCCGTCAAGGGCAAACATTTCGATAAAAGACATGCGGTTTTTGTTTAAATCGTTAATGTTTATTTCCACTTCGAAGGGCGAACCGCATGTATTTGTCCCCTTCACAAGCATCACGGGATTTTCGGATGTAAAGCCTTCCGCCTTAAAAACATGTGCGTTTAACAACCCGCCACCGGGTAAGCGCACCGCGCCGCTCGCCAGCGCGTCCCGTTTTAGCACAATGGGTGCATTTACGCCTTGCATTAAGTCGATATTTACCTTGCCCCCTGTGTTTACGGGCGCCCAAAGCGGACTTGAATTTGTATTTACGGAATTTAACATTTCATTTCTCCTTTATATTTTTTGCAAAGAAAAACGCCCCTTTATTGAGTGTTCCTTACAGAAACATTCAACCTAGGCGCATCCATGCGAACGAAGCTTCCTTGCATATATACTTCGGCTAAAGGGATGAAAATGTTAACTATCTATAAAAGGGTTTGTAATTATTAGTGTATCGTTAATAACCTGTCCATTTTGCATATCCTCGGTTAATATTATGGTACAACCCATTTCTACGGCAGATGCCAGCATAAGACAGTCATAAAACGAGTAACCATACACGTTTTGAATTTCCAGCGCATGGTTAATAGTTTTGCGCCGCACCAATATGACATCTTCACATATCTTTTCTATTTCGTTCAAATATTTCATAATTTCATTTTTGTGTAAACGATATTTTTTACCCCAAACATTGCTGGCTTCGTTCATCGCTTGCACACTGGTTACGCAGTCGGCATTGTTTACATAATTATAAGCTATATCGCGTTTATTTGGCTCATCTTCCGAATACAAATAAATCAAAATGTTTGTGTCCAAAAACACCTTATCGCTCATTGGCTTCCTCCCGATTAAACTTCCATCCTTTTGTTTTAAGGAACGGAGGTGATAACAGGTCTGTTTTTTTACGGGCGTTTGCTTCTTCGCGGTTAAATGACCACGGCGTTTTTTCTAATATAATTACCTGGATATTATCAGTTATGATATTTCTATATTGCTCAGGTATCGTTATCATACCATCTTTGGGCTTGGCGTAAAACTCGTATGCTTGCATAATGTCACCTCCGCATATTAAATAATCACAATTGAGATAATTATATCATAATAAAAGCGCGGGTGTTAAATAAATCCACCCGCACAGAAGAAGGTATGCATTTCTATATTTATATTTCTAATAAATTTACATCTTATGCATCAACATTATTTACATAATCAATCATTTTTAATTTCATGTCTTTGCTTATTGGATATTTTTCAATTTCATTGATAATTTCATCCTTACTTTTTGTTTTTAAATTTTCTCTAATCACTGCTTTTACAACTACTTCTAGACCATATTTCGAAAAGGAATGTGATATTAAACCGATTATTCCTAACACACCTAATCCTCCAAGCATACCTAAAGGACCGCCTAACGCCGCAAGCGCAAAAGTTAGTGCGGCTGCACCTTTCAAGCCTGAAACTGCCATGATAATCACTAACACAAGCCCAGGAATACCAAGTGCTGCAATTTTTTTAATAATAAAATCCATAACAACCTCCCGTAAACTAATATTTTACAAAATAATACAATAATACCTTCTTCTGGAACATATATCGACAGAAAGCATAAGTATATTAAAATTTTTACCCTATCAATAGCAAGTCCCTAATTTATATAACATTATTTAATTTACAAAGGGGTTGCTCAATATGAACAACCCCTTAACATGAACAACATGAAATACAAATATTATTTCCCTTTCCGTACAGGGCGAAGCACTTCATAGCCCAGCACCTCGGGGAAGTGGCGTTGGTAGCAGGGGGCGTTTTCGTCCCACGTATAGCCGTCGTTTATCCACCATTGGGAGCTTTCCTTGGGGTTAAAATTCCACGCGAGGGTTTCTACTTTTTGCATCACTTCCACATTATCGGCAAGGTAGTCGAAGGGCGGGTGGAAAAATACGAGGTAGGTAGATGCGGGAATGTCGCGCACCGCGAAGCCTTCGGGGATTTGCCCCGTATAGTCGGCGGGCACGCCCAGCCCGTAGAAGTAGCTCCGCACCCCATTTTCGGTAAACCAGCCCGCTTGGTGGCAGCCCACCACTTCCAACGCGGTGTGGCGCATACTTTCGATGATACCGCACACCTCGTCACAATTATGGTATTCCCAAAACTCGCCGTAATTTGTTGCCCGCGTTTCCCAAATGCCTACATATTTATGCGCGGGAATGTACTCGAACCGCACGTTTGCTTCTTTGACTGTGTTCATTTTGATACCTCCAAATAAGTTTTTGTTGGGCGAAAGGACGACCTTCCTAACCGAAAGGGCGATGGGCTTTGGGTTTGTCCGATAAGCAGCCGGTGTACAGCCAAACTCCTTCACAAAAGCCCTCGTCAAGGCTTCCTGGGACGAAAAACCAAACCGCAACGCAATATCCAGAATGCGCTCGGTCGTGTCGCGCAACGCCACCGCGGCATAACACAACCTGCGCGCCGCCAAATATCGCTTTAGCGTTACCCCGCAGATACGGTGGAACAACACCGAACAATAATGGGGCGAATACCCAACCTCACGCGACATGGTAAGCAGCGTGGGGTTGTTTTCGATATTGCCCTCTATCCAGTCGATGATTCCTTGGATGGACACTTGCCATTCGTGCATGGTCGCGCTCCTTTCGTAGAGAGAATATTATATGGGCGAATATTTGGCTTGATATTTCTTGTGAAGTTTTGGTTGCTTTTAGAGTCGTTGAGACGCTGTTAGAAGCATATTGTCAAGGCGTTTGAAATTTTGCAAAAAAATAAGCCACAGCTTGATGCCTTGACTTATGCTTGCTTGATTCGCTACTACTAATCCCGATAATCACGAAACGGCGGGAGTTTTAACTGTACACGGCGTTTTGCTTATAATGTGCGTGAATAATATGCCACGTCTGCAATTCTGCCGTAAAAATTCGATTCAGGCAAAACTGCTATCAATTCAAAGCCCAGTTTTTCAATCAGTT
>WQRX01000014.1 GCA_009786535.1 Defluviitaleaceae bacterium | reverse complement strand
AAAAAAACATATGTCCATAACATACAGTGAAAGTTACAACTTTCACTGTATGTTATGGACATCGCTGTCATTATGTTTTATGGTTAAGGCAAAAAACGAAAGATACTATGCGATAGCACTTTCGTAACTATATTTGTCAAACCATGGGAGCTTGGCTTGATGGTTGGTTATGAGGGGAATATAAAAAATCCGCAGGAATGAACTGCGGATTTTTTGGTGGGGTGATTATTTTATTACGTGTTGCTTCAACAATACATAAACCTTTTATTATTAATTACACATTTTTTTGTAATAACCCTTGCTGAGAAAAAATATATACCTGTGCCTACTACCCATATTATTCTTCCCACAAGACCCAAAAATAGTAAATTTAATAATAAAAATATAAATCCAGCATAAATAATCACTAGCACACCATAATACGTACTAATTAGATTGTCTTTGTATTTATAATCAACTTTTTTCAAACCCAATATCCATTTGGTTCTTTTTGGGTGTCCCTCATCGAGGATAAAATATAAACCGATGAATATAAAAATCGCAATTAAAAACATTAGAACTATTTTTGGGTCGTTCATTTAGTTACCATATTCCTTGTGCTCTAAAAAAATCGTTTAAAGCTTGTTGTAGCATAGGATTGGGATTATGAAAGGGTGCCATTTGGGGAAATGCTTGGTCACGGGTTGGACCACCAGTAGGATTTATGACAAACCGTTCAACGTTGTTTCGTGTATCCAGCGCACTTATAACAGACCAACGTATTGTTCTAGTCATAAAACCGCCGGTCATAGCACCATTTATCGTTACATGATGCCGATAATGCTCCTCTACGAAATGCTCAGTAACAAAAAAGTCAGCAATTGCTAATAAAACCCCTGTTGTACTAGCAACAAATCCAATAATAGCAAGTACCTTTGACGCACTTGCGCCCAGCGCTGCGCCAACTACAGCAACAGTCATATTAGTCGTCACTCTAAATGTCCCAAAGAAAACTGTTTGGCGACCTGGCGTTAATGTAAAATTTTGAACCATCGCGGCACGAGCCATAATACCACTTCGGGACTCTGTAATAGCAGCAACGGTGCGCTCAAAGTGCATGGGTTGAAAATCACCTGAAATGAGAGCAGCCATTGTTGGATATGCCACTTCATTTGTTCTTAATCTAAAAGGATGGTTGACTATAGCGCCAGGAGGTGCAGGTACATTTGAAAAGGGCGATATGCCAAATGAATACGCCTCAGGTGCAAATAAATCAATTTCAAATGGTGTGTTTGCTACAAAATCCATTTGTACAATATTAGTTGCTAAATTAGGCAAGTTGTTCATAATTATAGATGCAACTCTATATGAATTATAAACCGTTGTGCTTCGACTACGCTCGCGATTAACAGTGTTATCATGTACCAGTAAATCTTCCAGCACTATTGTGGCTGTTAGTATATGGAGTGAATTAATAAATCTAAAAGCGAAGTCATAATGTCCACTTGGCGTAAGTTGTGATGAATAAATATATTCATTCGTCCTGCGTGTATAAAAGATGCTACCATTATATTCCGAAAGCGATTCAAATACACCACCGACTGGGTCAACCGTTTCATAGTGAATAATTAAATTGCTTGTAGAGAACCTAGAACTTGCGAATGCACTCAGTGGATGCAAGCAGAGAGTCAAAGTTAACATAGTAAGCATAATGTATTTACCACACTTTTTAATGTTTTTGCTCATTTTATTTTCTCCTTTTTTGCGGATAATGACTTTACGTCATCACATAATTTTGTGATTTGGACTTTTATTTAGAAGACCCATCCAGTTTGTTCACCCCGCCTTGCGCAGTAATGGGGAATGTGCACAGCCGCGGCGCGCGGGGGCGACTTCATCTTATTAATGCCTATGACATATCCATTGAGGTATATTATTAGTCGTAGTCCATCCAATACCGCAACGTCCGCAACGATATTGTCTAAATTGTGGCGTTATATATAAGATTTGCAAGCAAAATGAATGGGAAAAGCACGTACGGGTGGCTCCATCTCTAAATGGATGGTTATATGTTGTTGTAACAACTATAACGCCTCCACAATTTCTATGGGTACAAGTGCCTGCCGGCATTGCAAGGGGTTCCAATTCAAGGTAAACGTTAACTATATTTATGCAACAAGCATCACGACAGGTTCTTAACGCGTTGGCAGGGTAAAATACCCAACGAGGTTCTTTTACTTCGTCCCCCTCGTATTCATATAGGATGTGTAAACCAAACCCGCTATAACTACAAACCTTGCTGTCTATTGGTCGCCAACGCTCGTTATCTGCATCGTTGCTTGCAGCAAATACATATACTGCGGAACTCACAAGTAGTAACACCAACAGACCTGCGGAAAATAATTTTTTGCGCATGTACAGCGCCTCCTTTATTTTTGATTGTCAATAACTCATTCCATCCCCACCCCTGCACAGTAATGGGGAATGTGCTTAGCCGCGGCGCGCGTGGGCGGCTTCTTGTGGATTATTCTACACAGAAAAAAACAGNTGTCCATAACATACAGTGAAAGTTACAACTTTCACTGTATGTTATGGACAGCGCTGTCATTATGTCATTATGTTTTATGGTTAAGGCACAAAACGAAAGATGCTATGCGATAGCACTTTCTTAACTATATTTGTCAAACCGTGGGAGCTTGGCTTGACGGTTGGTTATGAGGGGAATATAAAAAATCCGCAGGAATGAACTGCGGATTTTTGGTGGGGTTGTATCTTTGCAGTTTGCGCTTGATTCAAAACCAATCAATGATAACAGTTCCACATCCGGAACTGGATTCTGTTACAATTTCACCTAACCCGCAAGCGGCGCATCGGGTAGATACACGATAAGTATGACCTACGCACATAATCACATATCCGGAATGAACGCCATTAACGAAGACAGGTCCCCCGCGAGCCCATGTCGTTCCTGTATGAGTCCTTGTTACAAGAAACGGACCAACACAAAACCCGACATTAAAGCAACGAGATGAAAATGCCTCAATAGTGCAAGCATACAGATACACTTCGCAGCAATGGTCTATGCATTTTTCAAAATGCACCCCGCAGCAATGAATCGTTTCGGTTAAATAAATTCCCTGAGTCCATTGCATCTCGTTCAATATCTCTGCTAAATTTTCAATTGTTCTTTTTCGAGCTACGGATTGTTCCTCTAGGGTCATTTTAATAACGACAGGTTCTGCATCGGAATTAAAACCCAGTTCATATGGGGTCATAGTATTAATCGTTGCTAATAAACTATCCAGAAACGCTTCGGCAACATCTAGGGAGATTTGTGGCATCGGATTCAACTCATCAAACGTCGACAACGATTCGGCAGTAACAGGCACAGTCATTAAAAGCAAGATTAACACCAAAAAGCATGCGACTGCATTTTTAATCATTTTTTTCATAACATCATTCCCTTTCTTATACAATTATTAGTTTCCACCCCCATTCTGCGCAGTAATGGGAATGTGTTTAACCGCGGCGCGCGCCGGCGGCTTCTTGTGGATTATTCTAAACAGAAAAAAACATATGTCCATAACATACAGTGAAAGTTACAACTTTCACTGTATGTTATGGACATCGCTGTCATTATGTTTTATGGTTAAGGCAAAAAACGAAAACAACAAAGGAGGCTTTACAATGAAAAAGGTAATTGCGACACTCGTGTGCATCTTGTTTTTAAGTGTATCCTCCATGGCAGTGAGCGGAGCGTATGATGGGGAAGGGGGATATGGTAGGGTTGGATACACCCAATCCATACAGCCATTTTTTGACCAGCCCGAGGATGATACAACAAAGCAGTAGTAATTAGTAATTTAAACCATGCCCCTCTAACGGGTGTGGTTTTTATAAATCTATTCCATTTTCATTCGCAAACTTTTCTATGCCGGTTAGCGATAAAACCGTCGTACCCTGCGCAACACGCGTTAGGACATAGCACGCTCGAATAGATTCCTTTGCTTTTTCCGTTTGCCCTATTTTTACTAATCCGAATCCATAGTTGTACAAAAGATGTGGGTAGTAGGTAAAGCGATGGTAACGCAAACATTGTTTTATTCCATGTTCGCACAGCACAATCGCTTCTTTATAATCACCCGACATGCCCACATACTTGGATAAATTATACAATATTTTGGTGTATATAACTGTAGTGCTTTCGTGGTCGTACACTTTATTGTCTATATAGTCCACTAACTCACGAAGGATTGCTATGGCATATGCAGTATCACCTGCTTGACGTCGAGCAACGGCATATGCGTTTAAAATGTTAATTTGGGTTTTAGATAATAAGCTAGTTTTTATTTTTTCAATCGTAAAACTTTTAATAAATGTTGTAATCACTTTCTCAAATGCGGCTACAGCTTGGTCGGGCGGCATACCTTGTTGTTGCTTAATCATGACGCGACCATGGGCAATAAACTGTTTGTATATTTCTTCCAACTTTGGCAACTTTTCAAGTTTTAATAAGGTGCGCTCAGCTTCTTCATAGTTTTCTTCTGTGTAAAACTTATCAAAGTCATATTTCAACTCATATGCAAATTTATCCTCATCGTTTAAAAACGAAGGATATACGCCGGGGGTAAGTCCCAGCGCTTCCATTAGCGCTTCGAAGGTGCCGCGAGAGGGTACTTGCTTTCCGTTTTCAATGCGCGACAGCGATACCTCGGAACATATACCCACGCACAATTCGGCTTGCGTATGCCCCAATTTAATTCGGTTTACTTTTATCAATTCACCTATACCATGCATCATAACCCCCAAGCATTTTCGAATTGTGTGCATTATACATAAAATTACATTTTACGCAATGTGTTGCTACACCCTTTCCAGCGTATTTGCCGAGGTAAAAGTATGCCGTGCGCGAAATTGAATGGGCGGTTCGACCAGCAGTGCCACGCGTAAATTCCCCTTCGCATTAAGGGAGAATACGGCTCTTTTAAGAAGTAAACGGGCTTAAAGGTCCACTTAGGTACGGGTACATAATAATTCGCCTTCAATTTTCCGCATTATACTAAAAAGCATTTCCTTTTCCTAACCTTTTCCAGTCATTCGTCCGATAAGGAAGTATACAAGTGCAACAGCAGGAGTAACATATCTAAGGAGGGATGCCATAATGAGTATGGTACAACTAGGAGCGTTTAAGGTTTCGCAAGCTTCGCATAACAGGGCACGGGAGATTGTAAACAACAAGCCGCAAGGCACACGCAAATCCACCGACGAGGTGCTTGCTTCGTTGCGCAAAATGATGCCGGGGTGGACAATTTCCACATCAAAAGACGACTGGCAGGAAGGTGTGCGCAACATTGAAATAGACGAACGCGTGCTGCAACGCATGGCAGAAGACCCCGACGCCATGGTCAAGTTTAAAGCCATTATCCTTGACCTAGAGGAAGCCGTTCCCGCTTTAGAGCAATGGGCAGAGGAACACCCCGATGCGCACTTAGTATTTAAGTTTGACCTGCTGGAAAACGGCCAGCTTGCCGCCATCGCCATGATGCAAACCCTCATGGGGCAGGAAGTAACAACCACATTCAGAATGCCCGAAGACCAAACGACCTGGAGCGCACTTATCAATGAAAAGCTAAACATTTTATCCCAAAACCAAGTGACGGACGCCGACGGCAACCGCAGTTGGTTTGCTTAATCCAAAGAGAAACGGACCGCTTCGCTGAACAAAACGGGGCGGTCTTTTTAGTACGCAGGGATAGTAAAATCCCTTACCGCCATTTGTGCGGAAAGCCGCCCGTTATAGGCATTCACCTCCAAGCGGTAGGCGAGGTTTATGTAAAATTTGCCCGTGGGGGGTACGCCTGCTTCTTGGGTGCGGGCGGCGTATTCGCGGTTAAGCCCAAAGGCGATGCCTTTTAAGGGCACTGCGGGGTTATCCTTGTCCTTTAGGGTAAAGATGAGCGTGTTTTTTTCGTCAATGATGCGCACACTTTCTACATATAAATTGTACGTAGCAAACAAAGGCGCGGGGTTTGCCTTGCCAAAGGGGGCTAGGGCTTCCAACTCACGGGCGATTTCCAGCGTTATTTCGGGGGCGGTGAGTACGCGGTCAATTTCAAAAACGGGGGTAAAATCGGCTTCCGTAAGGGTGCAGTCGCGGTTTAATGCTTCCCGCAGGGCGGGGATATTTTCCTCGACGAGTGATAGACCCGCCGCCGCCGCATGTCCGCCAAAGCGCAAAAACAGATGCGCTTGCTTTTGCAAGGCTTCAAACAAATTATAGGCAGGAATAGACCGCCCCGAACCCTTTACCGCTGCATCGCCGCGGGTAAGCATAATTGTGGGGCGGTTTGCTGCATCTCGCACACGCCCTGCAACAATACCCGCAACACTTTCGTGGGCGGTATAATCGGTAAGGACAAGGATTTTAGGCAGTGGAGCGGGCAGGCTCTCCAATGCATTTGCAACACATTGTGCGGTTAATTCCTTGCGCTCGGCGTTTAGGGCAATAAGCTCTTGCGCCAGTTGAATGCGGTTATCAATATCGTCGGACAACAAAAGCTCTACAGAAAGCTCCGCACTGTCCAGCCTTCCCGTTGCGTTAAGGCACGGACCCAGCACAAAGCCTACGGCAAAGGCGTCTATTGTTTTATCTATGTATCCGCGCTGGGTAATAAGTTCCCCAAGCCCTGCATTTAACAATTTGTTATTGTTTAGCACCGTTAGCCCGCGATGCACCAGCGTGCGGTTTTCGTTCTGCAGTGCCACAATATCGCAAATACTTGCGATGGCAGCAAGCATACACATTTCATTTTCTTCCGTAAAGGGTGTGCCGATTTTGGCACACAGCGCGCCTGCCAGCTTGTACGCCAGTCCTGCGGCACATAATTCCTTGAAAGGGTATGTACAATCGGGTTGTTTTGGGTCTACGATGGTAACTGCGGGGGGAAGGGTTTCTCCCGGCTCATGGTGGTCGATAATCACGGTTTCGATGCCCAGCGTATTGGCAAGGGTAATTTCCTCAATGGCGGAAATGCCGTTATCCACGGTGATAAGCAATTGCGTTTTTTCCTCTGCCAACTGCTGTATTGCAGAGGCGTTAAGCCCGTAACCTTCGTCCACCCTGTGGGGCATGTAGTAAAAAACATCGCCCCCCAACCGCAGAAGCACACGGTACATAATAACAGTACTCATTACGCCGTCTACGTCGTAATCCCCGTAGATTACAATTTTTTCGCCCATGGCAAGGGCTTTTGCGATACGCGCAACGGCGGCTTCCGCGCCTTTCATTTGCATTGTATCGTGCAGGGGTGCAGCGCCGGGGCGCAAAAAAGCTTGGCACGTTTTTTTCGTGCGCAAGCCGCGGTTTGCCAATACATTTGCCATTACTTCCCCCACGCCCAGCACTTGGGTCATTAACCCTAAGTCGGCGTCGGTTTGCTTTACTTCCCAGCGCGCCGTCACAGGCGTACTATCTCGCCCTTTATTTTGCCCGTTTCCTCACAAATCGTTAGCACGCCGTAGGAAGGGGTGCCATTGTCCCGTGGTTCCGTTAAACTGCCCGGGTTCATAAAGAAAATGCCGTGCTGGGTAAAGGTCACCGCTTTGTGCGTGTGCCCGTACAAACAAATATGGGCTTCATGTTCCAACGCTTCGCGGGCAATACCTTCGGTCCCTGCTGCCACATTTTGCACGTTGCCGTGGGTGATGAAAAGCCGCCGCTCGTGAAACACACATACCCGTTGCCTTGGCGAACGGGACTCGTCGTCTGTATTGCCTGCCACCGTAAGCAAGGGTAAATCCGTGATGGACGCAAAACGGAGCAGGTCACGGTCGTGGTCGCCCAAGTGTATTACCAATTGCACCGCCGCGGCGTACTCTTCCAACAAATTGCGCAGTACGTCGCTTTCATCGTGCGTGTCGCTTACTACTAGAATTTGCATAACCCCTCATCCTTTATCATTTCTATCATCTGCCGCATCGCCTTACCGCGGTGCGAAATTTTGTTTTTCTCTTCCATGCTTAACTGCGCATTGGTACAACCATACTCGGGCAGGTAGAAAATCGGGTCATAGCCAAAGCCGTCGTCGCCTGCACTTTCAAGTGCGATGCGCCCTTCCATGGTCCCCGTGGCGGAAATTATTTCCCCATTCGGCAATACACACGCCGCTACGCATACAAACCGCGCGGTGCGTTTTTCCTCGGGCACGCCTCGCATTTGCTCAAGGATATGCGCGTTACGTATATCATACGGTGTATCCCTGCCCATGTAAAGCGCGGAATCTACCCCGGGCAGCCCTCCCAGCACATCAATACATAATCCCGAATCATCTGCCATTATAATAAAGTTTTGGTCGAGCCTTTCCCCTACTTCTCTCGCCTTCTGCCGTGCATTTGCCTCAAAGGTATTCCCATCTTCGCGGGGGATAAAATCCAGCCCTATGTCCTTTAGCGACAAAACTTCGATATTAATAACCCCGAATAAAGCCCTCAATTCGCGGACTTTATCGGGGTTATTTGTGGCTAAAATGCAAGTCACAGCGGGGTTTAGCGGGGTTCGATTAAGCCGTACTCGCCGTCTTTGCGTTTGTACACAACGTTTACTTCATCGGACTGGGCATTGCGGAAAACGTAAAAGCTGTGGTGCAGCATTTCCATTTCCATTACGGCTTCCTGCGCGTCCATGGGTTTAAAGGCAAAACGCTTGGTGCGGATAATTTTTTCGCCCTCGGCATCGTGCATATCGGCTTCGGCGTCCAGATATAATACCTCTTCGTTTGTTGCCACGTTGCGGCGGCGGCGGTCACGCAAGCGGGTTTTGTACTTTTTTACCTGCCGTTCAAGAATATCCAGTGCCTCGTCTACACATACGGCGGCATCATTGTCGGATACCTCTGCACGCAAAATGCGCTTGTGCATGGGAATGGACACTTCCATTTTTACTAAATGCTTAAACGTGCTAAAAATTACCTGTGCCTCCGCGTCCTCGGGCAGAAATTTTTCAATACGGGAAAGCTTTGCAATTACTTGCTCCTTTAACCCTTCTGCCACGTTCATGTTTTTTCCGGTGAAAGTAAAACGCATACCATCACACTCCTTATCAAATTGTGTAGTAGAATTTAAAAATCTGTATCCATTATAACAATATCTAACATTACCATCAAATCGCCCATGGTAAGTGCGCCGTGCGGGTTAATCGTACCCGAAATGAAACCAATGTCCGCCGCTTTAAGAATGCTCTGCTGCAAAGCGGGGGTTGCGTTATTAATGCCCGTTACCATTTGCGGCGTTGTCATTGGCTGTATTACACGGCGGGTACGCAATTCATAAAAGCGTATAAGAATGTCAACGGCTTGCTCCCATGTTACACTGGCGGGGGCTTCGAACCGTGCACGCGCCAGGCTTTGGCGGTCGGCATTGGAAATTGGCGCATTTAACGTAACCGACGCACGATTATTGGCAAGGGCAAGCATTACATTATTAAATGCTTCTGCGCTAACCGTTGCACGGGGATTGTACTCAAACAGGTCGGTAAAGGTCAACCGCGCGGTTACGCGCTCCATTGCCGCGCGGGAAGGGTCCGCAGGTGCTACGTTACGCGGCGCCTCACGCGATACGGCGGCAACCGTAACGGGGCGGCGCGTTTGCGTGCGCATACCTGCCGCATCTTGCCATTGCGCCTGCTGGGGCGAAGTAAAGAATAAACTCGCACGTACTACCCCATCGGGCTGCACAATATCGTTAAGTTGTAACTGAATGTTTATGGGCTGTGCAAACTCTGTTAGCGTAACCGAACGCTGAGGCGTAGCCGCCGTTACAACCAATTGCTGGGGCAGTGTAACGTATACATTGTTCATGGGTAGCTCGGGCAATCTTGTACCCTGTGCGTTGGTTTGCATTTCAATACGCATGAAGGAGCTCAGCCCCATTTGCAAATTGCGCACGGCGGCGGTTTCAAACGCGCCCGGGGGTATTTCCACCGTTATATCACCAAAATTAACCGCCAGCGTAATGCGCCGCTCGTTAAATGCCCGCATAATGGAAAGGGGAATTTCCAGCACTCTATTTTCCACAGGCCAGTCCGGACGACGGAAATATTCCGAAAGGTCAATTTCAAACCGATGGGTACGGCTGTCAATTAAACGGCTGATAAAGCGTTGGTCTACTTGCTGGTCGGGCCTGCCGTCCGCCCCTGTGCGGTTGGTACGGAAGCGGAACTGCAATGTACCGTTGTCGTACGTAATTTCCCAATCGTCGTCGGGCAGGGGAAACTGCTCAGGACGGAAGGCGCCGTCATGGTCGCCCCCACCCGGCGTGGTAGAAACTTCTATATACACCCAAGGCGATTCGGCTCGGCGCATATTAATGGGGTCTAATTCCACCAACGGGGGGATGATAAAGGTTATCGCATCTAAAAATTCAAAATTATCCGCCAATTGGATTTCATAGGTGTAGCTGCGGGGCTGCCCACGCGTGATTGTTAAAATAGTACGCGCCCGCGCATAGTAATGGCGGTTGGGCAATAACTCGCTAAAGCGAATGGCGTAGATGTCTTCCAAATCGTGAATATTTAATAGCACCGCGTTACCGCCCGTAGCTACGCCCCCCGTTGCGCGAGGCAAATTATGCTCGCGGAAGTCGGAAAATACGCGACCAAGGAAGAAGTTAATCGCCTCTTCTTCCATGGGGGCAAATTGGGTATCGTTTTGCAAATTATATTGTTGCAAATGTGCGTTGCTTGCCAAGCCGAGGCGCGGCGGCGGCGGCGGCGCAATGTCGCGGGTACGTATTTCCACAGGATTAGACCAGCCCGAAAATACATCATTAACATTAAATGCCCGCGCCCATACATGATGCACCGTATCGGGGAACAAATTTTCAATGGTAAAGTGATGGTACACCTGCAAGGTAGTGGGGTGTATCCATTCAATAAATTGTGCGCCGTGCTTTTCCTCCAACTCTTCCCACGGGATAAGCGTACCGCCCTCGGGATAATCCAGCAGCGATTCACTCCAGCGCAGTTCAAAGAACAAGGTGCGCGGGTCGGGGTTAATACCCTCCTGTACGCGCCAACGCACACTAATGGTGTTATCCGTTGGGGGAATACCAACGAAAAGAATGGGCGTGGTAGGCACAGGTACGGCGGGTTCAAACTCGTCGGGGGTAGTTACAATTACGTAGTTAGGGAAAAACGCCCGCCCGGGCTGCCCGGGTATTGCAGGCTCGTAGGGCTGCAAAAATACTACATACGTTGTATTGGCTTGCAATGCGCCCACACCCGCCGCCGTAGTAAACGAATGAGAAGAAGTGCCATCGGCAGAAGGCTCGGGACGACCGATATTTGTCCACAAACCATCGTTTGCAGGCAACATTAGCATGTCGCGGTAGGCTTCAAATACCGTTGCAAGGTCGCCCCCGCCTGCCATGAGTTGCGAATGCCGCACTACATGTATGCGGTAGTGGCGGTGATACATGTCCTGTATACGCATGGGGAAATTCGTTAAATTAAAATTCAACTGCCCACTACTGCCGATATATTGCCGTGCCTCGTTTACAAATTGGGCATGACCTGCGGGGGTGCGTAGCGGGTCGGGGTTGGGGCGGTTACGTAATTGCGCACGCATAGAAGGTGAGAGCATGTCGTTAAGTGCATTCCAATCACGCAAATGTGTATCGGGGATAAACTGTGCACTGCGCCCAAACACCAGCGAATTTGTGCGCGTATCAACCCCAACAGAGGCGTGCCAACGGTTCCAAAGCGGTGCGCTGGCAGGGTCGCCGATTTCTAAATAACGTAAATCCCAATTAAGCGTAATTTGGGGCATTTGCCCGGGTTCGTTAACGATGCCGCGCAGGGGGGGGGCATCTATCATTTCGGGCGTTAAAACCAAATCGTCCTCGGGTGGAATATAGATAACCCCAAACGAAGGCTGGGATATAAAGGTGCGCCCCGGCATAGTACGCACAGCCTCGATACGCACAAAGTATACGCCATTAGCGGTAATGTCTGCTTCTTCCCACGTAAAGCCGTCGGCGGCTAGGCGCGTATATTGGGTGATACCCCCGCGCCGAAATAAAGGTACATAAATACCCCTCGGTGATGTGGCGGGCGGTAAAAGCATACCCACGGTAGGGATAATATCATCCTCTACGGGGGGGAAGTGATACGATTCCCCTTGCGGCCAATTTAAATTTTCAAACGTATTGGAAACAAATACGCGGTAATGCAAATCCAAATCAATAAACCGCTGGGACGGCGGCAACCCGGGGAATAATGCGTGTGGGGGCTGGTTAAGGGCAGCCGTTTCCAACGCGGTATAGGGCGCACGGGTAAAAGCCCGCCACGTAAGTTGCAAATTGCTAAGCCCGCCCGCAGTTACCGTGGCGGTAAGCTGCTCAATATCGGGGGAATAGGGCGTAAAGCCCGCCACCCCGGGGATAAAATAATCAAGGTTGGAGCGTGCAAGGAAGTTGCCGTTCGCATCTAAAATGGCAATGCTAAATGCCCGCGCCTCGGGCGGGATAATTTGACCAATAACCCAGCTTGTGGCACTTTGTGCCATGGGACGAGGTATACGGGCTATTTCGTTAAAGGGGAATAATTGCGGGGGCAGGTCATCTTCATCCGGGAAGGGATATGCCCACTGCTCTATTACAATGTAGCCCACGCTTGCAGCCGCCATACGTGACCACATTAAACGCACAAAATTTGCGCCTTCTACGCTAACGCTTAACTGAGGCACAAGCAATACAGGGCGCGGATACGCATAGGGGAAACTGGCAGGATCGCGATAGGTAAAGAACGCGTTTGCCATTTCGGGGGGCATATTTTGCGGGGGCGGTGCGTTAAAAATAGGACCGGATGGACCGCGCACACGGGATGTAGGTGTACGCATCGGCTCTATGCTAACCATGTAACTGCTGCCTATTTGCAATGCAGTACCGGGCACATCTAAGCTATCGGTGGTGATTACATAACGCAACCAACGTCCGCCTTCCAGCGGGGTTGCGTCTTCGGTATTAATGGTGGCAACTAAGGTTGCGCCGCCTGTACCCGTTTCACGCAGTGTAATTTGCCAATGGGGAAATACGCTTTGCCCTTCCCATTGGGGGTTGGTCCATTCCAGCAAAACTTCTTCCCCACTGCCGCGTGCGGTACGGATAAGAATGTCCGTCATAAAAATTAACGGCTGATTACCCGCAAGAATGCGCTCTGTATCAGGCGCCGGTTCGCGGGAGTAAAAAGCAGGGATGGGAGCCCCCGGCGGTTGTGGTACAGGGGGGTTCCAAATAGGTACAAAGTGGTCGGGGATAATATTAATTTCATACAAACTGCCCGGGCGCATGTTGCGCGTAAGGTCTATATTTGTTATACGCGTATTTGGTGGGATTTCGCCGTCAAAACGTGCCGTTGCGGGCACTGTACCCGTAACGTTAGGGTATCTAAATTCATCCAGCGTATTGTCACCGCCAAAGCCAACACGCTCGGGTAATGGTGGTGCGCCGCCCAAGCTGCGGTTGGCAAATTCAATATCAAAACGCGACGCAAAGCGAGACCAAGCATCGGCAGGTGCGGGGTCTGCAGAAATATGCCCCGCAGGGTTAGGCGGCGCGGTCGAAGACGGGTCACGCCAGCCTGTTGTTTCCGACGAAGACATTGGCGCAGACCACGAGAAACGCAGGTTATACGTACTCTCGGTAGCCGTTGCGGGGTTATCTTGCGAAACTACCGTAGCCGAGGTTACGGGCGTACGCACAAACGGCGAAGGCGGCAGATTGGGCACCGGCGGTGCCGGCGCGGCGTGCATAAGCAAAGGAAGTGCCGCCATTAACAGCACGGTACATACCGCAAATAAAATTTTCATTTTCATAATCCCACCCTCGTATCCAATGCCATTAGCATATCCAACCAATCGCCGATGGTAATAGGCGAATTGGGGTTTATGCCTTCTTGCAGTATGCCCAATTCAAAGGCGGCGCGTACCGCTTGGGCGTAGCGGTCGTCTAACTTCATGCCCGCCGTGTGTGTATGGTTGCGGATAATAATGGAGTTTACCCGCGTATTTGTACGCTGTTCATATAGCGCCATAAGCATTGCCACCGCTTCCTGTTGGGAAACTAAGCCCTGCGCGTTACGGTTGGCAAGGGTCACATTCATATTATTGGCTACCCAGCTTACCGTATCGGCAGCGGGGGGCGCACCCGCTAAACGCGCGAGCGAGCCTGTGAGCATTTGCCGTGTTGCATTACGGTGTAAATCAATTTCGCCGCCGCCGAATACATCGGCTAACCCAAATCGTGCCACAAGCGAGGTGACAATATACCCGCCCGGCACATTTTCAATACCTTGTATGTGCACTTCGCGCCCGCTGAAGGCATATGTGCCTACGTTTTGCGCTATTACAGCGATGCCGTTGTTACGCTCGTTGGTAGGCATGTTTTGCCATTCGGGGTTTGCACCCGCACGTATTTGCGCAAATGCGGATACGCTCATTTCGGGCGTTGTGTTGGTTGCGGTTAAGTGCATGGGCGCATCTATCTGTGCTACGGAAATTTGCGTAGGCGAAATAATACCCGCCGCCGTTGGTTGCGGGGGAATATCCCGCGTAATAATTTGGCTGATTTGCTGTGCTACGGCGCGTTCGTGGGTGGCTAAATAGTCCAGCATAATGTATGCACCGCGTTCGCCCAAATGGTCGCCCCTGTCAATTAAATTGAGTACGTTTTGGCGGATTACGGGGTCTTCCACACGGCGTTCCACAATTTGATTGGCTTGGCTGGCTACGCGCAAATCCCATGTGCGTATATTACGCATTGCTTCGTTAATGCCTACAAGGTCTATACGCACGTCCATTGCGGGGGAGAGCGGCGGGTTGCCGTGCAGCATACCCCAAATGGGCTGGCGTTCCATGGTAATACGCACAAAATAGTCGTTTACGGGCACGTTGCGGTTGGCTACGTTGCGCGCCATTTCCAATATAGCGCGGTTTTGCTCACCGTTAATAAAACGCGGCGCAAAGGTTACGTCCATATCTTCGTGGGAAATGGTAAAACCCATGCGGTATTCATTCGCTTCCAAAATACCTGAAACGGGCAGGTAATACACGCTTACCCGCGCATTGGTATTATGAAGCTGTATTGCATTGCCCCGCGTTGCGTCAATCATTCCGCGGAATGCGTCGGGACGGTATACCACGCGCAATAAATCGGGCGTGTCATTTGCCGTCCAGAAGGGGCGGCGCAATTGCTCAAGCAATAAACGGCGCAAATGCTCCAGCCAGTCGTTGGCTTCGCGGTCACGTTGGAATTCTTGGTCGTCCCAGTCGGTCATAAAGGTGATGATATTTGACCAGACAGACATATCCCCCGTGTCGCGGTCGTATACGCGCACGCGCATTTGGTACACAACTCCTGCATGTAACCCGCGCACCATATAATAGAAGCGACCCGTTACAAAGCTGTCGGGGTTAAGCATTACATTAAGAGGTACGGTAGATACCTCGCCCCATATGCCGTCGTCCATACGCAACTGGTATTGGAAAACAAGGGGCGCGTTAGGATTATCCCGCAGGGCTTGAATCATGCCGTGGGTTGCGGGGTGATACCAGCTCACAAACTGCATGGACTGGGCATCAAAACCGGGGCGCGCAAGCCCGTTTTCTATGCGCAGGTCTTCCGGGGCGCGCACAACGGGGGTGGTTACGCTTTCCTCTACCCAAGAGGAGCGGTTTTCCAGCACGTGCCGCTCGCCCGCCGTATCTACAAAAATGACGCGGCGCACGGTACGCACGTAGTAGAAATATAAATTATTGGGGCTTAGTGTACGGTCAAATAACGCCACGCGGGCGGGCGGTTCTATTTGGAAGTAACGGTCATAGGCGTAATGTTCGTCGATATTCATCATAGGTGTAATACGTTCCGACGTGTTTCCGCTGTACACTTCTAAAAAGCGTTCGGTTTCGCCGGGCGCAAAATCGCCCAACGTATAGTTGGTGCGCCAGCCTTTTGCGCTTTGGTTACGGCGCACAATTTCGCCCAAGGGTAAACTGCCGTATTCTGCAAGGTTTAGGCGGCTGTCAGATGTGCGCACAATTTCAAACTCAATGGCAACGACGGATGGGTCTTCCGACGCGATGTCATGCCAGTGCAGGATAACTTCTGTTTGGTCTAACCCTTCATGGGTTAAACCCGTTGGGGCAGAAGGGTCAACCTCAATAGGTCCGGGCACTTGGGGCGTGCCTATGGTAAGGTCGCCTGCCAACTCCCCGGGGACGGAACGCGCAACAACGTGCACGCCCTGCTCAACGATGGGTTGCCCCACAAATTCCCCCGCAAAGGCAGCGCCGGAAGTAACGTAGCGTTCTACCACTAAGTCGGCAAATAAGAAATACCGTTGGTTTTCGTCCAGCCCTGTGATGGTAAAGTTTAAATCAAAGGGCAGGGGTACAGGGTTTTGCCCCAGCACATCGTAGGTGTATTGAATAGCGCGGAGATTGTTATTTTCATCCCAGGGAAGCCATGCATTCAATTGGTCAAAGCGCACGCGCGGCATTAGGGGAATGTCCGCAATGCGCAAAACTTGACCGCCTGCGCGCAGGGCATTTAAATGCGCGTCTGTTAGGGTTACGGTGTTTACGCCGTCTTCATGCGATAGATTGGCGGCGAAGGGTACGCTTAATACACGGGCGGGGTCGTTACGCCCGTCGTTTGCGGGGCTGGTTAAGTTGTTTATCGCCTCTTCAAACGCAGACAGGTAAACATTAAAGCGTACCACGGGCGCAAAGGGGTATTGCTGGCTCATGTAGGCACGTAACGCATGGGTAGGCACGGTAAAGGACACACCCAGCGCAGGCGGGGCTTCGGGGCTTGGCTGAGAACGTACCATAAAGTTGGTGGGCGGGGGCGGCTGTAAGCGGTCAAAATCGCTAAGGGCGATATAATCGAAAACCGAAACAGGCCAGCCGCTAAGGGGTGCAAAGTCGCCTGTGCCATCGCCCGTACCGCCTAATTGTTCGGCAATGGGCGCAATATACATATGATACACACGGGGGAAGCGGAAGGGCGCACCCGTAATAATCGGCTCTTGTGTAGGATTAGGGGGGTTATTTAAATGCGTTGCGGGCATGTTCCTAAAAGGAACCGTGGCAAATACCACTTCGCTAATCACTGTCCATGGCTCCCACGCGGTGGTAAAGCCTGCTGTACCATCGGCAAAGGTAACGATGTAACGTATATCTACCGTTGGGGGTGTTGTGGCTGTGTTAAGGCGTAATACCACGTCAATATTCGCAAAAGGCAAAGTCGTTGCCGATTCTTCCGCCGTTTGGGGGCTTGTGCCGCGGTATAGGGTATAGCGAATGGTAACATAGTTATGAAAAACGGGCGGTTCTGTGCCTTGTATATGGAACATGCGTTGAATTTCCAGCGCATTGCCCATTTGCCACTGCACATCAAAATTGAGGTCGGCAATCGAACCCGGCGGCTGTACCGCAGGCAAACGCATTGGCGCAAATTGAATCGACTCGTTTACTACTTGGAAGCCGTTGGGCGGTCCAATACCCGGCCGGTCTTCGGGCAGCACGATAATGGTTTGGGAGCGGGTATCTATCCCCCCTGTTTGCACAAAGTCTACACGGTAATGGCTGGGGGGGTGCCCTGCTTGCATAAGCACGGGGAGCTGCATCGAATCTGAACGCCCGTCAAAACGCACGATAATGGGCGGGTCGTTGCGGTGGGGTGAGGGACGTGCATCTAAACGATATTCACCAATGAGCAATGCACCTGCATAACTGCGGAAGGGCTGTATCATTACATTCATTGTGCCGGCAATGGGCGGCATAAGGTCATAAGCAAGCAATGTGTTTAACCGCAGGTCACCCTGCCCATGGTTTAACCATGTTGTACGGTTTACCAGTACAGGCGGGTCGCCACCCAGGGTAAATACGATGCTCAATTGCTCATAAATAATACTGGGCGCAAGCCCGTTTACCTGCAAACGGAGCAAGGTATAACTATCAACAACGGCGGTGGATGCCGTTTCTATTAACGATGCATCATGCAAATAAATGGGGTTGCCTTGGCGGGCGGGCGTGGCATTTGCAGGCGCAACCAACGACGTACCCGCGGTGTTGCCGGCATCGCCGTTTGCAGACCATAACGGCAAATTGCCTACGTTATTTACTACCACGCTAAAGGATTCGCCTACGTTGGGCGTACCCATATTAATAACAGCATTTACAGGCGGAATACTTGCGCCGTATGGCGGACCATAATTAAAGTCACGCACAAAACCGCCAAGGTCTTCACTAAAAAAGCGTGGTAACAAAATACGTATGTCCATCCCATTCATGCCCATTGCGGGGCGCTCCACGGGGGTGGTTATATCCTGCGGGCTTAAGCCGCCCAGCCAACGCGGGTCGCTTGTCATATTTAAACGGTGGGTTGCGTATGCGGGGAAATCTGTACCCGCATCGCCACACAAATCGACAACCAGCGCTGAGGTAATGCGTTGCCTGTCCAGGTATACTTGGTTACGCTCCAGCGTATGGGGCACAGGGACGGCATTGTTTCCGCTGGGGCGCAAATCGGGGAAATTGTTGGGGAAGTATACATAATTAGGTTCGCCCGCAGGGGTTAAAGGCGAAGGGTCACGATAGGCGGCTTGTGCAAAGGGGAATACGTTTACATCCATAGCGCGGAAGCCGGGGAATACATATGCCCTGTCGCTGCGGTTGGCGTCGAATTGCGGCCATGCTGCGGGGCGGTAGGTTGGCAAATAGGAAGCGATGGTTGTACCTGTATTTGGTCGCCATACCTCGCTGTGCATACCGTGTGCAATGTCAGCATAAAGCGCAGCTTGCGCTTCGGGATAAAATTCCCATGTATAGTCATGGATAAAACCCGCCGAAAGCCCGTTTTCGATAAAAACAAACATATGCGATGCACGGCTGGCTTCCGCTTGCGGGGGCGCCCAACGGTAGCGAATGGTGGTTTGCGGACGTCCCGGCATTGCAAACATGCCGTAAATAGCGGGATGCACTTGTTCAACCGGGTCAAAAGTTTCGTTTGGCAAAGGCTCGTTATAACGGAAGTAAGGGTTTGTAGATGCGTTTATATCTGCCGCGCTTGCTCTGCGGAACAAATGGTAGGAAATATCTACCGTTTCCCCGTCGCCGTGGGTGCGCACCCAAAATTCAAATTTATGCCCTGCCTCGGTAAAAAAGCGCAACACATGCAACCCTGCATCTAATTCGCCCATGCCTATGGGCCATGCAAGCATAATATCTTCGGGGTTAGATGCGGGTCCTACCATCATGGTAATTCCCGGGCTTTCCACAGTGCCGCCTACCATGGTGCGGTCGGTTAATGCCTCCAACCGCTGCGCCGCACTTGCTTGCACCTGTACCGCCATGCGCGGTATAAAGAACGGCGCAAGTGTGTTTAATATCATTACCAGCGCTAACCAAAGCGCAACTTTCCTTTTTAGACTATGTAGCTTCATATAGATATTCCCCCCGTGGATGATACGTTGTGACACTCTCTAAGATTTTGACCGCTTTCTTATTATATCGGCAAATCTCATTTCGGCAATGACCTATTTTTTACATTTCTTAATATTACATTTTCGATGCGCAAAATGACATAAAGCCACAATCCACCCGCGCTAATATATATGGACAAGCTAATTGAATGCCCACAGCATTCTGCGGCGCACATATGTATAGACGGGGGATTTTTATATGGGTTCTTTTCCATTAAATAGGGATGGGCGATTTTCCGCTAAAACGGCGGAAAAAACCTCGCAAGATGTGTTGGGCACGGGGTTTTCGCAGTCGTTAAGCAAGCGGGATATTGGCGCAACGGTGGTGGGTGCTTCGGGCTTTTTTATAGGGCGCGCGGTGGTATTTGGTTTTATTAACCCGCTTGCGTTGCCTTTTCTTGCTGCGTTTATGGGTAGCGGGCGGGCATTTTATGTCACGGCGCTGTTTACTGCACTGGGCATGGCGACACGGCTTGGGGATTTTTTCACATGGCGGTATTTAATGGCAGTTGGGCTGCTGTGCGGGTATTACTTTGTTGCGCTGCGGGTAGCGGGCGGGCATAACCGCGGCTGGTTAAAATTACCGTTTATTGCGGCGGGGGCTAGTGTATTGACTTCGGGCTTGGCATTTGCGCTTTTGTACGGCGTGACCACATTTTTGGTTTTGGTTGCGGTGTTGGAGGGTGTGCTTGCAAGCGGGCTTACGCTTGTGATTAAGCGGGGACATGCCGTTCTTACAGGCAAGCGGCGGCGAATGCTTGCGGGTGAGGACATTATCGCAATTACTATTTTGCTTGCGGGCATTGTTGCAGGTGCTTCGGAAATTTATGTAGGGGCAATGCCCCTGCGATTCTTCTTTTGTATTTATATTTTGTGCCTTGTGGCAAACAAGGGTGGTGCAAGCTTTGCCGCGGCGGCGGGTATGCTCCTCGGCGTCTTTTTATACCTTGCGGGACATTGGGAAGCGGGAACGGCGGCGGCATTGTCGCTTGCGGGCATGGGCGGCGGGCTTGCCAAAAAATGGGGGCGTATCGCCGTGATTGGCGGTGTAGTTGCGGCGGGTTCCCTTGCGCTGTTTGTGCTGGCGCGGGAATTGCATTCATTTTCCAACATTTACGCCGTAATTGCGGCGGGTCTTGCGTTTATGCTAACGCCGCAGAATTTCAACTTTAACGTAGCCTCGGCTATTAGCCCGCTGCCCGACAACGCAGAGGATTATATGGACAAAATTAAGGAAGAAACCACCCGCCGTTTAAATTCTTTCGCAGGGGCGTTTGAAAAATTGGCAGACACCTTTAGCGGATTATCCAAGCCCAAGCACAGTTTAAACAAAAACGATATTTCCTTAATGGTGGACGAGCTTAGCGCTCGTGCCTGTGCCACTTGCCCGCGCTATGGGCGCTGCTGGGAGGATGATTTGTACGCAACCCACCAGCATATTTTCTCACTGCTTGGCGCATGTGCGGAGAAGGGTGCTGCAACCGCAAGCGATTTAGACGCGGTCTTTCGCCGTTCCTGCCCCACCCATGAAAAATGGCTGCATGAGCTTAACGCCGTTTTCTCCCTATACAAAAACAACCTCTTGTGGCATAACCGCATTGCAGAAAGCCGCGAGCTGGTAAGCCAGCAACTCCACGGCGTTGCAGGCATTGTGCAGTGCCTTTCCGACGAGATTGACATTTCCCTTAAATTCCATGAAGGGCTGGAGGAGGAGATGATTCTTGCCCTTCTCAAGCACAAAATTGACGTAAACAGCGTAATTGTAATGGAAAATAAGCAGGGGCGTTACCGCGTTTCCATAAGTCACCGCGCGTGCTTTAACAAGAATGCGTGTAATAACGATATTCTGCCCGTGCTTAACGCCGTGCTAAAGCGCAAAATGCGCCCCGAAGGTACAGACTGCGATACGCGGGGCGATGCATGTACCGTCCGCTTTATCGAAGACCAGCGCCTGCGTATTTCTTCGGGGGTTGCGCACCGTGCCAAGTCATCGCGCGGGTCGGGGGACAGTTATTCGTTTATGGAACTGAAAAACGGCACGTGCCTACTCGCCCTTTCCGACGGAATGGGCAGCGGAGAACGCGCGCGGCGCGAAAGCGAAGCCACCGTAGGCTTATTAGAAGACTTTATAGAAAGCGGCTTCGACAAAGAGCTTGCCGTGCGTATGATAAATTCCGTGTTAGTGTTAAAGTCGAACGAAGAATCCTTTGCTACGCTTGATATCTGCTCCGTTGACCTGTATACGGGGGATTCGGAATTTATTAAAATCGGCGCGGCTTCTACGTTTTTATTGCGCGGGGGCAAGGTGCGGGTTATCCGTTCCTCATCGCTGCCCATCGGCATGTTAAACGAGGTTGACTTGGAGGTAACGCGCCACACGTTGGCGCACAATGACGTGATTCTGATGGTCACGGACGGCATAACCCCCGATATCGAGCGAGAGCAATGGCTGGCAAATACCCTGGCGGAATGCCGCTTCCGCAATCCGCAGGATATTGCAGACTATGTGCTGAGCGAAGCCGAACGTGCAAAAGACGGGAAAAAAGACGATATGACCGTGCTTGCGGCACGGGTTTGGGAGAAGGTGTGATATACTTGCGCTAAGGAGTGATTTTTTATGACCGCTATCCTAACCGACATACACGGCAACATACGCGCTTTGGAAGCCGTCCTTGCCGATTTGCCCCCGCAAACCCAGCAAATATGGACATTGGGCGATACGGCAGGGGGCGGTCCCTTCCCCGCCGACTGTATTAACCGACTAATACAGTCCCCCCTTCCCGTAACGGGGGTGCTGGGCAATTGGGAGGCACAGTTGCTCTCCTTGCGGGATAATCCAAATGCTATAATCGCGTCTACCCAATCCTCGTTGCGCTGGACGGCGGACAACCTTCAACCCGAGCATTGGACGTACTTGGAAAATTTGCCAACTTCCGCTGCGGTAGGCGATGCACTCTTGTACCACGCTTCCCCCGATGATGTTTTAACGGGCATTACTTCCCGTGAGAACGCCGCCGCCATTGCACAAAAACACCCGCAAAAATGGTTAATTAGCGGGCATGTGCATAAAACGCAGTTATATCGGTTTGGCGAGCAAACGGTGGTCACTGTAGGTTCTGTTGGGCTTTCTGCAGACGGCATTGGCGGTATGGCTACCTATGCAGTGCTGGATGGGGAACGCATGAGCCTTCGCCACGTTATGTATGACGCAGAAGCGGCGATAAGCGCCTTCCACGCCAGCCCCTACGGGCAGTTTATTGAGCCTTACATTTCCCGCGCCTATGTTTCCACTTTGCGCACAGGGGAAAACTGGCTGGCGAAGTTCTTCGAACACATGCAAATAGATGCGCGGAAGAAACACGGCACCACACCCGATGCGTTAACCCCCGCGCAGTGGGAAGAAATTGCGAATGGGTTTGCCGGAGCGTAAAGCGTGGATTTATTATTATTTTACTCCGTCAAAAACATCTTCCCCAAAAATTTCTTTCACAAATGCGAATAATGCCCCAATGGATTTATAAAACCGCTCGTGCCTACACAGCCAGTTATATAAATCATCACCCGGCAATTCACAGTTGTTATTTCGAAGTTTACAGGGATAATTGTACTAACGGATATATAACCCCCAAAATCCAAAAAGAAGGGTGTAAAAATTTCTACCGTATGAAACGTATCAAGTGACAGAGATATTATTTCCTCTCTATACGTTAGTAATGGGCGCGTATGCCGCCAACTCGATGCAAAGAATTCACTACGGTTGAAATTGGATTCGTCCATAACAGTAATAAACGGGTCAAATGTATTAGAAACATATCGAAACCACATAAGAGTCGTAATCCCAAGTATAGCTATAATAAACAGGGCTAATAACACTATAAAGTACGTCTTTTTTCTCATGCTATCGTATCACCCAAAAAGGAGCTGAAACAACCAAATGAAACAGCTGTTAGCTTGTGCGGCAATGGGAATGGATTAGCCGCTGGGCGCTGCGGTTTTTACGTGTTCAATTTACCATCATCTATATTAATAATTACATCGGCTTGGTCGGCAATGCGTTCGTCGTGTGTAACAATAATGACACATTTTTGATGTTTTTCCTTCAATCCTAGTAACATATCCATTACTTGGCGCGTATTTATACTATCTAAATTACCTGTAGGCTCGTCAGCTAGAATTATATCTGCATTAGACGCGATTGCACGAGCAGTTGCTACGCGTTGCTGTTCACCACCAGATAAATTTGTGACAGTACGGGTATGTTTTTCCTTAGCGAGATTAATTGTATCTAATATAGATGAAGCATGATTTATTTTATCACCACAGAACCTGCTAACATTTAATGCCATCAAGACATTATCTAATGCAGAGTATTTATATAACAAATTGTAGCTTTGAAATATAATACTTACATATCTTGCGCGATACACATTTAAGTTTATTTTTTTTATATCACAATCGTTATAAAATATATTGCCTTTTGTTGGATTATCCAGCCTTGCAAGCAATGATAATAATGTTGTTTTACCCGAGCCTGAATGCCCCATAATCGCGTAAACAAGCCCCTTATTAAAATTATAGTTAATGTCGTGCAATACATCCATCTTTTTTTTATGATATCTATAGCATACATTTTCTAAACGTAACATACCATCCTCCTAATTAATCACGGTTGCATAATAATTTTAATGGTTGAACAGATAATATAAAAATAGATGTAATAACAATGGATAAAATCGCGACAATCGATGTCAGCAAAAAATTAACAAACAAACTAGGCAAAGCGGAGCTTAAAATAGAAATTTCCAATGGAATAATGTACTGCTGCAATAACCAAGGATATAGCATAAAAATAAATGCTACAGTACTCAATGCAAATGAAATTATAAATATGCCCCAAACAAACAAGAGATTTTCAATTATTTGACCTGTTATTAATTGCAACTTACCCATCCCCATGGAACGTAACACAGCGATATCATATTTTCTGTTACTGATAATAATCATCGATGCGATAATCGTTAATGAAATAATAAATGATATTGCAACCAGTGTTACTAACCAACTTATTTGCGCTATCGAAATAGTTATGTTTAGTTGGCTTCCTTGTGTATCACGGTAACGCATCGCTATGCGATACAATCCATTTGAGTGCCATTGCACCTTATTATGTAATGCTAAAAAATCATCTGCCGCCCGTAAAAAAATTGTCGCATCATAACCAGTAAAAATGCGCAATCCTGTTATTGTATTTATAACAGACCCCTGTAAATGCTGCGGAAATACGTTAAATATTTCTGCACTATTAAACGTAGTAAATAAGATAGGGACATACGGCGCGCCTGTTGTTTCATCTAACAATCCAACGATATAATATTCTTTATAAAAATCACCATATTTAAATACAAGGGTATCGCCAATTTCTAAACTAAATATATAAATAAAATCATTACACGCTATTCTTGTATTACGAAAAACAACAGCCTCGTTATCATTTTCAAACATTCTACCTTCAACCATACTAAAATCTTGCGGAAACGTAGCATTAAATCCCGTAATAATTAAATGTCTTAAGAGATTTTGAACTCCATTCTTTTTCGTTCCATTATATGACAACCAAAATACTTCTGTTTCATCAAATAGTTTGTACCATTGTGCATTTCCCTCTCTATCAATATATAAAGTAGACGGACTAAACGCAAAACTATTAAAATGAATATCGTTTACGTAAGGCGTGTTTAATATATACATAAAATCGTCATAAGAAAAAATATCTAACGTTGCTTGAAAATTTGCTTGTTCAACAATTACCGTGCTATTAAAATAATTTTGTATTTCAGGAATTGCGTTTTGTGTAAAGATGTGAATATTAATAAATAATACAGACGCACTGATTAAAATTAAATAAAATCCACTAAATAAAAAATAAGTAAGTTTGTACCTGCCAATATTTTTAAAGGCATTTTTTATTATATACATAACTAAATCCCCCAAAAAGAATATGGCTTTCATTATATATAAATGAAAGCCATATTCTCAACTAAAAAATTATACAGAAAAACCACATCTTGAGCAAAATGCATGACCGGGCGCATTGGGCAAAGGCACCCATGTATGGCTAACCTCGAAGCTTCTGTGCTCTTGTTGTCCCATAGGTCGTTGACAGGCAAGACACGTAAGAGTAACCGTTTGTATGCGGTAGGAGCAGAATGTGGCATTCGGACCGCCTGTCACTGGCGTTGTACTGTTAGTTATTTGTGGGAAACAAGGACCTAAAAGACAAAATAAAGAATAAGGCTGAGCTTCAATTAGGTCTTCCATTTTTAAATTCTCTAATTCATTATACAAATTAATGCAACAATGATGTTGCTTACATTTCACTTCAAATAAATATTGTGAATATGAAATGTAAAAACACTCATATTCATTAATATCATATGCTACTGTGTTTAGCGGGAGAACAGCGCTTATTGAAACTATAAGCGCTACTAGCGCCGCCCAATAACCACATTTCTTTTTCATCATAACAAATACCTCCTAAGATTTTTCCATCCTCACCCTGCGCAGTAATGGGAATGCGTTTAGCCGCGGTGCGCTGGCGGCTTCTTGTGGATTATTCTACACAGAAAAAAACATATGTCCATAACATACAGTGAAAGTTACAACTTTCACTGTATGTTATGGACATCGCTGTCATTATGTTTTATGGTTAAGGCACAAAATGGATTTTTAAGACGCAAACACTGCCCGCACCCGTCGTCCGTAAGACGAAGTACATAAAATTATGGTACACTCATAAAACTAATTTTATGAGGTAAACCATGTCCACTTCCGCCGACGTCCATTTGCTTACAGGCACAGTCGAAAACGTAATCTACCACAGCGAGGAAAACGGCTTCTCGGTGTTTGTTTTGCGTGTGGAAGAGGACGAGGTGCAGCTTTCCCTTACCCAATACATGAGCGAGGAAGAGGGCTGCATCACCTGTACGGGTACGCTCCCCGACTTGTACGAAGGCGAGCGCTTACATATTGGCGGGCGATTTATTAACCACCCGCGCTATGGTTGGCAAATTCAAATTACACAGGCACAGCGGCTAAGACCCGGCTCGCTGTCGGGGATTGAGAAGTATTTGGCAAGCGGGGTAATTAAGGGGATAGGCGAGCGCACGGCAAAAAGAATTGTCGCCCGCTTCGGCGCGGATACCTTTGACGTGCTTGCAAATGAGCCTGAGCGCATTGCGGGGCTGCGCGGCATTTCGATTAAGATGGCGCACAAGTTTTCCGAGGCGTTCCATGCGCAAAGTGCGCAGCGCTCGGCAATGTTATTTTTACAGGAATACGGCATTTCGCCTTCCATGGCGATGCGCATTTATAAGAAGTATAAGGACGAAACGGTAGAAATGATACGCGCAAATCCCTTCCAACTTGCGGACGATATCGACGGTATCGGCTTTAAAACGGCGGACGCAATTGCACGGCGCATGGGCTGCGATGTGAACGCGCCCGAGCGCGTTTCCGCAGGGGTGCGCTTTATTTTGTGGGAAGCATCCGGCGAGGGGCATGTGTATCTGCCGCAGGGGGAATTATCGCGGCAGGCACGTGCCATGCTGGGCGTTGACGCGGGGCTGGTGGAAAATGAGCTGGTGCGAATGCAGCTCGACCGCCTAATTATCCGCGAAACGGCAGCGGGCGAAGCCGAACCGCTGGTTTTTGTAAGTGCGCTGTATTATGCGGAAAGTGGGGTGGCGCGCCAGCTTTCTGCGCTGGTGTCCGCTCATGGGGATACGGCGCAAACGGCAGGCGGCATAGAGGTGCGCGACATTGAAGAAACGGGCGGTATTTCCCTTTCCACAGGGCAGGCAGAGGCGATTGCAAAGGTAATGGTGGAAGGCGTACTTGTTATCACAGGGGGACCGGGCACGGGAAAAACCACAGTCATTAATACATTAATTGGCTTGCTGGAGCGCAAGGGGCAGAATGTCTTTCTCGCAGCACCTACGGGACGGGCGGCAAAGCGCATGACCGAGGCAACGGGACGCGAGGCAAAGACCATTCACCGCTTGCTGGAGGTGAGCTTTATTTCCCCCGATTCGCGGCGCATGGTTTTCCAACGCAACGAGGAAAGCCCGCTGGAATGTGATGTGCTTATCGTTGACGAGGCTTCCATGATGGACATCTTACTTATGCACAGCTTGTTAAAGGCGGTGGCGGTGGGTACGCGGCTCATTTTGGTGGGGGACGTTGACCAATTGCCCAGCGTGGGTGCGGGCAATGTGTTAAAGGACATTATCCAAAGCAATGCCATTGCCGTGGTGCGGTTAACGGAAATTTTCCGCCAAGCGCGGGAAAGTGCAATAATCATGAACGCCCACCGCATTAACCAAGGACAATACCCCGAAACCAACCAGAAGGAAAAAGACTTCTTTTTCGTAAAGCGCAACCGTGCCGAGGACGTGGCAGAAACACTGGTTGACCTTGTTGTAAACCGATTGCCCGCCTTTATGCCGCTGGACAGCAAGCACGATATTCAAGTGCTTACTCCCATGCGTAAAACCCCGCTGGGTGTCGCGCGGCTCAACGCCCTATTGCAAGAGCGCCTTAACCCGCCCGCTTCCAACAAAAACGAGCGCGAATTAGGGGCAACCATTTTCCGCGAGGGCGATAAGGTAATGCAAATCCGCAATAATTACGACACAGCGTGGGAACAGCTTGAAAATAATCGAATTATTGACCGCGGTACGGGCATTTATAACGGCGATATGGGCATTATCACCGATATCGACGCAGACGGCGGCGCAATGACGGTTTTATTTGACGATAACCGCCGCGTGTATTATGAATTTTCCCAACTGGACGATTTAGAGCTTGCCTATGCGGTAACAGTGCATAAATCCCAAGGCAGTGAATATAAAGTAGTAGTAATTCCCGTACACAGCGGACCGCCCATGCTGCTTTCGCGTAATTTGTTATACACGGCGGTAACACGTGCCAAATCCCTTGCGGTGCTGGTGGGTTTGCCCGAAACCATGCACCGCATGGTGGATAATAACCGCGTCGCTTTTCGCTATACCTCCCTTGCCCGCCGCCTGCAGGAAATGGACGAAATACGCAAAATGGGGCAAATTCTGTGATAGCGCATGTACTTGACTGGATATATCCCCCTGCGTGTATGGCGTGCCGTATGCTGCTTCCCCTTAACGATAAGCGCCGCCGCGCAATTTGGTTGTGCGAAAGCTGCGAACCCCTGCTTACCCCCGCGCAGGAAGGCTACCCCAAAAAAGACTTCCACTTCACCCAAAACCGCGCTATATTTAACTACGAGGGCATACTGCGCGATATTATGCGCGATATAAAATTCCGCAATAAAAAAAACTATGCCTCTGCGCTTGGGCGTCTATGGGCGGATTATTTGCAAAGCAACCGTGTAAAAATATCCCGCGAAGCAACTTTTGTCCCGCTTCCCTTACACCCGGCAAAAAAACGTGAACGCGGTTTTAACCAAGCGGAATTGCTGGCAAAGGAATTATCCGCCGCCTTAAAAATCCCCATGGAGTACACGTTGGCGCGCATCATCGACACGCCGCCCCAAGCGGGCTTGCACCCTGCCCGCCGCGCGGAAAACGTAACAGATGCCTTTACCCTAACCCCAAGTTATACAGCAACGGGGAAAACGTATATAATCATCGACGACATCTACACCACAGGCGCAAGCCTAAATGAATGCGCGCGCATTTTAAAGCTGCACGGCGCGCGGACCGTTGAATGCTTAACCCTCGCTTATACG
Organism: Defluviitaleaceae bacterium; assembly: GCA_009786535.1. GTDB lineage: Bacteria > Bacillota > Clostridia > Lachnospirales > WQUN01 > WQRX01. Next base: position 54,441 of record WQRX01000014.1, on the reverse strand, counting down.
CCTAAAAAATCGCAGGAGGTACGCCATGACAATTCGCAACACCGAATTAAAGAAGCCCGAGCGCCGCAAACAGAAGGATTGGATGGTACAGGGCGGGACAGTCCTTAACGTACTTGCGTGGATGCTTTCCTTCGCCGCGCTGCTGGTGCTGGATTTGGCAGCCCCCCCGCAAATTAATATGCTCGACCATCTCTTAGGCGGGTATGTACACACAGGCTGGAACGACGGACTTATACTTATCACATATATTATTCTTGTGCTGTCCCTTGCCGCCTGCTTTTCTGCACTCGTTTTTAACCTTATGCGCATGAAAAGAAAGACCGACAAGCTAAAAATTTCTGTGCTGATTATCACGGGCTTGACCGTACTGGGATTTGTATTTTTTACGCTTAATTTCGCTGATGTATTGTTTTAATCACTCCTAAATGATACACTCCCCATAAAATGGAAAATACCGAGGGGGAAATAACATGTTTAACAAAAGAGCCAGCGGCGTGCTTGCGCACCCTACGTCGTTTCCCAGCCCGTATGGCATGGGCGATTTAGGCGCGGGGGCATACGCCTTTGTGGACTTTTTGGTAGAAGCAAAGCAAACATTGTGGCAGGTGCTTCCGCTTGGGCCAACGGGCTTCGGCGATTCGCCTTATCAAAGCTTTTCAGCATTTGCGGGCAACCCGTATTTGGTAAGCCCTGATTTGCTGGCAAAGGAAGGCTGGCTAAACAAGGGCGATTTAACAGGAACAGACGTGCTTGCCTTCCATGCGCACACGGTGGATTACGGTCCCGTAATTAACAGTAAAATGCATATTTTCCGTAAGGCATATTGGCGCTTTATGCAGGACGCAGATGCAACGCAAAAAAGCAAATTTACGCGCTTTTGCAATAAAAATAAGGATTGGTTGGAGGATTACGCCCTATTCACCGCAATTAAAACCCATTTTATTGAAGCACGGCGCGACGAGTGGGAGTCGGAGGGCTTAAAAGCCTACGCAAAGGAAATGAAAAAATACCTTTCGCCCGACCAAGTGAAGGATTATTATTACGGCGCGGCGTGGAGCAGCTGGCCGCAGGATATAAAAACGCGCGAACCCCGTGCGCTAAAAGAAATAAGCAAAACCCTTGCGGAAGAAATTGACTTTGCCAAGTTTTTGCAATTCGCATTTTTTACGCAGTGGGACGCGTTAAAAACCTACGCAAATAAAAAAAATATCCGCATTATTGGGGATATTCCTATATTTGTAGCGCTGGATTCCGCCGATGTGTGGGGCGCGCCGCATTTGTATTGCTTGGACGACCGCGGTCGGCCCACCGCCGTTGCGGGCGTTCCCCCCGATTATTTTAGCGAAACGGGGCAACTATGGGGCAACCCGCTGTACGATTGGGCAACCCACAAAAAGGAAAATTACGCATGGTGGTGCAAACGTACCGAAGCCGTGCTTAACATGGTTGACATTGTGCGCATCGACCATTTCCGCGGCTTTGAAGCCTACTGGGCGGTGCCTTCCGGCGAAAAGACGGCGATAAAAGGCAAGTGGATAAAAGGCCCCGGCAAACCGCTCTTTGATGCGTTAAAAAAGCATATCGGCGGCGGGAAGGTGCTGCCCATTATCGCGGAAGATTTAGGCATAATCACCGAAAAAGTAGATAAACTGCGCACCGACTTTAACCTGCCCGGCATGAAGGTATTGCAATTTGCATTCAACCCCGGCGATGCAAGCGAATATATTCCCCACAATTACGCGAGCAACCAAACGGTTGTGTATTCCGGCACGCATGATAACGACACCACCCGCGGCTGGTACGAAACCGCGACCGAGGTCGAGCGCGACTACCTGCGTCGCTATCTAAATGTTTCGGGCGATGATGTTGCGTGGGATTTGATACGTCTTGCCTTTGCTTCCGTAGGCGTTTTTGCCGTCGTGCCCATTCAAGACATACTAAACCTGGGTACTAACGCGCGTATGAACCAACCCGGACAGGCAACGGGCTGGTGGCGCTTCCGCTACACGCAGGATATGCTAACTAATGAACATATTCTGCGTCTTGCGTATTTAAGCGGGTTGTATCATAGGAATGTGGAAGATTAAAATCGCTTGTACGCAAAAACAGGAACAACCCAACGCCAATAATAATGAGCGTAACCAGCACTACTAACCCTACCGCTGTGGCTTTGTCCAGCGGTTCTTTTTTTGCCTTTTCGGTGGCGTGGAAGATTTCGGTGGATTGAGATGTATGCCAAATCTTTTTGGGCATGGGCTTGGGGATATCTCGCGTGCCGTTTTCTGCCTTAATACCTTGGTAGATAAGAAATTGGCGGAAGTCCATATCCGGGCGCGTTTCGTCTTCTTCCAGGTAGGCTGCGATGTGTTCAATAATTTCCTCGGGGGCAAATTTAGGCGGGCATAGCCTTTTGTATGCTCCGCAGTCGGTTTTTGCAAATATACCCGCGGCGCGGTTAAAGCCCGACAGCTTTGCCAGCGTTTTCAACGATGCCGCGTTTTCCTCGGGGTACTGCTTTGCCAGTGTTGAAAACCGCGTGCCATATACAATATACGCGTATAGCATTTCGCTGATTTGAGTCTTGGTCATGACAGCAGCTCCTTAAATGTTGCCTCGGTTATCACCCGCACGCCCAACTCGACGGCTTTTTTATTTTTTCCGGAAGTCGACGTCGCGTCGTTATTAATAAGGTAAGACGTCTTGCTTGTGACGCTGCCCGTTACTTTGCCGCCGTTGGCTTCTATAAAGTTTTGCAGCTCCTTGCGGTTTTTAAATTGCGTAACATCGCCTGTGATTACAAAAACCAGTCCCGCTAAAGGTTGTGCGTTTGCTGTCTGTGCGGGGATTTGCAAGCGCAGCAGGGGAAGCACCTCCCGTATGGGCGCACGGTTTTCCTCGTTGGCAAAATAGGTGTGTAATGATTGTGCAATGGCTTCGCCAAAGCCTTTAATTTCGTTCAAGACCTCTATAAAATTTTCGTCTGCGCAAGTGGCGATGATTTTTTCAATATCGTGGGAAAAATGGGCGCATAATAGCTTGGCGTTGGCAAGCCCCACATGGCGAATGCCCAGCGCATAGATGAAATTGGCTGGGGCTGCGTTTTTTGCGTTTTCGATGGCGGCGACGAGATTGTCGTAGGATTTTTGCCCAAAGCCTTCTTGGTTAATAATGGTGTTTTTGTGCTGTGCCAATGCAAACAAATCGGGAAAGTTTTCTACAATGCCAAGGGAAATAAATTTTTCCAGGGTTTGCTCGGAAAGCCCGTCAATGTTCATTGCATCACGGCTTGCAAAATGAGACAAGGCGCGCAGGCGCTGGGCGGCGCATTGCGTACCCATGCAGTACAGCGCGTCGCCCGACGGACCGCTCACCACCTCGGTAGCGCTCCCGCATACGGGGCATTGGGCGGGGATTTCTACCGTCGATATCGTATTTTCGTCTTCGGGAACGCTCCCGCGCGTAAGGTTTTCTGCCACTTGGGGGATAATCATATTCGCCTTGTATACCGAAATTTTATCCCCCGCGTGCAGTTGCAGCGCCCGCAGAATGCTCACATTATGCACACTGGCGCGGCTTACAGATGTGCCCTCTAATTCCACAGGGGCAAAAACCGCCACAGGGTTAATCAGTCCCGTGCGCGAGGTATTCCACTCGATATGTGAGAGGGTGGTTGCCTGCATTTCGTCCGCCCATTTAAAGGCGATGGCGTCGCGGGGGAACTTGGACGTAACCCCACGGGACGCGCCGTAAACCGTGTCGTTAAAGGCAAGCACCAGTCCATCGGTGGCAATAGGCGCTTTTGCAATTTCGGTCTTGCATTTTTCCACGGCTTCTGCAGCCGTTTGTGCCGTTACCAACGTATGGGGAACAATCTCGAAGCCCATTTTTGCCAGCCAATTTAGCTGGGCGCGTTTCTCCGCATCCAGCCCTTCGCCCAAAATAGATATGGCGTAGAAGCGTACCCGCCGCGCCGCTACAATTTCGCTGTTTAATTGACGCACTGTACCGCTGCACAAATTGCGCGGGTTTTTATAAGCTTCCTCGGCGGGCAGTGAAGCATTTATTGCGGCAAAATCTTCATAGGAAATAACGGCTTCGCCCCGCACGGTGAAGGGCGGTTTATGCGAAACATGTAACGGAATATTGGCAAAAACCCGTGCGTTATGGGTCACGTCCTCGCCGATGGTGCCGTTCCCGCGGGTCACGGCTTGCGCAAGCATACCGTTTTCGTACCGCAGGGAAAGGGCTAAGCCGTCCAGCTTCCACGTAAGCAAGCCCGTATGTTCGCCCAAAAAGGATGCCAATGCCTCCGCCGATTTCGTCTTGTCCAAGGAAAGCATGGGCACGGCATGGGGGACTTTTTGCAGCGCGCTCACTAATTCAAATCCTACTTTTTGCGTGGGACTGCCCGCCATGGTAATGCCGCTTTCCTTTTCCAACTGCACCAGCTCGTCATACAGCGCGTCGTATTCGCGGTCACTTATTGTTTCGCGGTTTTCGTGGTAATACGCGCGGGATGCTTGCTGTAATTGGGCGATGAGTTCCTTCATGCGATTCATATATTTTTTGCTCCCGATGTTTTTTGAACAGTATACCAGAAAAATATCGCCGCTATGCTTTGTTTTAATACCGTGGGGGAAGGGGGGTAGTACGATAAGGTAAAAACCGTGTTAACCCCCCACCCATACCATATAGATTTGACGCTTACTAATAAGGAATACTTATGCTATTCACAGATAACTGTATTATCCATTTACACAACAAGCGACCTGTGTTATATTCACACGGTTATTTTTACATTATTACAATATATTCGTACCTAATGGTGGTAAAGAATGAAAAATGAATACACAGACTTGCATAAAGCGAACCAACACATCAACCAACTAGAGCAAAAGTTGGAAGCACTGCAAGCCGCTTGTGATGCTGCGGAAGCGGCAAACAAAGCCAAGACTATTTTTTTGGCAAACATGAGCCACGAAATACGCACACCCATGAACAGTATACTGGGCTTTTCTGAACTTGCGCTGGACTATAATATTCAAGCCAAAGCAAGGGAATATATACATAATATACGCGAAAGTGCAAATTGGCTGCTTAACATAATAAACGATTTATTGGATATATCTAAAATCGAGTCGGGCTCTGTTGAATTGGAAAGTGTTCCCTTTAACCTGTCCGACCTGTTTTTCCACTGTCAGGCAGGGCTTATACACCGCGCCAATGATAAGGGCGTATCGCTAATATGCAATGCGGAAAAAATACCCAGCAAGTTTATGCTGGGCGATTCTGCCCGTTTGCGCCAAATTTTTACTAACTTACTTTCCAACGCCGTTAAATTTACCGCGTCGGGTAGCGTAAGTATGTTGGCAAACTTAAAGGGAATTGAAAATAACCGCGCAACCTTTTACTTTGAAGTAAAGGATACAGGCATGGGTATGACCGACGAGCAAATGGAGCGGATTTTTGAACCCTTTATGCAAGCCGACAATAGTATTTCCCGCAAGTTTGGCGGTACGGGGCTTGGGCTTACCATTACCAAAAATATTGTAAATGTAATGGGTGGCGATTTAATTGTAACAAGTAAAATAGGCGTGGGTACTACCTTTAGCTTTTCCCTTACCTTCGATTTAATTGACGAAGCCAGTGCCATCGCCATACTTACCCAAAACGATATTATCGAAAAACCCAATTTTAACGGCGAAATATTAGTATGCGAGGACAATGAGCTAAACCAAATCGTTATCTGCGAAAATCTTGCAAAAGTAGGGCTCACCACCATAGTCGCCAACAACGGCAAAGAAGCGGTGCAGATTATAGAGGAACGTATCAAGGACGGCGACAAACCCTTCGACTTAATTTTTATGGATATTTACCTGCCCATCATGGACGGGATGGAAGCCGCCAAATACATTACCAAATTAGGCATAACCACCCCCATTGTGGCACTTACAGCAAGCGCAATACGCAAAATGCCCGAGGAATATACCCAATCGGGTATGCGTAGCTTTGTATGCAAGCCCTTTACCACGCAGGAATTATGGACCTGCTTGGTCAAATATTTGCCCGTACTCAGTTATTCCACCATTGCAAAGGACCAACAATCTGCCGAAGAACAAAAAATGCTCAAGCATTTGCGTTTAAATTTCGTTAAAGATAACCAAAATACCTTCAAAACAATAGAAGAAGCCTTAAATAGCAACGATATTAAACTTGCCCATCGCATGGCGCATACGATTAAAAGCAACGCAGGGCAAATACATGAAACCAAGTTGCAGGAAACAGCCGCCGCACTGGAAGAAAAGCTGGAAGGCGGCAACAATTTATTGCAAAAAGGTATGCTGACCCGCTTCCGCCTGGATTTGTCACATGTGTTGGATAAACTTGCCCCATTGCTGGACGAGGCAAACGAAGATGTGTTCACTTTATTAGACGACCCACAAGAAATACAAGCCTTGCTTGATAAGCTGGAGCCCCTAATCGCCAACAAAAACCCCGACTGTGAAGACATGATACCCGAGATACGCACCATCCCCGATTCCGAAATATTAGTAAAAATGATAGAAAACTTTAAGTTTAGGCAGGCAGCGCAAGAGCTGGTAAACATTAAGAAAAGGTGGGGCATTTCATGAGTAAGCAAAAAATATTTATTATTGACGACAGTATGATGAAACGGGAAATGGTGAAAAGAGCCATTGCGGGTGCTTATGATGTAACCACCGCTTCTTCGGGTAAGGAAGCGTTGGAAGTTTTAGCAACGGAAACCCCCGATTTAATAATCCTAGACGTAGAAATGCCCGAAATGGACGGGTACGAAACCTTGCAACACATTCAAATTACCGAATCCTTGATGGATGTCCCTGTGGTATTCCTTACCGCGCGTACCGATGCGGCGGCGGAATTATACGGGCTTTCATTAGGCGCAATAGACTATATAACCGTTCCCTTTTCACCCCCTTTGTTATTAAAACGGCTTGAGTTACATTTATCGCTGATTATGCAAAAACGAGAACTAAAAAAGCTAAACGAAAATTTAACCGAATTGGTAGACGAACGCACCCAAGAGCTGGCACATTCTAACGAAAAACTACGCACCGCATTAGAAGTAGCCGAAGCCGCCAACCGCACAAAATCCGTATTTATCGCCAACATGAGCCACGAAACCCGCACCCCCTTAAACAGCATTATCGGCTTTTCGGAGCTGTCTCAATTAGAGGACTTGCCCGATAAGGTAAAGGGGTATTTGTCAAACATTTCGGAAAGTGCGGGCTGGCTGTTAAATATTATCAACGATATACTGGACATTTCCGTTATCGAATTGGGCAAAATTGTTTTGGTGCAATCCCCCTTCTATTTCACCGAAATATTAGACTTTTGCCGTACCAAAACCATGGGTAGTGTTGAAAATAAAAACATTACCCTTTCATGGGAGACGACCACCGTTGTAGGCAAAAAAGTACTCGGCGACCCCGCCCGTTTGCGTCAAGCCTTAATGAATTTACTTTCCAATGCCGCCAAGTTTACGGACAGTGGCAGTATCCGCTTTTCTGCCATTACAAAGAAAGAAACGGACAAATCCGTTACCATTGCATTTAAGGTGCAGGACAGTGGCATAGGCATTAGCCCCACCCAAATATCCCATATATATGAACCTTTTAACCAAGAAGATAACAGCTCTACCCGCAAGTTTGGCGGTACGGGGCTTGGGCTTTCTATTACCAAAACCATTGTGGAATTGATGGGCGGTAAGCTGGAGGTAGAAAGTACGCTGGATGTGGGCAGTTCCTTTGGTTTTGAGATAACCTTTGACCTAGCCATTGGCGAGAGCAAGCACTTTATCTCCGGCGATTTGGAAAAACCCAACTTCCATGGCGAGGTATTGATTTGCGAGGATAATCATCTCAACCAACAAGTAATCTGCGACCACTTGGCACGGGTAGGGTTAAAAACCGTCATCGCAAACAACGGCAAAGAAGGGGTGGACATCGTTTCCGACCGCGTTAAGAGCGGTAAAAAATTGTTTGACTTGATATTTATGGACATTCAAATGCCTGTAATGGACGGGTTAAAAGCCGTAGCAAAAATTCTGGAATTTGATATAAAAACACCCATTGTTGCCCTTACCGCCAACGTAATGCCCAGCGATTTGGATTTATATAAAATCAGTGGCATGTCAGATGCATTGGGCAAGCCCTACACCACGCAGGAATTATGGAACTGTTTAATTCAACACCTAAAAGTGGACAGCTATTCCGCCTTGGACAAAGAAAAACAAAAAGCCGACGAGGAAAAATTGCTGGGGCAATTAAAAATCAACTTTGTTAAAGACTACCAAGACGCGTATAATACCCTTATCGCATCCATTGAAAAGGGCGATATTAAATCCGCACACCGTTTGGCGCATACGCTAAAGGGCTTGTCGGGGCAAATTGGGGAAAAGGAATTGCAAGCCGCTTCATTAGCCGTAGAAACTAAACTTAAAAACAACCAATACCGCATGGATGAAACGGAACTGGCAACCTTTAAAGAAGCGCTGGATAACACAATTAACAAATTATTACCTTTGCTGGATGAGTTTAACGCAAGGGATACCATTAAACTGACCGATAAAACGGAAATACAAGCCATTATAACCAAGCTGGAGCCGCTCCTGCTTAACCGCAACCCCGACTGCGAGGAAATGCTGGACGAAGTAAGGACCATCCCTAATGTGGAAATGCTGGTTTCTTTGATAGAACGCTTTAAATTTAACCAAGCATTAGAAGAGTTAGCGCACGTAAAAAGGATATGGGAGATAGCTACAGGTGAGTAAAAAAAAGCATAGTATCTTAATTGTAGACGACGAGCGCCTTAATATTAGCATACTACGCAGTATACTAAGCGCGGATTATACCGTTTACGCCGCAGGCGACGGACAGGATGCGATAGAAACGGCAAACAATTTCCTGCCCGATGTTATTTTGCTGGACATTATTATGCCGGGCATGGACGGGTACGACGTAATTAAGGCACTCAAAAAATCGGAAAAAACAAAGAACATTCCCGTTATTTTTATTACGGGGCTAGATAAAGCGGAAGCCGAAGAAAAGGGCTTAACCCTAGGCGCGGCAGATTATATTGCCAAGCCTTTTGTTTCTGCCATTGTTAAGTTGCGGGTGCATAACCAAATAAAACTCATTGTACAGTTCCGCCAGCAGGTTTTAATGACAAAAATTTCCCATGACTTTTTATCGGATGCGTATATAGACGCCGTTTTTACCAAAACCTTGCGCGGTGTAGGCATGTTTATGGACGTGGCGCAAATTCTCTTGTATAAATACGACAGCGATGAAGATGCGTTGATATGCCAAAGTGAATGGCTTAAACCCGAGTTGGAAAAAAAGTCGAAAATCGGGACTACATTACGGCTGGAAGGTCCTATCTTTTCCATCGTTAAAAATTTATTAGACGGCGATAGAAGCAACCTGCGAAGCGAAACGGCAGACCCGGAGGACGATAAACGGCATATTACCAAGCCCATTTTTGTAAAAGGCAAGCTACACGCATTGCTGGACATTTCAAAAGAAGACGGCGTTAAGGAGTGGAGCGAAAATGAACGCAACCTTTCTGTGTTAATTGCCGACATTTTTGCAGGGGTTTTTGAACGCGATGCCATGGAACGGCAATTCTCTATCGTAGAAAAAACGCCCGATTTAATTATGTCCATTTCTGAAACCGGCGTGGTAGAGTACACCAACCCCGCGTTGGAAACCGTAACGGGTTATACCAAAAGCGAGCTAATTACCAACGGACTGGGTATCCTTTTCCAAGATGAGCGCATGGAAAAATTAACGGAAAAATACATCCCCAAAGCCATGCAAGGGGAATCGGTACAATTCGAAATGGACTTCGTATGCAAAGACGGCATTAAACGCATTTTGTTTGTGTCCATTTTCCAGCGGGATATTAAAAGTTTGGGTATGATTTTGCGTGATATGACCCGCGTGCGCGAATTGGAAGAAGAAAATGAAAAAATATTTTTTGACGGGCTTACAGGTATTTACAACCGCCGTTATTTTGATGAATCTGTACCCCGTTTAATAGCTTCCTTGTCGCGTACTAACAGCCCGCTCACCATTATGATGATTGATATAGACTTCTTTAAAAAGTTTAACGATACCTATGGGCATATTAGCGGAGACAAATGTTTAAAAATGGTTGCCGAGGTGCTAAACAAAGCCGTACCCCGTGCAGATGACTTTGTGGCGCGTTACGGCGGGGAAGAATTTGTGGTAGTATTACCCAATACCAATGAAAATGGCGCGTGTATTGTTGCCGACCGCATAATGTCGCGTATCCGCGAAAGCAATATACCTCATGTGTCCAGCGATGTAGCAAAATATGTAACCTTTTCCATTGGTTTTACCACGGCGATTGCCTTGCACACCCTTACGCTGGAAAATTATGTACAAAAAGCCGACGAAATGTTATACCAGTCCAAACAAAGTGGGCGTAATAAATATAGTTTCCAATCCCTAAATATGGAGGCACAAGATGGACAAAAAAAATAGTATTTTAATTGTGGATGACGAAAGGTCAAACATTACGGTTTTGCGCAACATATTGGGACCGTTGTACACGGTTTATGCATCTTGTGACGGGGAAGATGCAATAGAAACCGCCGAGGAATTTATACCTGACATTATTTTGCTGGACATCATTATGCCGGAAATGGACGGCTTTGATGTATTGCAAAAGCTTAAAAGCAGCGACAAGACAAAAGACATTATCGTTGTATTTATCACAGGCTTAGATAATGTGGAAGCCGAGGAGCGCGGTTTATCCATGGGCGCATCGGACTTTATTTCCAAGCCTTTTAACCCCACCATTGTAAAATTGCGGGTAGAAATGCAACTGCGCTTGCTTAACGCGGCACGCTCGTTACAGACACAAGCAAACACGCTACAAGAGCGTACCGACCATCTCGTTCGCGTACAGCATAGTGCTGCTCATGTACTGTCCAGCCTTGTAGAAAAGCGTGACAAAATCACGGGCTTGCATATTGACCAAACCGCAAAATATATGGAAATTCTCATCAACGCCATGAAAAATAGCCCCCAATTTAAAGACGAGGTAAAAGATTGGGATATTGAAACCGTGGTTACGGCATCCCGCTTGCATGACATTGGCAAAATTTCCGTTTCAGACTTAATTTTAAATAAACCCGGCAAATTTACCCCTGATGAATACGAAGAAATGAAAAAACATTCCATACAGGGGGAAAGTATTATAGACGACGTTATCGCAAATTCGGGCAAGGAAGCCATTTTTGATAACGCAAAATTATTCGCGGGCAGCCACCATGAGCGGTGGGACGGCAAGGGGTATCCGCGCAATTTAAAAGAAAAGGAAATCCCCTTCCACGGGCGCGTAATGGCTATCGCCGACGTGTATGATGCGCTGGTTTCCACACGTCCTTATAAAGATGCTTTCCCCCACGAGAAGGCAGTAGAAATTATTACAGAAGAAAAAGGGAAGCAATTTGACCCGGATATTGTTGATTTATTCCTAAGCGTTGCAGATAAATTTAAACAGGTATGAAACATGCATATCTTAAAACAATTATCCACCAAAAAAGGCCGCGACGAAGCAGGCCTTTTTGTCATGAAAGGCGAAAAAGGTGAAGCGGCATGTGTCGTATCCTAAAGCTACGCAGAAACCCACGCGGGAGCGCTCCCTACGACATAGACATGAAAAAAGGGCTCGGCCTCCTTGTCGAGAAACGAAGCCCATGGATTGTCTGACGAGGCGTTAAAACACGCCGATGAACGCTTGTGCCTTCCCACGGCACACCAGACCGAATCGCTTAACGCATCGCGCCTGTTTAGCCCTGCCGGTTACTCAGAATGCGAAGCATTCTGAGCGGACAAAGTCCCACAAAAAGCTTTATCTACAACTTAAAACTTATTAGACTATCTTTTTTTCTGTTGGCGAAAATAACACCCTCTAACGTGGTGAGGTTGTACATAACCGACCATTGCAAATCAAATTGCCCTTCATTGAAAGCGCCGATTTCCGCCATTAAATCAATGGCTTGTGTGTCTGTTAGTATGCCGTTGTGGGCTTGTAGTTTTGCTTTTGCCTTGTCATGGCGTTCAAACTCACAAACCCCTGCACGAATTTCGGGGTTATATGCCGCGAAATTAGCACAGACTTGATAGGGTTCGGAAACTTCTGTAATTTTTATTTCGCCGTTTGCAAAACCCGCAATAACAGAACGCCCGCTTGCATCAGCAATATGATATTGGACGAAGGCATTTACCTCAAAAAAAATATTGTATTGTCCCAACAGGTTAATCGCTTCCTCTACGCTTGCAGCCTTATCCAGCACCAGCCTCATTGCGGCTAGCTGGTTTATTTTTATTTTACTCGGGTCGTGGGGTGCTTCCGCTTGGGGAACAAATACGGCGGCAATAGCAACGCCCTTCGCGTTCATGCCGTCCATAGGCATGTAAGGCGCGTTTAACGTTGGGAAGCTTTCAAGGGTTAAACCGCCGGGCAGATGCGGCGCACCCGTCATGGGGTCGGGGATTATGCTGTATCCGTTATACAACAAGTTTACCGTTGAAACAGAAGCATTTCCCGTATCGGGCTTAGTGAAAAGCTGTAGGGAAGGGATAGGGGCGAAATCATAATTTCTGCAAAGCAACACATCGCCCTTTTCATTCCGCGCGGAAAACGTGGTACAACCCCCCGGGGGTACGTTGCCTGCGCCGCTGCTTATCGGATTATTATCAATGGGAATGCCCTTCAACAGGTGCTTCATCATAAAAGCCCATTCATCCTGTGCGTCTGTGACGCCAACCTTGAGAAATTCGTCAAAGCCGTAGTCACCGATGTATGTCATTTGGAACATGCCGTAATCGTCCACCTTTTTCAGCGTTGCAAGGCTTTGGATGGCGTTTTTGAAATTTTCCATGTTCATTCTCCTTCATTTTTATTTTCTTTATTTCTCTTTATGAAAAAACGAACCGTTGAAACCAAATGCCAAAGGACGACCACAAGGGTGGCAATGAAAAGGACGTAGGTGGTCGGAGTTGCCTCAACGTGCCAAAGTAGCAACCTAAGTGTCCTGTCGTCAAAATTGCCGCGGGTTATGTTCACCCATAAAATAATTGCAGTAACCACAAACCCCAACAATGTAATAATTCGGGTAAAGGCTTCTATTTTCCTTACGGCAGATTGGGCAATTTCGTCGGCGTTTTCCTTCACGTCTTGCTCCAATTTGCGGATTTCTTCCTCACTCATGTTTTTTTCTTCCCCATTGGTGAAAAAACGCATCTACTTTTCCTCCATTTTTTCAATATGATTTATGGCTTTTTCTACCCATGCAAGTCTTGTTTCGTTCGCCATTTCGCCGTAGAGGGCGGTTAGCTGTACATACTCATCATCGCCGTCTTCGATAATGCTTTCCTTCACTTTTTCATAGTCGGTGCGGCGGGCATAACAGGCGTCTTGCAACGCCCGCAGCATTTCCAACACTTGCGCCTTGCTTGCATAACCTGCGAAAAATAACCGCATAAGAAATTCGCTTTTTATGCTGAAGGAGCTTTTTAAATCAATTTCCGTCGTAGACAGCCACCCGAGAAACTCCCCTTTACCCGCCGGAGTTAAGGTGTATATGCGCTTGTTGGGCTTATCCTCCTGTATCACCCGTTGGCTGGTTAGCCAGCCCTTTTTTTCCATTTTGTCCAGCTCGCTGTAGATTTGGCTGTACTGCGCCGGCCAAAAAAAAACCAACGAAGCATTAAATAATTTGTCAAGGTCATAACCTGTCATGGGCTTTTGGTTCAATAGCCCCATTAATCCGTGCTTTAATGACACCTATATACTCCCTTTTTTCATAGTCTATATTTATACTATAGCATATGTTAGTGTTTTGAGTCAAGAACGCGAGCTTTTGAAAACTTCGAATGCTTCCTGAAGACAGAGTAAAAAACCGTGGGGCTCCGTCCCACACCCTGCAAAAAGGTTTGTATTCACTATGATAAGACGGAGTTCCGCGGTCTTATTTTTTGCAAGACTACCTCCCTTTACACGTCTTACATGTTGAAACGCCTCAATTCGCCTCAAACCGCCTCAAAAAGCCTCAATAAGAATCGGATAGTGTATAAATTTCCCGCTATTTGTCCACAAATAGCGAATCATGCGCCTTTTTGAACGTTGCTTGCGCCCGCTAATAGTATATAATTTGCGTAGCAAGAAGCAACCGAAAAGGAGCGATTCACATGCGTACAACAGAGCGTATCACCGAGGTAACCATTCAGCAGGAAAACGGCACACAATGGGTGCTTGTGTATTATTTGCAGTCTATATCTACCCGCGAAGGGGACGTATACGCCCTGCGGGTAGATAAGCTAAGCCGCGACGGCGTGTTGCTTGAAAAAGCGGAAACCTACGGGCTTACCGATTCAAAAAAAGAAGCCATGCACATGGCAATGGCTTTTGCGAAGGGGACCGTCCCCCCCTGCGTGTTAACGGAAATGGCGGACGAATATTACCAGTGTAATTTGGCGTACACCCCGCCTACGCAAACTGTACCCGTGCATACATACCGCACGGCAGTATAGGACCGCTTTGCGCCTGCAGCCCTACCTCGCCCGTGGTAATTTCCCCACGGGCGGGCGGGATAACGGCGGAAAAAACGTTGCCGTACACGGCGGGCGAATACCCCGCCGTGTAGGCGTTTATCAGCATAAACAGGGGATTATCGGAAAGCAGCCGATAACAATTTGTTACCAGTTCAAATAATTTTTCTTCCAGCTTCCACATCTCGTTATTTGGACCGCGCCCAAAAACGGGCGGGTCCATTACGATGGCATCGTAGCGGTTGCCGCGCCGTATTTCGCGGGCAACAAACTTCATTACATCGTCGGTCAATACGCGGAAGGGCGCATTCCCCAAGCCCGATAGGGCGGCATTATCCCGCGCCCATTGGTTCATGCCCTTGGCGGCGTCGATATGCGTCACCTGTGCGCCCGCACGCAAACACGCAACAGACGCACCCCCCGTGTAGGCGAAGAGGTTTAGCACCTTCACCGACGGCTTTGCGTTCATTGCGCTGCGTATTTTATCCTGCATCCAGCGCCAGTTTACCGCCTGCTCGGGGAAAAGCCCCATGTGCTTAAAACCCGTTGGGCGTATGTGAAAGCGCAAATTATCGTACCCTATTTCCCACGCTGCGGGTATGCCGCCGCGCAGCATTTCCCAATGCCCACCCCCCGATTTGCTGCGGTGGTACAGCATATCGGCGTGCCAATCCACGTCTTTACTGCGCGGCCAAATGGCTTGCGGGTCGGGCCTAATCACGGTTACGTTGCCCCAGCGTTCAAGCTTTTCGCCGTTACCCGAGTCGATAAGGGTATAATCGCGCCACCCTTGGGCGAGTTCTATTGTATGTGTCATGCGGCGTTTTTCTCGTTAAAATTTACAATTTCCAGTTCCGTAAGCGAATTGCGATGTGCGTTTACCATCGCCTCCAGTTTTTTATACACCGCGCCGTCATAGGAAACTTCTGCAGCACGTGTGCCAATATCTGTAACATGCGTGGTTACGCCATTTTCCAATGTGCCGTCACAAAAAAAACATTTCATTTATATCGCCGCCTTTCGTGTTCACATAGTTGGTTTTGTGTTAAAATACATGATTTTACTTTGACACTGGTATAATACATCGAAAAATCACAATCCGTAAATTAAATGCGCCTATTGACATATATGCAAATTATAGCAAGTAAATACTTGCTTCGTGCAATTACAGCAATTCTTTCGTAGGTCATATTGCCTTCAATATCTGCATGACCATTATTCGTAATTCGTTCAATGGTAGCTTTTACGTATTTCGCTTCTGCCACCTCATTCTTGAAATCGTAAATCTCAAGTTCACCGTTGTAATAATACCGTGAAATATCCTCTGTATTTCCCGTTAAACTATTCGCATATTCAATTATTTGCTTAGACGACGCACGAAACTTCCACGACCTCATCATTTATTGTGGTTATCTTTGCCGTCGGTCTAGCCTAGCCACCGTATGCAAGAAATCACAACTATAATTCATTCGGGTTTACGGTAAAAAATTTTCCACAAGCTATCATTGGGTCATATGGAGTAGGTTTTGAGTTTAACTTCATACTAAAGCCGAGTATTCTCTGTGTCTACATAGTAATTGAAATATTCCAAAACATTTAGCCCTGATACTTCTTGCGTTAAGTCCTTGCGATGTGGTATTAGAACTGGTCACATCTGTTACAAGTTTATCCAGTATTCGCAACCCTGGTATGCGTACAGCATCAGCTAATTCACCGTTGCCACCAAAACCGTTGATGTGACTTCTGTTGATGGCAATTTGTCGTACCCGCAACGTATGGCAGTTTTCCTTGAAAGCACTGTCATGTAAGCTCCAGTGTCAAGTATAAGGTTTAATTGCCTACCCTTGTTTGGGCTTCCCTCGTAGAAAGCCCGAACGAACATATATAAACGTCCGCCTTCGCGACGAAGCACGGCAAATGCATTTTCTTGGAAAGATATATTCACAGGTTTACTTCACGTTATATACGGAACTTATTAGGTTTGGTTGCTTCAATAAGGTGTACGAGCAAGTTTCTTCGTACTCATCCTCATCAAATTGATTGTAAATCCCATCATCCACACCATCAAAGGGAGCATCACCAGTCACAACAGGCATACCTTCAATCAGCATATCATTTGGTGTGAACTTAGCTTTTACAATATATACCCATTTGCCATTAAATTCTTGGTCTATTTCTGCTTTAGAAAATATTTTTGGAGAGCTTAGCAGTTCATACATATTGATACATCCTAACACTGAATTTGTCTGGACGTATCATACTAAAAAAATTAATCTCAACAAGGCTAGTGTTCGTTCGCTATCATTGCAAAGTAGTCAATGTAAATAGCAACCGTATTGCTTGACCTGCCATTTATACTCGTTTATTTTCTTATGTTTTTGCCACCTTGTTGTGTTGGGAGCTTATCGCTCAATTTCATAAGTTGCTCAAACATTTTAGGCTTTTCAAGCATTGATGGAAGTAATTGAGCCATAATTGCATCTTGCGTAGACATTTGAGGTTGTCTGTCTTGCAATGTTTTTATAACTGTTTCCAGCATATTGATATTATTGCTTTTTATATCATCCTGAATGTCTGAAATTGTGTCCAATATCTGGTATAGGATTGACAACATTGAAGGTGTATCACTGTCTGGAGCAGGGGTTTTAAAATCTTCAGTCATTTCATCTTGAGGCAAGTAAGAGAAAGATTTTACTGTTTTCTCTAACTTATCTTTTATCAAATCAACATTGTCCAAATCTGTTAAGTCATAATCCAGAGTTCGTATAGCTGCTATATCGAACGGCAAGTTTTCACCTTGCTTTCTCAGATGAATTATTGGCTTATTTGTTCGTTTCCTAAATCCCATTTCATAAAATATATTTGGATTATGACCTGTAATGTCCGCGATTACTAAATCTGCGCTTTCCAGTCTATCCAGGATTTTTTGAGTAATTGAATCTGCATCATTCATTTGGTCAACTCGTTCCGCTACGAAACCACAGCTCTTACAAACGGGTACAATAATATGCTTAAACAGCTGGTCTGCTTTTTTCCTTATTTCACTCTTTTCATTACCAATAGGGGAAACAACGAAGCAGGTTCTCATATTTTTTTTCTCCTCATCTGTTTGGCTTAAAGAATAAATTCCACGTTCTGTCTTTATGATTTTTCCATTTCGTTGCAGTGTGTTCATTGAGCCGGCAAATTGCCCTTCGGAATATTCATCCATACCAATTTCGGCTAAGTGTGTTTTTATATCCTGAACACTGTAGGGGTTTCCGTCGGAAAGCAGTTCTAGCACACATTCTTGTATGTCTGCGCTTTTAATCATTGCAAGAACCTCCTTTTTTCTTAGTTTATCAAATGTTATTTGCGATGTCAATGCAAGATTGAAATAATTGCTCAATTTCTTGCGAAATTCAATTTTGTATGACTGCTTGCTATGAAGCTATGACATAAAATGCAATCCTATAAAATTCTTGGAATTGACTTGACCGAAAAATATGATAGCGAGTAAGCTATAGTCGCTAAGCTGTGAAAATTGTGGAAGTCGACCAATCCGCTAGATGAGGTAGCTAGCAAGATGGTAATCACAATTTTTTCTGTAGTTTTGTGAATACCAACTTCGTTGCACACCACCGATTACAGTTTCCACAACAAATTCTATGCAAAAAAAGCCCAAAATCACTGGACTTTTCCACCCTCAACATTTAAGTCGAGGAAATTCCTTACGGAGATGAGGCAAGACCAGAAGTAACCACGACTATATCATTTATTGTAGTTATCGTTGCCGTCGGTCTAAGTCCTAATCGCCGTGTGCAAGAAACCACAAAAATAATTCATTGGGGATTATTAAAGGATATAAAATCATTCGCGGTCAACTTCTGCCTTTAACCGCTTAACGGTTTTAATGTCAAGCCCTGTGTGGCGCACAATCAAATCAAGCGGAAATTTATCCCTTAGTTGATTTTTGGCAACTTCACTCAAGCTCTCATTGACTTTTTCATCAATTTTGCCATCTACATATCTTTCAAGAACATCGCACATTCTTAGCACATCCAAGAGTTTTAATCTGTCGGTTTCGTTTAGATGTTTGCTTGCATATTTTCGTCATTTAGGCTCATTTAACCTCAAATCGCCACTTAATACTACACTCATCATAGCCAGACGCATTCAATTGCAAAGCGTCCATTTTCATGATAAGCGTATGCGGCTTAGAATTATTTAAGCGTTCAAGATTCTGGGACAATTTCCATACCATTAAGCAGATGGGGGTATATTTCAAAAAGATGTTGAATTTTTCGTATGCCTTCCTTATTTGTAATTGATACTAACATAGGCAATTCATTAAATCATTCTGCAACAATTTTTGTATTGTAGTTACTTAGAAATAGGCTTAAGAAGTACTTTTCTGAAGATGATAAATAATCCTTAACCGTTACTAGATACTCTATACTTAAACTTATTTCATTACCGATTGTTAAACATCTTTCAAAAGGCAACAAATCTGTAGAAAAAATTTCTTCCCATAAATTTTTAAGCAATTTTTCTATTTCCGCTTTAGGATGAATATTGTAAATGCCAAAATTGCCTATCGTCAATCTATGTTCATAAGGATATATAAAAGTATTTTTTTCGATAGGCCTTATTTGATAGCGAATATCTTTTTCGCTCATTTTAGAGTCACTTGTAGCGATTCTTAAGTAAAATTTACTTTTATAGCTGTAAGGTTGACAATCTCCCGCAAATCTCACTCTAATATACTCTTTTTGGCTATTTTCAATGGGAATCCTCTTAATTTCAGGGTATATCATGGGTTGCACATAGTCCTTAATGTGTTTTGAAATATCACGAATCGTACTGTTGAATATATCTTGGCCAACAATATCTCCATCATCATTAATGCCAAAAAATAAAGTGCCTTCGTTATGCTTGTTAAGAATAGCAACCATTGATTTAATTCCTTTTTTAAGAAGGCTTGTTGACTTTTTAACTTCTACTATTTCTGACTCATTGCCTAAATTCATTTCTTGCTACCTCCCCAAGAATTTCCACAGTAGATATAATGCCTGCGGTAATTATGTCATGGTATAGACAATTTCAACAGCAAATTATCTGTTTCATGAGTGTAATACCGAATAAATAACTGGAAATAACCGTGACATATTTTTAACCGTTAAAATCCGTTAAATCCCGTGATACCGCGCGCCGCGGGCGTTGCGGCTTTTTTATTTCCCGCTCTTTATGCGCCATGAAATTGACGCGCTATGTAGTAAATACACGTAATGTGCGCACTTTCTGCATGTATGTTTAAATTTTGGCAAAATCGTTTAAGGTCTTGTTTAAATAAGGATTTGTTGGCGTTTAAAAATTTACGGCAGGCATAAAATATGGAAAAATGCGGCAAATGAATGCGGAACTAAAAATAATCAAACGCGCTTCGTTTTCCGTCTAATTTCTTCCGCAATACCAATTACGCGAACAGGCAATTCGTGTATCTCTTCATTGGTATAAAAAGATGCTTCATATAATTCTGTATTAAGTGGTTGTAATACAATGCCATTCAAATTTTTATTTACTTTTTTAAATGTTGCATCGTCACCATTTATTATAACCGCACACTCGTCACCGCTATTACAATCTTCTGATTTTATGAAAATGACAATGTCACCTTCTAAATACTTCGGGTACATATTATTTCCTTTTATTTGAAGCGCAAAATATTCGCGCCCACCTCTTCCCCATTCAAGTGGGACTTCTTCATAATCAATAATTTCTTCAACTGCTTCAATTGGGACACCTGCTGGGATATGACCGAGTACAGGTATGCGTATACAGCCCGACGAAGCCTCCACATCCTCAATTCCAAGCAGTTGACCTACGCTTACTTGGAATAAATTGGACATAATGCGCAAACTCTTTTGGTCTGGTTCATGTACACCTCGCTCCCAGTATGACAGCGTACTATTTGAAATATTTAATTTCTCAGCAAGGTTAAGCTGACTTAACCCCAGTTTATTTCTTAACATTTTTATTTTATTCATATAACCACCTTCCAATTAAATTGGAATATAGCACGGGAAAAAAAATATTTCAAGAAATTTGAAATAAATTATTGACATTTCAAGTTATATCAAATAGAATGCATGGCAGTTTCAAATAACTTGAAATGCGAGGAGGCACGTTATGACTTTTAAGGAAGCTAGAGCGGGCGCTGGGTTAAGTCAAATCGTTGCTGGGGAAAGGCTGGGAATTTCAAATACAACAATTTCTATGTGGGAAACAGAAAAAAGTCTTCCGCGCGCAGACCTCTTACCCAAAATTGCCGCATTATATAACTGCACCATAGAAGAATTACTTGGCAGCGTCGATACGGACGCAGCGTAAACAAAGCGGTGGGTAGAGTCGGAAGGCAATGGGTTGTTTAGCGGGCTTTGATGCATTCACCGCTATTCATTAAAGGTATGCCCAATGCCTTTCGACTCTACCCACCACATAACCAGAAAGGAGAATGCAGTATGGCAAATAACACTGGAATTAACAAATGTCTTGGGAATACGACGTTAGTAGAAATAGCTACGGCTATGAGTGTGGCTCGTCATGAGCAACAGCGTATTCGCAATGCGGTGAGTACGTTGCAACGACATCAATTAAGCGAAGCGACCATGGCAGAACTTAAATTAAAAAACAGTGAACACCAAAAAATCGTAGCCTCATATGAAGTTATGCTTGAAGGCGTATACGGCGTTACTCATTGGGAAGCTAACGCACTATGTGACCATTTAAATTACTTATAACCCAATCACCAGAAAGGAGATTTGAATATGGCAACATTTGACCTAGTAAAGCTTGCAAGAACGCAACCCATTAACATGAACGAGCAAACACTGGAAACGGTGAGGATTTATGCAGGTGTGGTTGGTGGCGTTTCAAACGAAAAATTAGCGCTGGATTATTTGGAAGTCACGCGGTACAGCGATACCACTGCACCAAACAAACAGCCATCGTGGTTAAAACCTCTATCTGACTTAATCTTTTTCGAAGCACAACGCCGCGGCATTGTAAATGAAATTGAGGATTTACGCTAATCGCAGAGTGGCAGCCCCTTGGGGGTTGGTAATGCGGGAAGCCGGTCACAACCCCGGCTACACTAAAAGCTAGGAGGCATATGAAGATGAAAAAACTGGGAACGCACGCGTGCTTAAACATCGGTGACCACGGAAGCCGTCTAATCATCAGCAAACGGTATTGGAGCGAAAACAAACACAGAAAGCTGACATCAGACGAAAAGCGTTTTTTGCGCTCTATCGGAGCAGTTTGGAATCCGGCGCGCAAGCATTATTTTGTGGACAACCCCCATCCGGTTGTGCCAATCAAATGCGCAAGGGACATGTCTTATGAAGAGATATTTAAAAATGGCTTGAAAATTGAATAATCGCAGAGTGACAGCCCTTTGGGGCTGGTAATGCGGGAAGCCGGTCACAACCCCGGCTACGCTAAAAAATTAGGAGGAATAAAAATGCGATGCCCAACAATTGAACCATTTTATGATGAAATTAGTAAAAATCCCATCTTGAAAGCCTATTATGATGACCTTCCGCGACGAGAAGCGGAAGCCTTTGGTGTTAATTCAAAAAAAATTAAACCATGGCTCACCATTAACTTACCGATTTTAAATGTTGTCATTGAAGTTCACGCGGGTCAATCGAAAGCCGCGAAAGTAAAAGCGAAACATCAACATAGTTAAGGTTAGCAAGCCCGTTAACAAGATTCAAAGCAAACTTTGCAGGGATATATGAATGTGCTTTTAACTTTCTACCATTAAAAAGCCAAATGTGCGGAAATTTATCTAAAGGCATTTCGCTATCTGCATTAAATGAAGATTTATACCGATTAGCATCGGTCATTAAATTAGCGAAAAGATGCTCGTCCGCTACAGCGGCAACAAGTGAGAATTCAAAAATACCTGTTGTGATATATATCCGTCGAAGGTTTAGCAATGCGTTTGATTTTTTCTTTTTAGAACTTATAACCATAAATTCAAGCGCATTGCTTGCAACTTCATCAAGTGGACAAACATATTTTTCACGCAATACATCGCCCATTAAAACAGCATCGTGGTGTATATCGGGGAATTCATTCTTCAACATGGTTGTGGGAAATACTTTTACAGGTTGCATTTAAATCACTCCTACAGTGTGCTACACCAAATGTACCACATAATGAGACAAAAAACTACATACGAAAGGCGGGGGAATACTTTTATGGCAGATATTTGCTTAACGGTTAAGGAAGTGGCAGAGCTTAAAGGGTGTACGGAGCGTTTTGTACGGAAGCAAATTTCAAATTCCACTATATGTGCAGAAATGGCAGAAAATAATAAAAGTGGAAGCGTGGTTGTGTACCGCATCCCCCTAACCGCCTTGGATAAAAAGTTGCAAACCAAATACAAGCGCCAGCAGTTGGCAGCCATGCAGCAAACCATAAACACACAGGAAGAGGCTCTATCCCTGCGGTTTACCCCCGTCCCCGATTATGAAAACCTAACCGAATCCGAACGCAGGGAACTTTTCTTTTGGAAAGGCATCTTGGACGAATGGCAGAAATTCCGTACCAATGCGGAAGAGAACGGCAATAGCCTTGCGGAAGCGGATGCAACCTACGTTGCCCTTACCAATAACAAATGGGCAGCCAATCCCCCCGCTTATGCAAAAAGCCTTTCCAATAGCCAGTTACACCGCAAGCGCAAGGATTTGAAGGAAAAAGGCGAGCTAAGTCTTATAAGTAAGCGCGGCAAGCATGGCAACCACGCCCGCAAAATGACCCCGGAAATGGTAGACATCTTCGAATGTTACTACCTTGATGACCATGAACTCAGCGCAAAGCAGTGTGCCTTCTTAACCCATCGGGAGCTATTACGCCGCTACGGCGCGGAAAATGTACCCGAAATGCCCAAGGTAGATATGTTTGAACGGGTGGCGCAAAACATCCCGTTAACCGTGCGCAAGTATTTCCGTAAACGCCACACAGAGTTTGTAGGCGATTGTGCCCCGCATATCACCCGCATGTATGATATGCAACCCAATGACATTTGGGTAGCCGATAACCACAAATTTGACGTAATCGTAAGCAAGGACGGCAAGCAAACCCGTGTATACCTCACCGCGTTTATGGACGTTAAGACACGCAAATTTATGGGCTGGTGCGTAACGGAAAACCCCTGCGCAGATGCAACGTTATTAGCCCTTAAAAACGGTATTGCGAAATACGGCGCACCAAAAATGATTTACTGCGACAACGGGCGGGAATTCCTTTTCCACGACTTCGGCGGTAACGGCTTCCGTAAATCTGCCAAGTTAAAGGAAGGCGAGTTTAAGCCCCCCACTATATTAGAAGATATGGGCATTGAATTTAAAACAGCACTGCCCAAAAACGCCCGCGCGAAAGGTATCGAACGTGCCTTCCGCGGCGTAAAGGATGATTTTAGCAAATTGCATGATACCTATACAGGTGGGCATGTGCTGGAAAAGCCCGACAGCTTAGCCAAAGCGCTAAAGCAAGGAAACATACCCGCCATATTAGATTTTATCAAATTTGCGGATGCCTACATTGAAGGATGGTACAACCAACAGCCCCACCGCGGCGAAGGGATGAACGGGCGCACACCCAACGAAGCCTTTGCAGAAGAACTCTACGAGCAACGCATCGTGCCGCCAAATCTGCTAGACCTTATGTTTATGCGCTACGGCAAGGGAACGATGAATGTTAGCAAAACCTTATCCATTAAGGTTTACGGTCAACGTTTGAATTACTTTGATGAAGGCCTTTGGCGCGACTGTTGCGGCAAGGAAGTGTATGTACGGTACGACCCCGCCAAGCTGGAAAGTATTCGCGTTTTTGATACAGACGGTCGGTTCATATGCGAAGCCGCGCTGGATACCGTGCTGGGCTACGATGCAAACAGCGAAGAAATACAAACGGCGCAACGTGCCAAACGCCACGCCATTAAAACAGTGGCCAATTACAAGCGTATCGAAGAAGCAGAAGTGCAAAAGGCATCCGATGCCATGCTCGACTATTTTATAGAAGGACAAGCCAATGCCCAGGCGCATAAACCCAAGCCCAAAATGGTGGAACTGGTACGCCCAATCGCATCCGCATCGCGCAAGGCCGTAAGCGATGATTATGAACCGCTAGACCTGTATGCAAGTTCTCAACATCTATTAGACCAGCAAGAAAAACGTATGGCTGTGTAGCCAAGGCAGGAGGCAGGGAATGGCAAGAAATTTATGGATACTCTCCGACGTGGTAATCGTACTGTTGGTTATCGCAGCAGGGGTAACGCTGGTATTCGCATTGCGTGATTTATTCACCAAAAGCAAACACGAACGCAAGGCATGGTTTGAAACCAACGGCCCGTACTGGGCAATTGTAACGCTACTGCTGCTTATTTTAGCGGCGGCAATATAAAAAAAGGAGGCTACATTTATGGACAACCAAGCAATTATTAACATCACCACCGACGAGGAAGCCCGCGCCGCAATTATGGCATACCAGCAAAAAACGGGCATGTCACAAAACGCTATTGCGCGTGCAATGGGATTGGGTAACGCATCGGGGCTAAGCCAGTACATGAGTGACACTTACCCCGCACCACATAAAATGCGTGAGCATATTTCACAATTTTTATCCATGGCAGAAAAGCGCGAAGTAGCCCCGCCCCGCAAGCCTAAGTTTGTTATGACAACCAATAGCGCACAGGTAACGGGGTTAATACGCACCTGCCATGTACAAGGTGAATTTGGCGTGGCCTACGGCGACCCGGGTACGGGCAAGACCATGGCAGTGCAACAGTATGCAAAGGACAACCCCAATTCCATTGTAATCACCGTGTCCCCCACCGAAGCCACCATTACAGGCGTTAATGAATTAATTGCCGAAAAATTGAAGATTAAAGAGCGTTTAAACCGCCGTATCTTCGCAGAAATTATTGCAAAGTTAAAAGGTAGCAAGCGGGTAATCATTGTCGATGAAGCCCAGCATCTAAAAGCGCGGGTAGTAAATCACCTGCGGTGTATTGTTGACCGTACAGAGGACGAGGACACAGGCGAGCGCATCGGCATGGCGTTGGTAGGTAACGATGAAATTTTCTATGAGTTGAAGGAACGGCAAACCGCCGCATACAAGCAAGTAGATGACCGCGTTCTGCTTTGGGCGCATGTGGTGGCTACCCAAACCAAGCTAGAGGATATACGGCAAATATTTTCCGCCGCCAACTTTGATGTATCTACCTACGAACTGCTTCACAGGATAAGTACATCGGTATCCATTCGTAAGGCGGTACAGGCGTTAAATAACGCGATGGCAGAGTATAAGCACAAAACCTATGCCGAAGTAAGCGCCGCAGAATTAGCGCGGGTGGCCAAGGCAATGCGCATACGTGTCGTGTCATAAAGCAACACACTGGCGTTTTCCGCCAGTTTACATAAAAGGGGTTGATACCATGAAGCGCATCGCAATGAAAGATTATACAGACACAAGCGGCGTTGTGTATACGGTTAAGAAGTTCCATAAAAAATTCCACCAAGTGCATTATTTCAAAATATATCGCACTGGTGTGCTACATGCTTCGGGCGATTGTCCCAAGTGGGCCACCACGCAAAATATATTTCAATTTTATCAACAAGGGAAATTTCCCACCAAATAACAACCAAAAGAAAGCGAGGGCTTAGTATGGCTAAAGTGAAATTACCCAGTTTGCAAAATTGGGATGAAGTGGACGATTGTCTGCGTGAGATTTGCGAAGTCGGCATTGCCATTTCCACCATTACCGCAGATATGAATATCGCCATTAATGATGCAAAGGAAGTGGCGAAGGGGTTATCTGACCCATTAGAAAAGCGCAAAGAGCAACTTGCCGCTACGGTTAAATCTTTTGTAGAGGCCGAACGTGCCAACATGGAAGGTAAAACAAAAACACTTAACTTTGGCAAGGTTGGCTTCCGCCAATCGTCCAGCGTGTCTGTACCCACCAGCAAGTTAAATTCAATTCTTAAAAACTTGCGCGATTTTGGCATGGTTGACTGTATCGCAGTTAAAGAAACGGTAAACAAGGAAGTGTTGGAAAAATACACTGATGATGAAATCGCCAGCGTTGGCGCAACCCGCAAGGTTGAAGATAAGTATTTCATGGAAATTGATGTAACAAAGATTAAATGATAAGGGGTGAAATTATGGCCGCCAAAATGTCTGATGCACAGCGGCGTAAAATTTTTACGCCGGCGCGGGAAAAGAAGCTGGACAACGATGAAATGCACGGCTTCATTCATCATTTAACGGGAAAGGATAGCATGAAGCACCTTTCCATTCGCGAGGCCATCGTCGTTATTGACGCACTGGAAGGCAAGAAGTCTAATGCAATTGGCATGATAACCGCCAAACAGCAAAAGTATATCCAAGGTATGGCAAAGGATATTGGCTGGGTGGATGCGGCAGGGCGATTAGATACAAAACGCCTTAACCTTTGGGTTAAACATCGGTACGGTGTGGATAGCATTATTTGGCTAACGGCGAAAAAAGCATCCGACGCCATTGAAGGCATGAAGGCGATGCACACGCGGATGCGCGATGCGCAGGCCGAAGCAGTGTAAACTTTATTGAAAGAGGTGGGCGTATGGGAATCGAAAAAATTGTAAAAGTCGGGGATTTAACTGAACCGTACATTCGCCTGTTAGACTTCTTGAATTTTGGCGATATTGTAAATATTGAACAGGAGTATCGCGGGCGTCAAATGCGTTTTAAGCGTGACTGCGAAAACGTAAATGAAGAATACCCCGACTTGGTATATCGCGTAGGTGAGGTAAAAGCGTTACAAGTTATTAACGCACTGGGTGACATGTGGGTATACTTTCCTTCCATAAGAAGGAGCGCTATCGACTGTATTTACCAAACAATTAAATCCGAATTTAATGGTTACAATACCGCCGTCCTTGCAAAAAAGCATGGGTATAGTGAAAGACATATCCGCCGCATTGTTGGTGGTGGAAGGCGTTCACCACCTGTAATGGAAGGGCAACTGTCTTTGAATGACATCTTTGTGACAATGTCAATCCAATAATCTTCCAACCTAATATAAGATACCGACGTAAGAACCGCGTCGGTATCTTTTTTTGCACCCAAAATGGGTGCAGGTCGGCGGCGGGCGAGTTTTATCGCGAAGGGAGAAAACAATTATGAACTTAGAATTGCCGTTAGTTAATGACGTAAACGATATTACACCAGAAAATCATCCGGAAATGCACAAGGAATTGTGCAGCGGATGCGAGGAAGGGGAATTCAACCGTGAATAATTGGTTAGAAAAAATCACAAACAGTGCGCTCGCAATTTTAAAGAAAATATCCCCGCATCGTAATTCGCCGCGCAACCATCCGATAAGCAAAATTACGATTCACCACACGGCGGGCAATATCACCTTACGTGCGTTGTTGGAATGGTTGGTACGTTTAACCACCCGCGCCAGTTACACTTATGGCATTACATCGGCGGGGGAAACGGGTATGGCTGTAAGGGAGCGTGACCGTACTTGGGCATCGTCCAATGCGGCAAACGACCACCGCGCCGTTACCATTGGCGTAGCCAATAGCCATGGTGCGCCCGACTGGCGCGTTAGCGATTTGGCCTTCGCCGCGCTCATTGAACTTTGTGTAGATATTTGCTTGCGTAACCCCGCCATCGTGCAACAAGACGGCGTTACACGCGGGTTATGGTTTGACGGCACTTCAAACGGCAGCCTTACGCATCATGGCATGTTTGCAAATACAACTTGCCCAGGGCCGTACCTTCTTTCCCGCTTCCAAGAAATATGTATGCTGGTAAATACACGGTTGGCCGCAATTATCGACGTAGACCCATTTACATTGTCTTGTGATACGCAATCAAATGACGCCACGTTAGAGTTGCTACCCATCAATATACGGTTCGATGGTGTGCGCGGTGTTATTCATGGCTACAATTCGGGCGGTCGTTACAGTGTTACCATAAAGGAGCTGGCGCGTACATTTGGCGATGTAGTTGTACCTGTGCGTAAAACGTTGCAAGGCGCAGGGCTTACCGTAACATGGGACAGCGAAGATGGCATAGTTGATATTTCTACAAGGTAGGTGACGGTGATGGAATTTGCAAACATTTTAACCGCAATTGAAGAAAACGGACTGACCCTTGTACTTTTGGTTGTCTTTATAATTCTTTATGTTCAACAATCACGGCGGCAAGAAACCCTTTATGTCGAATTGAAAGAAAATTTTAAAGAACGTGTTGACACCATTATAGCCGATGGCGTGCGCCGTGAGGAACTTGTACGCAATGAAACTGCAAAACGTGAGGCCCTCATACGGGAAGATTCATCACGGCGCGATAGGATGTTCACCGATAGCTTAGAAAAACATGCCGCTTCCATGGATAAAATGGCGGTTTGCATGGACGAAATTAAAACCGCATTTATGCAGATGGACTTTCAAGTAAAGGGCATTGGCAAAGCCGTAGAAAGGCTGGAACAAAGTGGTTAAATTGAAAATAGCCAAGATAAAAGAATTGCGTGGCGAAATTATCCGTAAATTATACGATTGTTACGGTGCGCCTGTCGTAATTTCCAACATAAACACGATGTTAAGTTATAAAGGCTACCACCAGCGCGAAGATATTAAAAAAGCCCTTATGTACTTATCGGGCGTTAAAAAAGAATTCGTGGAAATTACGATTAATGAAAACGACTACTGGGCTTCATTTATACAGCTTACCCCTGCTGGCGTGAACTTGGCCGAAGGGGATATATCCGACATGGGGGTGTTATTACATGGCTAATATACAAGTAGCAACCAACCATGTACTGCGCGGCTTGGTGCTGAACATGGCGAATGCCGTTGCACCCGAAGGCGTTGCGAAAAAGTAATAAAAGTCATGCTTGCACAAAATGGCTACGAGGTATCGGAAACAACGGTGCTGCGTATAACTCAATACCTTGCAGATAAAGGTTTGGTTACAAATAAAATTATCAATAATACGGCGATAGGTATTAAACGCATGGTTACTTGCATTACGCCCATGGGCGTGGATGTACTGGAAGGTACAGTGCAAGTAGATGGGATAATGTTGGGGGATTAAGTATGCGTGACAGTAATAGAAGCCACAGCAAAATTAGCAAACTACCAACGATATTACGTGATGCGGTGGAAAAGCAATTGCTGGAAGGCCATACCTACGAGCAAATTGCTGAATTCCTTAATTCCAAAGGGCATGAAATTTCTCATATGAGTGTCCAACGTTACGGCAAACCTTATTTGAAAAAATTTGAGCAACTGCGTGAAGCAAGGGCATACGCCAAACAACTGGCAGAAGATAATGCAGACAGACCGTCAACTGAATTAAACGAAGTAAATAATGCATTAGCACAACAGTTGCTTATGGAAATGTATGTGAGTGAAGGCATTACCCCTGCCGAAAAAGAAAAGACCTTTCGAAACCTAGCGTTATTGCAGCAAGCACAGGCAACAACTGAACGACTTAAAATTGTAAGCCGCAAAGAAGCAGGGGTTGTAAAAACAGCAATGAACCTGCTAAAAAAACGTGTGTTTGATGAAATTCAAACAAGCCACCCGGATATTGCCGCAGTAATGTTAAATATCGCAGATGAAGTCGCCAATGAAATACAAAAAAGCTAATTAACGCAGGTGCGATTTTGCGCCACGCTAAGGCGTTTTAATTGACAGGAATATTTAACCAGCATCCGCATGATGAAATAGAATTTAAATGCTATTTAAACACATCAAGCACTTAAGAAGCCCGAAAAACATTGATTTTACAAGCATTATAATTTTATGTACTGAATAAAAACCTATTTTTTATACCTACCTTATACCTACCGAGATAAAAAGCCGCTATTTTTGCCCTATTTTTGAAAAAAATATACCTACCCTTAGTGCGCCCAAAAATATGTCTACAGGAACAGGAAGTGAAGTCATGAATCCCAGCGATTGGAAACAACGAGCAGAGGTTCTTTTTTTTGGTGACGGGAAAAAGATAACCGAAGTAAGTAACTTGCTTAGCGTGTCTGTGCGTAGCATTTCAAAACATTTTAATGGGCTACCCCACTACGAAGCAGAGGTTGCGCGGAGGAAACAAGCGGCACAAGTGCGTAGGAAGGAATGCCACCGCCTATGGAAGCAGAAAAGCCGTAATAACTGCCCACATGCCATTACTAGGGAAACCTTAAAAATAGAACACACGACTGCGGTAAGGATTTTATCAAAAGAGCGATTCTTTAATTAACACCTAACACCAGGGAGGCATAACCCTATTAAACTAAGGAGTGTCCAAGATGGATAACAACCTGCCAACAAACGAAGGCACAAAAGAACACTTTATCCGCAACGGTGTACTACTTAACGAAATGCTCTTGGGTAAAGCAGATGCGTTCTGCCAAACCATTGGGCGAAAATATGAAATCGCCCTATCACGCATTTATAAAGAGATTGAAGCATTCTTTAATCGTTATGCAACCGACGGCGAGCTGATGCTGGCCGACGCAAGGCAACGACTTTCGCAAAATGAATTGCGCAGATACAGGGCAGAGGTTGAGGAATACATGCTTGACGGAGAAAGGGTTAGATATTTCCCCGATTATGAGGATACGTTGCGCACAGCTTCAACGGCGTATTACGTTACTCGTTTGGAAGCCCTCGAATTACAGACGCGCCAGCACGTAGAAGAATTGTATATATATTATTTACGTGGGTTACAGGGTGCGATATATGACATTTACACCGAAGGGTACTACCGAAGCCTTTATGAAGCCCAGCGCACCATCAATTATGAACTCGTCTTTGCGCTGTTAATCACCAGCCAAGTAAAAGAAGCGATAGCAACGCCTTGGTCACCCGATGGCACAACCTTTTCCGAAAAAATTTGGCGTGACCGAAATGAGTTAGTTGCTTTTCTTGACAGAGAATTGACCCAAGCATTGGTTCGGGGTGATGGAGCGGAGCGGCTTATAACGGAATTGCAAAGGAAATTCGATGTAACCCGCAGTAATGCCACACGGCTTATAAGAACCGAAGCCGCGCACTTTACGACCTTGTCTAAAATTAACGCATTCAAGGAGATGGGTTATACATCCTATTTCATATCCGCCATTATGGATATGAAAACATCGGAGATATGCGCAGAGATGGACGGCAAAGAGTTTCCCATCGAAGCCTATCGGCCGGGCGTAACTGCGCCACCCCTGCACCCGAATTGCAGAAGCTCGGTGAGCGAAACCGCGCCACCACCAGCAAGTAATATTGCAAACGCAACAACCGACAATACAAACAAAGACATAACCTATATGGAATTTTTAGAAAGGTTTAGCATTACCATCACAACAGAACGCCCCGCAAACTGGAGTTCTCCATAATTTACGGGGCGAATGAACGGCTTTGGCAAGCAATGGCCAGTGGGCCCAATTGTTAAATGTTAAGCCGTTGGCGTGCTTTGCATTGGTTCAATCTTAATTATCATGGCTTACGGTTTCCCCGCGCCTATATTGCTCTATTGCTATTGAATGGGATTTAATTTCATCTAGCTTGGGGGTGGTATCGGGGTCTTGGTTACGGTCAATGATGATGGTGTACCCGTTTTTCATGCGTTCGGCGTAAGGATTTTTGCGAGGGTTCTTTAATTCGTAACAGGTTTTCATGGTTTCACCCTTTCTTCATATTTCCTACGTTCGGGCTTTTCGGCTTTCCTTGCTGATATGATTCTTATTACATCATCGTTATTGCCCCTGTAGCAATGGCAAACGATAAGCAAGCGGGAAATTTTGCTATAACCTAGAAGTATGAAGCGTTCTTCGTCCTCGGAATGCTCTTCATCATCGTATAGCTGGGCGTTTTCGTCACGAAAGGCGGTAGCCGCTTCTTCAAATGATACGCCGTGTTTTTCTTCGTTGGTTTCTGCTTTGGTTTCGTTCCAGTTGAAAACCATGTTGCCTAAAACATATTCAGCCAAAGAGTCACGCCCTTTCTAGGTTGTCGCTTCGCCCAGCAGGTCGGCAGGGGTTGCTTTAACTGTGATACCTCCATCGGCATCGCGCCTGTGGCTATCGCGCCCAACTAAATAATCTAGTGACACATCAAAGAAGTCGGCTAACTTAATAAGTGTATCGTGATGTGGAGTGGATTGACCATTTTCATATCTGCGGTATGCACGTTCTGACATGTTAAAGACAACGGCAACTTGTGCTTGCGTTTGTTTTTTATTTTGCCTGAGTAACTGTAAACGTTCGCCAAAAGTTGCCATACATGCCTCCATAAAAATAAAAAAAATATTTTTGTAAAAAGGGTTGACAGGTCAATTGATGTCCTGTATTATAGCCACAACAGGTCATCAATTGACCTGTGCGGTAAGTCAAAGGACAACTAAAGTCCTCACCGCACACTATACCACAGCCCGCCCGCCAAGGGCAAGCAAAAATAAGGAGGCAACCCAAATGACACGTTATAACAAATCCGAAATCATGAAAGCCGCATGGAACACCTTCCGCGCCAACACCACCGTAGCCAAAAGAACTCGCAAACTTAACAACATCACCACATTTGCCGCCGCGCTTCGTTGTGCATGGGCAACAGCGAAAGCCTTCGCAGCCCCCAAAGCCGACCTAACCCGCACCATTGGTTATGTAGCCGCCCGCAACCTTAACGTAGGCGATACTATCGAAGTCGGTACAGGTTTAGGTTATGGCTTCACCGCCCAAAAACAAATCACCGCCATTGAGCAAGGCGATGGTCAAGCCACCGGTTGGCTTGCAATCCGCTTCAACGATAACAAACCCGCCGCTTACCTTCCGCACAACACAGTACGCCGTGTTGCGGTAGCCGCTTAAAAAGAAAAACACTCGCCCATTCCGTCGAAAGAATGCGAGTGATTTCTATAAGCGACACCAGCCGAAGCGTGTGCGGATTCAGTATACGCCTCCTTCGGCTTGGTTGTCAAACCAAATTTAAGGAGGAAACATCATGACAACAACGCAAGCAATCCCCACCCCCAACGGCTTCGCCCTAGAGGACATTGTCAAAGCCGTAGTAGCCGTGCTACAGCCACCCCCACGGGTAGAGCGCGAAGAACCCGAGCAGTATGTACCCGAGGTAGCCGTAAAGACCTATAAAGCCTTTGAGGACTACCCCGACATTTTGCAAGCCAAGCACTGCCGTGCCATTCTTGGGCTAAGCGAAGCCAAGACTTACGAAGTGCTTAACAGCCACAAGTGCCCCTCTTTCACCGTTGGCAAGCGCATTTTAGTGCGCAAGGAAGCGTTTATCGACTTCCTGCTGGCGAACGAAGGCCAAGACCTAATAGATTAGGGGGGGGTGCGGCTGTGATTACTTTAACCAAAACGGAACTCCGCTGGATGTTTAACATGGTGGTAAAGCGTCGTGAAAACAGCAAGGGAATAATGTGCCACCCCGACCTGCAATATTTAGCGTTTCACAAACTGGAGCATGAAAATATGTCCTCTCTAGCTGAAAAGCTGGAGAGGGTCATAGGCTCCGACAGCAAGCGCATAGCGGTTAGGGGGTTTTAGGTATGAAGAAGATTAAAACCCTCAAAGGTTGGGGTGTTTTCAAGAACAACGCCAAGGAAACACAGGAACACGGTTTCAAGATAACCGTCCTACACCCTGATAACATGGAATACGCCTACCTGTGTAGCCCTCACGACACAGACATGGAACTTGAAACGCTTGAAAGTGCTGTTTCATGGATAGAAAGTCACGGCAAGGCGGTGACGGCATGAGCAGAAACATCACCAAAGCCCGCCACAGGGAACTTTCCGACTGTTTTTGGAGGGAAACCACCGACCCCGAAACACAGGGATGGCGAAACAGTTTAACCGAAGATGAATCCGTACTGGTTGGTAGTTGGGATTTCAAATACACCTTGCCGCTCAACAGTCTGTGTGAGCGGATTATAGCAGCGCAGGAAGCAAATAAGGCAAGGGCGGTGAAGCATGGATAACCGCCAACGCTACACCCGCCAGAACATTGTCACAAGCGCGTTTTATCAGCTTCCTAAGTTTCTGTTTGATGCAGAACTTGCCAACTTGTCGAATGACGCGAGGGTGCTATACGCACTCTTGCGCAATCGGCACGAGATTAAGCATCAAAAACGGCTGGTACGATGAGAAGGACGAGGTTTACCTCTACTTCAAGCGCGAGGACATGCAAGCCATCTTGGGGCTTTCTGATAAGCCTGTAACCAAAGCTATGCGGGATTTAATGGCGCATAGCCTGCTGGAAGAACAACGACAGGGGCAAAACCGCCCCAACTGTATTTACCTATTAGCATTGGCAGACACTTTACACGGGATTGGTGAAAGTGCCACAAATGCTGATAACAGGCTGATTCGGAGAAACTCCGATTCAAGACACGGAGAAACTCCGACCTAATCATAACAAAGATATATATAACAATATTATTCATAATCCAGTCATGTCTAGTCAGTCAACACCAACACAGGACGGACAGGACGCGACAGAACCGCATCGTGGGGCGTTCTCCATGCTAAGCAAGGACGAAGCCGACAAGTTGCTGGAAAGCGAATTGCGTGGCTATACCTTGCTTCTCAAGGAGAATGTCGGTTACAACGACCTAGCCCAATCAAGACCGTATGACATGCAACTGGTGGACGAGTTTATAGCCATCATGCTTGATGCAATCATGAGCGTGGGCGCGACCGTCCGCATCGGCGGCGAGGGCAAACCAAGGGCGTTGGTAAAAAGCCAACTTCTCAAACTCACCTACAGCGACGTAGAACACGCCATAGACCAATTCAAGGGGGTTACAGAGCGCATCACCAAGAAGCGGCAGTATATCCTCACCCTGCTTTACAACTGCGCACTAGAAACGGATGCGCACTACACCAATGCAGTAAACTCCGATAAATGGCAATAACCAAGCAGTAGGGGCAACGCCTCCGCTGAGTGGGTTGCTCCTCTTTCTAAAATCGAAGGAGGCGAAGTAATGGATGATGAATATATAACAATTGAGATTCCCGAATGGAAGCGCATAAAAAAGTGTCCTTTTTGCGGAACAAACGCAGCGTTTAAAGGTGTAAAGACATATTTCAAGCCTGGGGTGAAAATCGAATGCCCCAAGTGCCATGTTGGTACAAGCCGCATAATTACAGGCCGCTATATGTTTTACAAGGGGAAGAAAGACGTAACATTCACAATGGAGCAAGCTATCAACGAGGCGGCAGACATTTGGAATAACCGAGTATTGGAAGATGAGGAAGAATACGAAACTATATCAATAAAAGTGAGGGATTCTAATGGCTAAGCGTGGTCAAGGTGAAGGCTCTATTAGCAAGCGGCCCGATGGAACATGGTGGGCGCGGCTTACGATTGGTAAAGATGCCGATGGAAAGCAGAAGCGTAGGGCG
This sequence comes from Defluviitaleaceae bacterium, assembly GCA_009786535.1. GTDB lineage: Bacteria > Bacillota > Clostridia > Lachnospirales > WQUN01 > WQRX01. The sequence continues at coordinate 18,357 of WQRX01000014.1, read as the reverse complement.
TTCTACGGTAAAACCCGCAAGGAAGTGCAGGAGAAGCTAACGGCAGCGGTAAACGATGTAAATAATGACATGTTCATTGACCCGTCAAAAATGACTGTAAACCAATGGCTTGATGTTTGGATGAAAGAATATAAGAAACCAATTCTGCGCCCAACCAGTTATCAAGTTTATGAAATTGTACTGCGCTTACACATACGCCCACATGTTGGTGACGTTAAACTAAAGGACTTGCGCAACGATATGGTGCAAAAGTGCCTTAACGAAATCGCTAATAATGGTGGTAGCGTGTACATGGTAAAATACGCTTACAACGCCTTTAGTCATTCATTAGACCAAGCAGTAAAAAATTCCCTTGTTGTTAAGAATGTTGCGTTGGGGGTTGTGCGTCCAAAAGTAGAAAAGAAAGCATCTAAAGTATTGACTGTTGATGAACAAAAAAATTCATCAATGCTGCCAAAAACCATGAGGGGAGCGAAATATTTTTATTGATGCTTGCAACGGGTATGAGAATTGGCGAAGCAATTGCGCTTACGTGGAATGATGTAAATTGGCACGAAAACACCATAACCATAAATAAAACTGCTTCATTTGCCAAAGACCCTGATATGCAAGACGCAACGCGACAGTGCATAGTCGGCCCACCTAAAACAAAAACAAGTAATCGAAAAATACCACTGCTTCCAATTGCCAAGGATTTATTAGCTACGATTAAATCAATGCAAGAGGATAAAACTTACCATTTGAAAGAAATTAACATTGCTGCGATTAAAAATATCCGCAATGCAAAGGGATTATCACAAAAACAAGTGACAATGGCAGTGGGTATTCCTATTGCAAGATACAGTGCTTATGATAATGGCTTAAAAACACTTAGCAAGGATACTGCGAATAAACTTGCGAGCGTTCTTGGGTGTAACGTTGATAACATCATCACTAAAGATGGAGCATTAATATTTGAATCAGAAGTTGATTTGCGCTATGCAAGCAGTGAAAACCAGATTGTGTTCAAAAATAAAAACGGCAACATGCGCACACAGGCAGATACAGTACATGTTTTCAAGTGTATTCTTCGTGATGCGACCATAAGCGATTTAACAATTCATGGGCTACGTCATACATTTGCTACTCGTGGACTTGAACAAGGCATACCAATAAAAGTTATGCAGGAGTTATTAGGGCACAGTAAAATAAACATGACTGCTGACCTATATACCCATGTTTTGCCCGAAACAAAGCACAATGAAATCGCTAAGCTGTCCAATGCAATGACATTTTGAAAAGTAAAAAAGGTATCCAAGCGTGGGTATCTTTTTTACTTTCCAAAATTAAAACTCAAATATACCTACCCATATACCTAAGAGAAAAAATTCTGTAAAAATGATTGATATTTATGTTGTTATATGAAGAAAACGAGAAATCCATTCTAAGGCTAAAATAAAGGGCTTAGAGCGGTTTTGTGATAAACAGGGGATTTGCTACTACTCACAATTTTGGGCATTTTTTAAATGCTATTTAAATACCGTAAAAACGAAGCCGTGCGCGGCATCTTGTCCGTAGCCTTCGTACGCCCAAAAATAAGTCCACAAAAATAGGAAGTGTATCTATTGTTTTTTGGATTTGCAACAAATCCTTTATTTATAGGCTTTATGCCTTGTTATGTAATGTTTTAGGCTTCAAATTATACTTACTCACTATTTTTAAGTACCGAACGGAGGGTTTTGCGTGAACCAGAGCGATTGGAAGGAACGGGCAGAGGCTCTTTTTTTGTTGAGGGTAAAAAGATTAATGAAGTAAGTGGTTTGCTTGGCATCTCTGTTCGGAGTGTATCAAAACATTTTAATACGCTACCCAATTATAAAGCAGAAGTAGAAAAGCGTAAGCAAGCTAACAAGGCAAAGCGAAAAGAATATTGGCGTTTATGGCAACAACAACGCCGTGCTGACGACCATCTTAAAGCAACCAAGAAAACAATGAAACTGGAACATATAACGGCAGTTAAAATATTGAGCAAGGAGCGTTTTTTCCGTGATTAAAATTAATATTACACAGTCACACACATCAATAGGAAGTCCACCCGTAAAGGAGTAGATGAAATGCCCATCATTATTTATGCAATTCTCGCATTGCTCGGCGGCATAAGTGCCACGTTATGTATAAAATCCTTCATCTACGACAAGTTTGTCGCGTACAAAAAGGAATGCCAAGATGAAATACGGCACAAAGAGCAATTAGCGGTATTAAACGATATTTACAATTTATTAAACGATAGCATTCATTTTTCAAAAGGTGGTTAGCCATGAACGCAAATTGGAAACACCGCGCAGAGGTTCTTTTCTTTGGCGAAGGTAAAACTATTGTTGCCATTAGTGAAGCGGTTGGGGTTTCCGTTCGTAGCATATCCGCATATTTTAACGGCTTACCGCATTATAAAGATGAAGTGGAGCGGCGCAAGGCCGCCAATAAAAACCGTACTGCCTACTACCGTGAAAATAAGCGTAAAATCCGCGGGCTTAATTTTGCCCCCTGTGCCGAATCATTAAAACAGCGGCATATCATGGATGTACGCATACTTTCAAAGGAGCGGTTTTTCCATGAATAAAAATCTTTTTACCGAGTTTAAACAAACCACCACAGGAAAAGCCGCTGATAAATACGAAGCGGCTCGTTCTTATTTTTGGGATTTTTGCAAATTGATGAACCCCAAATTTTATAAGGATGACCGACCCCATTTGAAGGAAATCGCGGACACCTTACAAGCCTTGTACGAAGGCCGCATAAGAAAATTTAACGCAGATGAACCGTGGAAAATATATACACCCGAAGAAATAGATGCATTATTTGGTGATGATGAAGAGTATCTCATATGTAAAAATATGATGCTCAATATCCCGCCACGGCATGGGAAATCCTATACCCTCGCCATGTTTGCCCAGTGGGTGTTTGGTAAGAACCGCGAAAATAGCGTAATAACCGTTTCATATAACGATACATTGGCAACCCGGTTTTCTGCCGCTGTGCGTGATGGCATTGATGCAACCAAAATAGATAAGAACTGGGTAATATTTAATGATGTGTTTCCGTCCACCCACATCAAAGACGGTGACGGTGCAAAACAAATATGGGCATTGGAAGGTTCATATTTCAATTATCTTGGTACAGGCTTCGGCGGTACGATTACGGGCATTGGTTGTAAAATCGGCATCATAGATGACCCCGTGAAAAACGCCGAGGAAGCTTACAACGATAACGCCTTGGAAAAACAATGGCTTTGGTACACGGACACTTTCCTTTCCCGCATCGAAGAGGGCGGCATACAAATAATCAATATGACGCGGTGGTCAACCAAAGACCTGTGCGGACGCTTGCAAGATAGTGAAGATGCCGCTGATTGGTACGAATTAAAAATGAAGGCGTGTTTGGATGAAGCGAATAAAATAATGCTTTGCCCATCACTTATGAGTTTTAAAAGCTATTTAAAAAAGAAGCGCATGGCCTCACCCGACATCCACGAAGCGAACTATCAACAAGAGCCTGTGGACGTACAGGGCAAATTATATACCACCATAAAAACCTACACCGAACTGCCGAAGGATGAACGGGGCAAGCCCCTGTATACCCGTATTTTTAATTATACCGACACCGCAAACACAGGAAAAGATTTTCTGTGTTCTTTTAATGCCGTGGAATTTGACGGCGAAGCATATATCATCAATGCCCTGTACAGCGCAGAACCCATGGAAGTAACCGAACCCGAACTGGCAAAGATGCTGTATGAAGATAGTGTCAATGATGCCATTATCGAAAGTAACAATGGTGGGCGCGGTTTTGGGCGAAACGTGGAACGCATCCTGTGGGAAACCTACCGCACCAAAAGCGTTGTCATCCACCAGTTTTATCAATCGCAAAATAAACAGGCGCGGATTTTATCAAACGCCACCAATGTAATGAAAAATGTGTACTTCCCCGTAAATTGGCACAACCGTTGGCCGGAACTTTATAAAGCCATTATGAAGTACAAGGCAAAGGGTGGAAATAAATTCGATGACGTTCCCGATGCGCTGACGGGCATTGCCGAAAACATTGGCGAAGGCGCGGAACTTGAATTTCTCATGTGAGGTGAAATATGGGCATTATGGACGATATCCGCACACGTTTGGCGGACAACAACATGCAGATGGATTCCGAAACCCTGTTTGAAATGATAGCCGCGCATGATACGGCGGGCATGGCTGAGGGCATTCGTTATTATAATAACGAGAGTGACATCATCAACCGTAAAATGTTTTACTTCGATGCCCAAGGCCGCCAAATCGAAGATGATACCAAGGAAAACCACAAACTGGTTAATAACTGGCACAAATTATTGGTAGACCAAAAGGTTTCATACCTTGTGGGCAAACCCATGGTTTTTGCCGTAGATAATGCCAAAGCAGAAGCCAGCGAGGAATTTTCCAAAAAGATTGACCTTTTATTGGGTGAGGTTTGGGATGATACCGTGGCCGATGTAGCCACCAACGCCAGCAACAAAGGGTTGGAATGGTTGCATATCTACATTGATAAAAACGGCCATTATAAATATGTAATCATCCCCGCTGAAGAAGTAATCCCCGTTTATGACAGCGACCATAAACAAAGCCTTGGAGGAGTCCTTCATTATTATATCGTTAGTGTTGAAGGTAAACCTCGGTACCGTGCCGAATGGTGGACGCGGGAAACGGTGACCGTTTTCATTGAAAATAATTCGGGTGGGTTTGAATTGGACGGGGGTGAGAGTGCCAACCCTGCGCCGCATTTCGCCCAAAAGGGAACCGGGCGTGGTTGGGGTAAGATACCATTTATCGAATTTCCCAACAATTCAATGCGGGCGGGGGATTTATCCGTAACTAAAACCCTCATTGATGAATATGACCGGGGAATTTCCGATTTTGCTAATAATGTTGCGGAAATTCAAGAATTAGTAACGATTCTGCGCGGGTACGAAGGCACGAACCTCGCGGAGTTTCGGCATAATTTACGGCACTTTAAAACCATAAAGGTGCGTCCGGGTAATGATAGCGGCGTTGATAAATTGGAATTTAATATCCCCGTGGAGGCGAAGGCCGCATTACTTGACCGATTGGAAGACAATATTTTCATGTTTGGGCAGGGGGTCAATACAAAATCCGATAACTTCGGCAATTCCCCTTCGGGTATATCCTTGGAATTTTTATACACCTTGCTTGATTTGAAGGCTTCCATGATGGAGCGGAAATTCCGCAGGGCGGTAAAACGGATGATTTGGTTTACCACCCAATACATCAACATGGAATACAACCGAAGTTATGACAGCCAAACCGTTAGCGTCACCTTCCGTAAAAACATGGTGCAAAATGTAAGCGAAATTGTAAAAACCCTCAAGGATTCCCGCGATATGATTTCCGATGAAACCATTGTTGCCTTGCACCCCATGATTGAAACGCCGGGGGATGAATACACAAAATTGATTGCCCAACGCAAGGCACTGGCTGAAAGCGTGATTGATTTATCAAAGGTAAATATCCATGAGTAACCACCGTGATGAACAATTGGGTATGTTTAATGCCTTTGAAAACAGGGTTGCCCAAGCGGAACAAAATATTGTGCGTAATTACGCTGTAACCTTATTGGATTACAAACGGCACATGGGCAACCTATTTGAGCGGTACGAAACCAACGGCGTACTCACCCGTGACACCATGGCACAATATGGACGGCAGGGGCGTATGAACGATGCGCTGCGCGGCATAAATGTTAGCCTTTACAAAGAAAATACCCGCGTCATCGCCAACGCCGTAAACATGGCATATACAAGCGGCTTCACGGGTACCAGTGAAATTGTCACCCGCGCATGGGGGCAAAATGCCCTGCACGGCATCATTCGCCAAGAGGAACTTGACCGTGCTTTAACCAACGATATATCGGGGTTGGCATGGACTGAGCGGATGAACATGCACCGCGACACCGCAGTTTTAAAAATCCGTGAAACCATTAACCAAGGATTGCGCGAAGATGAAAGTTACTCGCAAATGGCACAACGGTTAAATGAATCGTTGGGTCGTGACACGGTAAACGCCATCCGCATTGTACGCACCGAATGCTACCGTGTTTTTGCTGAAGCCCGAAAAGACCGCCTAGACCGCGTGACGGGCATAAACATGGTAAAAACATGGATAACCAGTATAGACGAACGGGTGCGTAAAACCCACGTTGCCATGCACAATGTTAGCGTACCTTATAATAATAATTTTTTATTACCAAGCGGTGCAAGCGGTTTCGGCCCTGCCATGATAGGGGTAGCGGCAGAAGATATTAACTGCCGATGCTTTTTTGTGGTAGACTTAGCAAACGAAACAAGCGGGGGTGACAATATGGATATACCCGATATAACGGGTGATGCAGACGGTGCGGATGGGGAGGTATTTTCCCTAGATGATACGCTGGCCGCCATGCGTGAAGACGCGGCACATTTACCCGAACATATACGGGCGCATTATGAACCGCATTTACATGAAGGCACTTTTGTTATTGATAATGAAATGCGGAGTGCGTTGAATTTTCAAGGCGAAAATGGTACTATATTCATCAATCCAAGCCACCCTGCGTTTGGCGAGTATGACCCCTTAGAATCAATTGCACATGAAATCGGTCACAAAATAGACCGTGAAGTCATACAAAGCCATGCAAACCGCCAATTTATTGACTCATTGAATGATGCACAGGGCTTGTTTAACCAAGACCGAACGCGATTTGAAGGTATGTTGGACGATGATGATGTATATTACAACATGTCTGTTAGTGACTTGTTTAGCGCATTATCAAGGGGTGAATTATCCGGGGCGTTTCACCATGATGCAAATTATTGGAGTGAACCCGGAAAGGTGGAGGCAGAAGTGTTTGCCGATGTGTTCGCGGCTGTAACAAGGAACGCCGCCGCATATAAATTGATAGCAGAGGAATTTCCTTCATTATTAAATTCCGTTCATAACATGCTGGGAGGTTGATTGTATGTTACCCGATTATACGCACAGAGAAGTAGCGAAACTTCTTAAAAATCCCGATGCCAAGGGTATTGTAGAAGAATACCGCAATGAGGTTGGGGCATATCCACCATATATGCACTGGTCAACCAATGATGAAGCTGTATCGCGCATTAAATGGTTGTTAGGGCAAGAGCGACAAAAACGAAAAGACGGTGCAAGTACCCTCGCCCCCGCGTAAACATTAAATGCAAATATTTAATCATAAAGATTGCGTATCCGCGCAGTCTTTTTTGATTGCAAAAAAGGAGGATAGCATGGGTAAAAAAACATCCAAACCCATAAATAACGTAAAAATCGGTCTCAAAAATTATGACATCAAACGGCAAGAAGAAATTGCGGGTGCAAATGCCGAATTGTATGGGAACATTGATTTTGACGGCGAAGTGATTAAAATAGCCAACCGATTTCCCCAACACAATATAAACGAAACATTTATACGTGAAATGTTGCATGGGATTTGTTGCCGTTTTGATTTACGAGATTTAAATAGTGACGAACACAGCATTTCCTTATTATCCACGGGCATTTATGAAGCCATAATCGACAACCCGCACATTTTCACCATGGCAGACATTTAACACGGCAGTATCACAATTAAATATGAAACCAACAAGAAAGGAAGAAACCCATGTTAAAAGAAGAATTGTTAAAACACGGCTTAACCGAGGAACAGGCCGACAACGTGCTGACCCTGCACACAACCGCGTTGGAAGGGTATGTCCCCAAGGCGAAATTGGCCGAATCCGAAATGGAACGGGTACAGCTAACCGACACGGTGAAACAACGGGATGAGCAGCTCAAAGGGTTGCAAAAAATTACGGGCGATTCTGCGGGCTTGCAAGAAAAATTAGACGCGGCCATTACCGAAAACAAAACCCTTGCCGCTAAATCCGCCGCCGACCTTGCCGCATTTAAGCTGGAAAGTGCAGTGGTGTTGACTCTCGCAAAAGACGGGGCAAGAAACCCAAAAGCGGTAATGGATCTGTTGAATATGAGCGAAATCCGCATGGAAGGTGATGCCGTATCAGGACTGGCGGCACAAGTGGAGGTGTTGAAAAAATCGGACGCTTATTTATTCGCCCCCAACCTTGAAGGCCGCGAACCCTACGGCGGGTCGAAATCCAACCCCGATGAGTACAAGGATAATCCTTTTAAAAAGGAAACCTTTAACTTAACCAAGCAAGGGCAGTTATTACGGGACAACCCCGAACTGTATCACAAATTAAAGGCCGCCGCAGGCCAATAAGAAGGGATGATTTGAATGGGTATTACAACATTGCAACATGTAATCCAGCCCGAAATATTTACGCCTTATGTAATTCGACGTACCATGGAACTTTCTGCAGTAGTCCAATCGGGCATCGTGGTGAACAATTCCGAATTTGACATGTTGGCAAGCGGCCCCAACACTCTCGCCAACATGCCGTTTTGGGAAGATTTACAGGGTGAAGAAGAAACTGTAAAACAGGGTGGTTTCTACGACCCCAAAAACATCAACGCCAACAAAGACGTAGCCCGCAAGCAAATGTTCGGTAACATGTGGGGTGCAGATGCATTAACCGCGTTACTTTCCGGGGCAGACCCCATGGCGGCAATTGGTGATTTGGTGTCAACCTACTGGCAACGCATCATACAGGCGCGTTTGCTTGCCGTCTTAGACGGCATTTTTGCCGCAACCACCATGGCAGACAAAGTGCATGATATTTCTGCATTGCTCGGTGATGATGGACTTCTTACGGGCGAATCATTTATTGATGCAGGGCAAAAAATGGGAGATGCTAAAAACTTACTCACAGCGGTGTTGATGCACTCCGCAGTAGAAGCGTATCTTGCCAAACGCAAATTAATTGAATATGTGCAGGAATATGAACAAAGCCCCCGTGTGCCTTATTTCATGGGTAAGCGTGTCGTTGTAGATGATGCCATGTATTACGACACGACAACCAAAACAGGTGCGATGCACATTTTCGGTTCGGGAGCGATTGCAATGGGCAACGGTTCTCATCCGCGCATTTTGGAAACCGAATTGGATAGGGACTCCACTTCCCATGCGGGTGAAGATTATTTGGTTAATCGCCGCATAATTATTTTGCATCCCCGTGGTGTGAAGTTTACGGAAAATTCCGTGGAAGATGAATTTTCCACCCGCGCTGAATTAAAAGATGGCACGAATTGGGAACGCGTCTATGAACCCAAGGCCATCCGCATTGTTAAATTTATTTTCCGCATCGGCTCTGAAAACCTCAGTAATGCCGAATCGCGGGTATAAGAAGGGAGTAACATTATGAGTTTATCGACACACCAACGCATACGGCGTAGGCTTGCCGAAGAAAAAGCAAAGGCCGAGGCCGTTAAAACCGAAGCCGAAAAAGCAGAAACCACTGTCACCGCAGACGATATTGCAAAAATGAAATCGGCTAATTTAAAAAATTATGCCAAAGAAAACGGCATCGACTTTGCGGGGTTGAAAAACGCGGACGAATACCGCGCCAAAATCCTTGAACACATGGCCGCCGCCGAAGATGACGTGCCGAATGATTCGTCTTCCGATGATGAAAATGCCAACGAAAATACGGGCGGCGATGAAAATGGAAACCCTGCCGGTGATGGTAATGTAACCCCCGAAGGTGGTGGCAACGATGCCCCCGAAGGAAACAACGGGAATGAATCTAACTCCGGATGAAATTAAGCAAGGGTACTACGAGGCAATAAAAGCGTTTACGAGTAACTTTCAAGATGTGGAGTTAGAAGACGCGCCTCTGCCCATCCGCATGGCCGTAGATAAAATGCTGACCTGCAGCACCCGCGATTCAACGATTAAAAGCAAAAGCATTTCCGACCTTAGCATCACTTATCACGACATCGAAGGTTTGCCCAATGACATAAAAACGCTGATATATCCTTGGTGCAAAGTGAGGTTCTAACATGTCTTTTAAAGTTGTACGCGACAACAACCGACTGCCCGATTTGGTGGGAATCATTGAAGAATTAAATCGGACGGAAATTCACATTGGCGTATTCGGCAGTGATGATTCCCACTTGCTGATGATAGCCAACGTGAATGAGTTTGGTGCAAATATTCGCCCCCGTAATGCAAAGCGGCTGGCCGTCCCCCTTAACAAACGGGCGCGGGGTAAATCCCCCCGACAATTTAATGACCTTTTTCCCTTGCGTTCCCAAGAAGGTACATTGTTTCTTGTACGCAACAAAGGTGCAAATCAGCTTGAATTTATGTATTGGTTGGCAACCGAGGTGAATATCCCCGAACGGGCATTTATTCGCGGTAGTTTTGATTCCAACAAAGAAGCCTATGCCCAACGCGCAGCGCGTGGATTAAAAAGTGTCCTTAAAGGCGGCATGACGTTGGATAGCTTCTTTATTTTTATGGGTGAATACATGGTGGATGGGGTGCGGCCGTACATGACTACGTTAAGTGACCCGCCAAACAGTTTTGCCACCAAAGGGGCGAAGGGTAGCAGTAACCCACTTATTGACAGCGGACGGTTACGGCAAGCAATCACATACAGGGTGGTGAAAGTGTAATGGAATTTGATTTCCGCGAATTAGTAGGCGAACTGGCCAAACCCATGCAAGTCATTGAAGAAACGGGTGGATTCTATGACCATGATAATGGCGGCGAGTGGAAACCCACTACCCAAGAACGCACGGTCAACGCCGCCGCGTTTAATATTACGCGCCGCGACATTAGCGGGTACGGTTTGAATTACGGCGAAGGCGGCACATACACCACCGAGGATATTAAAATTTATATCCACGAAGCACTGGCGATGGGTGCATCCGCCATATGGAAGGGCAACCCCTACACGGTATCAAGCCAAATTGACCACTCCGACTATGCACATGGCTTGCGTACCTATTTGGCACGAAGGGCGGGGAAAATTCAAAATGCGCCAACAAAAGAATGACATCGTCAAGGGACTCAATGCCCACATGGGCATTCCTGTTGTACCCACCGACACCGCTGGCCGCAAGCCAAACTATCCCTATTTATCGTACAAAATAATCACCCCACAAGAAAACACGAGGCACAGCCTCGTAGATGTACCCATTCCATCAACAAATCCGAATTTCACAGAAGATGTAATGGTGGTACGCAAAGAACAACAGCACTTCACTTTGTCTGTAAATGCCTACAGCATGGACGAAGACGAATCCCGCGATAAAGCCATTGATGCCGCAGACTGGTTTCGGCATGTTGGGTATCACTACTTGGCAGGGAAAAATATTATCCCTATCAATGTAGGTAATATTACTGACCGTACAACGCAAATCGTAGATGATTACGAGCGGCGGTACGGTTTTGATGTGCGTATTCGTGCGGCGCGTAGCGTTGCCAAACGCATAGAAGGGGTGGAAAGTTACACCCTCACAGGCAACGCAACCACTAATTAACCGCAGAAAGGAGCAGATAAAATGATGATTCCCCCTTTTATCGTCAACATTTCCAAGTTGACACGGGCAATCACCCAACGCGGCTTCGGCCTTCCGTTAATTTTGGGAACAACCAAAGACGCGCCGTATACCAAATTTAACAGCATTTCCGAAGTGGCGAGTGAGTTTAATATCGGCACAAAGGAATACCAAATGGCATTGCGTATCTTTGGGCAAAACCCCGCACCCCCGCAAATTGCCATATTTTCAATTTTACCCGAAGATGGGGACGATGTACCCGCATTGTTGCAAGCCGTAATCAATGAAGTGGTGGAGGTAAACAACGACTGGTACTACCTCACATGCACCGAAAACAGCAACGCCGTTGTGCGGGCATTGGCAGGGTGGGCGGAGGCAAAAATAAAAACCTATTGGGTAACCACCCAAGATTTAACCCTCGTCAACACCCTGCAATTTGAAAATACCATTTGCATGTACCACGAAGACCCCGAAGCATTGGTGGCCGAAGGCTTAATCGCAACAGCCGCAACCAACAACCCCGGTAGCCTAACCTTCAAGTTTAAAGGTGTACGCGGTGTAAACGCTTCCGAAATCCGCGCAACCGACCTTGCCGCACTACATGCAAACGGCGGCTTCACCTATATTGAAAATATGGGGGTTTTACAAACCAGTGAAGGCACCGTCACCACAGGCGAGTACATTGACATTGTCATGGCGGGGCATTGGATGAAGGTGCGGATGGAAGAAGAAGCCGCGTTCTTAGCCGTAAACACGAAGAAAATCCCCTATGACGGTCGTGGTATTGCCATGCTTATCTCGGTGGTGCAAAAGGTAATTAAACGTGCGGGAAAAAATGGCATCGTGAAAGTGGACGATGACGGTAACTTTGTGTACAACATCGAAGCCCTGCGGCGTGATGAAGTGTCTGTTAATGACGTAGCCAACCGCGTGTACAATGGGCTCTCATGGACGGTAACCCTTGCTGGTGCCATTCATACGGGTACTGTCAGCGGTATTTTTCAATACTAGGAAGGGAGTGGCATAAATGGAACATGCACCCATTAGAACGTATGACCCCGGAGCGGTTAATCTTGTGGTTGGCGGCCAAGTCATTACAGGCGTTGCCGATGGCACATGGATAACCGTAGAACGCGCCGAAGACAGCTTCACCGAATATATAGGGTCAAAAGGCGAAGTTGCAATGGCTGAATCAAACAATCGGTCGGGTACGGTAACTGTGACCCTTGAAAATACCTCGCCTTCGGTAGCGTATCTTTATCGGCTGGCAAAACGGCGCGGGCGTAATGCTATTATTGATGTATCCGTTGTGGATGCCAACGAAGAAGGCGGTATGCGTTGGGCGGCATCCGAAGGCAGAGTACGCAGACCGCCAAACTACGAGGCAGGTAAAGAAATCACCGAACGCGAATTTCAAATCTTCGTAGCCGACTTGGATTTTGAAATTTAACCCAAATTTAACCCAAATTTAAAACCCTATTTAAAGGGTCTTTTTTTATTTCATTAAAAACTGGAGGAATTAAAAATGGAAAACACATTAAAACAAAAAACCGTAGAAGTTGGCGGCGTGACCTACACGTTGCAAAAAATCCCCTTTAAATTTTACCTTGAAATCAATGACCGCCACACCAACAAAAGCGGTGTGTTGATGCGTACTCCGTATATTGCGGAACTTTTCAAGCATTGCGTTGTTTCGCCCAAAGTCACATTAGACACCTTCGATGATGACATGAGTGCGGGTATGGAGTTGGTGGGCGAGGTGGAGTCATTTCTCGTCACCAAGTCTGAACCAACGACAAATCAAGAAACGAGCAACGGATAATTTTGCTTTTTGGCGGCTGGTATATGACGGCGGCATCCCCCCATCGGAAGTTTTCGCAATGGACGAAGAAACTTTCATGGAAGCGGATGCCGCCTTGGATTTATACCGCGAAAAAGTAAAAAAGGCGATGAAGCCAACGAAAGGCGGCGGTAAGCGTGTCTGACGCAGTAAGAGACCTATTTATGCAGATAGGCTTCGATGGTGCATCCGCCGCTAGAGGGTTGGCAGACCTTGACCGAAAAGCAGATGATACCAAACGAAGTATAGCGGCCATTGGGCAAACCGCAGGGCAGATGGGTGCATCATTTGAAACCCAAATGTCCGGGCTTGATAAAAGTTTCACCCTATGGGAGCGAAATTCCGATTCATTTACCACTTCGATGGAACGTAAACAACGCCGTATTGATTTGGTAACAAACAAAACTGCCCTTCTTGAACGGGAAATTACATCTACCCAAAGTGCCTTGGCTGAAGCTCGGCAACAATTTGGTGAAAATTCCGAAGCGGCGCGGCGGCTTGAAAATCAATTGATGGATTTACAAATCCAACAAGCCGACCTCAACCGTGAAATGAAAAGCCTCACCACCTTTGATTGGAGTGCCCTTGACCGCATTGGCGATAAATTTAAGAATTTAGGCCAAACCATGACGCTGGGTGTTACCTTGCCATTGGCGGGTATCGGCGCGTTGGGTGTACGAAACTTTGTACAGCTTGAAGATGCGTGGGCGGGTGTTGAAAAAGTAACCAGCGGCACATCTGAGGAATTGGAAAATCTGCGTTCCCAAATGCACGAATTGGTTACCACAGGGGGTGTACCCCTCAGCGTAACCGAAATGTACGGCATTGCACAGGCCGCAGGGCGGCTTGGCATTGAAATGGATAATGTCAAAGGCTTTTCTGAAACCGTAGCGATGCTTGGTACCGTAACCAACATGACAGCGGAACAGGCCGCCACCGACCTTGCCCAATTTGCTACGGTTATGCAGATGCCCCAAGAAATGTTCGACCAATTGGGTGCAACCTTGGTGGGGTTGGGCAACAATATGGCCGCCACCGAATCCGACATCATGCGGATGGGGGCGCGGCTTACGGGTGCGGGTAATACAATCGGCCTTGCTGAACATGAGGTATTGGGCTTTGCGGCGGCATTTTCCGCATTGGGCATTAATGCCGAGGCGGGTGGTACTGCCTTCACCAATGTAATGCTAACCATGCAGGATTCCATTTTTAATATGGATGACCGCTTAGACACCTTTGCATCCGTTGCGGGTAAAAGCGTTGACGAATTTGCTTCACTTTTCAAAGATGACGCGGCTTCGGCCATTGTCTATTTCATTGAAGGGTTGGGCGGCCTAACCGAAGCCGGGTATAACACCAACGAGATTTTTTCCGAGTTGGGCTTCAACGGTGTAAACGTAACCGACCTTTTACGGCGCGGTGCGGGTGCGGGTGATACCCTACGCAATGCCCTTGACCTTGCCAGTGTATCATGGGAAGAAAATACCGCCTTGGTAGAAGCGGCTGGAAAACGATACAACACAACTGCTGCGCAAATACAAACCTTTAGAAATCGCCTCACCCTATTAGGAAATCAAGTGGGCGGTGAATTGGTGGGTCGCTTCGGCGGCCTGTTAGATGTTGGCTTCCGCATGATGGATTGGTTAAGTCAATTAAACCCCGAAACCCGAAGCATGATAGTTACCATCGGCTTAGTAGTAGCAGCCATCGGTCCCGCGTTACTAGCTATCGGTCATGCCATCAGAATGATAAATAAAATGCGTGCTACATTAAAAACCCTCAAGGTCGGTATATTGTTAATCAATAAAGCAATGAAGGCCAACCCTATCGGCTTAGTTATTGTGGCTATTGGTGCGTTGATTGCCATTGGCGTTTTGCTTTGGCGAAATTGGGACACGGTGCGAGAAAAAGCACAGGGTTTATGGGAAGGCATGAAAAATATATTCGGCAACATCCGCGATTTTGTAGTGGGTGTGGTTAGCACCATAACCGACTTTTTGTCGGAGCGTTTCCCTGCGGCCTTCGGGCTTATCACGAGTCACCTTGGTATTTTAAAAGATACCTTCATGAGTATATTTGAAGGTGTAAAACAAATATTCCGTGGGTTGATTGATTTTGTGGCAGGGATTTTCACAGGTGACTGGGGCCGTGCGTGGCAGGGTGTCCGTGATGTATTTGAGGGCATCTTCAGCACGTTGGGTTCGATATTAAAAGCACCCATCAACATGATTATTAATTTAATTAATTCCGTCATTAGCGGCATCAACGGAATTAACATCAGTGTACCCAATTGGGTACCTGGCATCGGCGGCAGGGAATTGGGCTTTAATATCCCCCAAATCCCCATGCTGGCGAAAGGAACGGACTCCCATGTGGGCGGCCCCGCTATTGTTGGCGAAAAGGGGCCGGAGTTGGTTATGTTGCCGAAAGGTACATCCGTAACCCCTGCCGATGAAACGAAAAAAATACTCAATGGCTTAGGCATGTTAAAACCCGCGCCTACGCCGGATATAGGCGGCATCAAAAGTACATTAAAGGGTATGCACAACGTAAAGGGCAGTTCATTGACGAAGCCCCAACCTTATAAACCTGGTGTACTGGAAAAAGCCTTTAAAACCATCGGCCA
The DNA here is from genome assembly GCA_009786535.1 of Defluviitaleaceae bacterium. Classification (GTDB taxonomy): domain Bacteria; phylum Bacillota; class Clostridia; order Lachnospirales; family WQUN01; genus WQRX01. The sequence continues at coordinate 2,402 of WQRX01000014.1, read as the reverse complement.
CCGCAACCGTGAATCCAAACCCGACAGCTACGATTTCCGCAAATCTAATGATACATCCGGCGGAACGGCAAGCAAAATTCCCCCGTCCATCGAAAACAAAGTGGAGGTTATCATCCAAAACTTAACCCTTGGCGGTGACGGCGGCGAAATTTTAACCACCAAGAAAGACGAATTACAAAAAATGTTCAAAGAAATATTCCAAGATGCATGGGAAGAAGCATGGTATGCGCTGTGCTTGAAATACCCCAATGTGACCGTGGCATAACAAACGGAGGTGACTTTATGGCAATTCGGCCCGTGGCGGTATTGGGCGGCGTTCTGCTTGACGCAGTGGAAGCGGATAAACCCACACACCAATTTGACGTAACCGACAAGGCCGTGGAAAGCGGCGCAAGCATAGCCGACCATATGCAAGCCCGTCCCGCCGAATTGTCAATCTCGGGCGTGGTGGTAGGCGGGGATGCATCTTCCCGCCTATCCCGCATCCGTCAAATGCAAAGAAACCGCCAGCTTGTACCCTATGTAAACCGCGTGATTTTTACGCAAATGGCCATCGTGAACATAAGCACCGAACACGATGCCACCGTGGGTAACGGTTTTAAGTTTAATATCCAATTACGACAAGTGCGAACGGCCACCGCAGGGACTGTAAGCGTGGCCGCACCCGCACCTGTGGCATCCAAGGCCGCACCACCGCAAAACGCGGGTACACAACAAGTGCGACAAACCAACAAACAAGCCAATAACAAAGAAGCTGACCGCCGCATTGCTTCAGCTGTTAGCAGTGGGGGCGGCGGCGGTCTTGCGGGTGGTGAAATGGCAATGCTTATGGCCATGTAGGAGGCATATATGTCGGATTACAGCTATATCCCTATTCAAAAGGAATTAATCCCCTACCAATTTGACATAACCCTCGAAGGCCGTACCTTTACCTTTTTTATGCGGTACAACGCCAAGCATGATTTTTTCACCATAGATTTATTCCGTGGTGATGAATTAATTGTGGCAGGGGAAAAAATTGTATATGGACGGCTTTTATTTCTTAATCAACGGCATCTTGATGTGCCGCGAATAAACATCATCCCCTACGACCTAGCATTAAATGAAAACCGTGTAACATGGGATAACCTTAATGATACCGTGTTTTTATGGATTCCGAACGGGGGCATGGAGGATGTCTAACTTTTGGATTCGGCAAGCCAATATTATTGCCGGGGGGCTTCGGTTTAACAGTGATGATTTGGATATTTCGTTTGACGTAACCTTTGACAATGACGAAGAACCCGACATCGCCTCGGCCTCTATTTACAACCTATCCGATAATAGCATCAACGCCATTAAAAAAAGCAAGCATGTAATTATTAACGCCGGGTACCGTGGGGACATCGGCACGATATTTGCGGGGTCATTACAAAATGTAAACACCCGCTGGCACGGCGTTGATAAAGTAACATCATTTACCGTGGGTGACGGCGCGAACGAATGGCTGACCACCCATGTAAGCGAAACCTACGCCGAAGGCATACGCGCCTCAGCCATATTGGAAGATTTGACGGATAAATTCGGGCTTGAACTTGGCAAATTGGAATTGGTGAATGATTTGACCTACCCCAAGGGGCGTTGCATCGATGCAATGCTCAAGGATGCCATTATCCAAATTGTGCGAGAGTGTAACACCACCTTTAAAATTTCCAAAGGCCGCATCTTCATCATGCCCGAAGAAGAAGGCTATCAAACGGGGTTTGTTTTAAATGACCGCACAGGGCTGATTGGAAGCCCGGAAGTATTTGAGCGTGAAGACAACGGCGAAACAAAAGAAGGGTACAAGGTGAAAATGCTGTTAAACCACCGCATCACGGTTGACAGCATCCTTAGCATCGAAAGCCGCACGGCCAACGGTATGTTTAAAGTATTAACTGGCCGCCATCGAAGCGGCGGTGAATTTGTAACCGAAGTGGAGAGAAGCAAAAAGCGAAAAACAAAACATGTTCGATGCAAGGCGCAATGCAAAAATCTAATAAATACGGCACAAAGGAATAAATGTTCGAAAATTAATAAATATAAAACTGCCGTAGTCAACTTTAGTCATTTAGTCAAATTTAGTCTAATAAAAAAGAGTTCAATTTACTTGCAGCAACCAACTTATTTTTACTGTCAAGGTGCGTATAAATATCCATGGTCATGCTAATGCTACTATGACCAAGGATATTCTGTGCCGATTTAATATCGACCCCAGCATTATAAAGTATGGTAGCAAAGTTGTGACGAAAAATATGCGCCGTGATATCATTAGAACCCATGGCATTAACAAATTTTGAAAACATTCGCCTATACGCCGTATGCGTAAACGTATCACCGTTAAGTGTAGCAAAAAGTAATTCAGTGTCTAACTGCGAAACATA
>WQRX01000013.1 GCA_009786535.1 Defluviitaleaceae bacterium | reverse complement strand
CTGGCACAGATTCTCCAAGTTCCCATTTTGAAATTGCCTGTCTGGAAACGGTTAGTTGTGATGCGAGCTCCTCTTGGGACAAGCCTTTCCCTTTTCTTAACCGGTGGATTTTTTCATTTAACATCATGACGATGACCTCCTTTGATTTGATGCTTTTATTATCGCCAATCGTTCAGTTGCAATCCACCAACTTAACCTTGAACATCCGCAACCAGAGTTTACATCTCGCTTTTTTGGCGCAACTACCACGAATATAAAATCGTTACGTCAATCACAGCAAGCCAAAGCAACGCGCAAAATGATTGTACTACTGAATATTGTGCCATAGCCAATGCCGAAATTCCACAGTAAAATCGCCGTTCGCCCAAAAAGTGCGGTAGGAAAACGGTAGGGGGTAAAGCAAACGGCGGCGGGGAACAGGATTGATTTGCGGATAATTTTCACCCGCTTGTTTACGCCGCTGTGGTTGGCATATCCCAACCGCTCCGCAATTTCCTCCTGCGTGTAGCCCTGCTCTAACAGCGCAATAATTTGTCGGTCTTTCTCGCTTAACTGCTTCAAAAAAGCCGTCAAACCATAGGCGTGTTTCCACTTCCGCAAACCCGCTCGGCGTGTACGGCGCATGGACGATAATTTCCTCGCCGTCCTCGTTGTGACCGCTTACAATCGGCTCTACCTTTGTTTGGGCGCGTGTGTGGTAGTAGTGGCGGTAGAAGTCCACTTTTGCGTGGCTCGGCATACCGGAATAATCACCGTGGGCGCGGTGAGTCTTGACAATTTCCCATACTTCACGCATTTTCAAATAGGGGTGATTCCAAAAGGCATTGGCAAATCCATTGCAATATTCCTCGGCTTCGTCCATTGTGGGGAACGGTATTTCTTCGCCGTGGGGGAACGCCGCCAAGAAGTCAATGTTTACCCCAAGTTCATTCAAAAGCCATGCCCACATACCTAAGTCGCACACCATGCGGTTGATGGGGTTATTGATTGAGTAATTATCAATCCCGCCTTTAATGCCGAGGCTTGCCCACATCATCAACGCCCAAGTGTCGAGTAGTTTAATTTGAAACTGCTTGCTGTGGTAAACTTTCAACCATTCATCTTCCGTTGCCACGATATAAGGGTCGCGGGGGAAGTCGGCAAACCCCCGCTGTTCCGCTGTCATATCGGGTATCAGATAGACGAGGGGCAGAAAGTGCGTACCCTCAAACATTCGGCGGCGGTGGTCGTAAACGTACTGCTCCAAAAAAAAATCCCTCCTGTTCAGACATCGTTAGAATATGTAGGGGTATGAGTAGAGTATAAACGATACTCACATCCCCTACAATCGTAAACGCCATAACCAAAAGGGAAATGTTCCTGTTTTGAAAAAATATTTTTACGAGTGCCGCCACGACATTCTGTTATAATGAAGTGACGGTACTCTCGTCACACGCTAACCCTCGCCCCCTTTCCCCGCAAAACTGCGCCAAGCCGCTACAGATGAGCCTTTTGCCGTATATTGTATTTGGGTACGGTTTAAGTACCCTTTCCAATATACTTCTTCAATTATAAAATAATCACTTAAATCTTCAACGACTTAAAATACCCCAAATAATCCTTATTCTTATCCAGCATTTCCTGCGTCATGTCCTTGATTTCCTGCATGGAAAGCACCGCCGCGCTAAGCGGGTCAAACAGGTTGGCTTGGAAAACCTTCCACGGGTCGCCTTCTATTGCCGCATCTACCGCCATTTTTTCAATTTGGGCGGACAGGCTAATGAGGGTCGCCAGGTTGTCGGGCAGGTTGCCTACATGGATATTTTGCAAGCCTGCAGGGCTGGCAAGGACGGGGGTTTCTACGCAGGCGAGGTCGGGCAGGTTGGTGATAATGCCGTGGTTTAGCTGGTTGCCGTTGTATACAAAGGGTTCGCCGTCGCCGAACAGGGCGTTAAAAATGTTTGAGGCATATTCGCCGCCGCGCTCCAGGTCTACGTCGTCTTTGGCAAGGAATTCTTTAAAATTCGCTTCCCACGTTGCGTCGGCGTTAAGGTATTCCTTGAGGATAAACGCGTGTTCCCCGGGGTTCCAATTAGTGCCGTGAATGCAGTATTTGTCGATAAGGTCTTGCCGCTTGCGGAACCATGGCAGGTATTCCGAGTTGTGCCCGGATGATTCCGTAGGGTAGTAACCCAGTTGCAGGAACATTTCGTTGCGCACGGGTTCGGCGTTTAGGATTTCGGGCTTGTTGGCTACGGTGTCCTTCATTTGGGGGTAGGCGTCCTTGCCGTTTACCTTGAAGTCCAGGTAAAAGGCTTGGTGGTTAATGCCCGCGCAGGTGTAGGTGTATTCGCCGTCTTTTGCGCCAAGCCATTCCGCAAGCATATGCGCCGTGCCTTGCACGCTGTGGCACAGACCCGAAACGGTGACCTTGCTCATGCGCTGCAAATAAGCGCACAGCATTGCCATGGGATTGGTGTAGTTGAGAACGATGGCGTTGGGGCAAAGCTGCTCCACGTCGCGGATAATATCCAACATTACAGGGGCGGTGCGCAGGAAGCGGAACACACCCGAAGGCCCGCGCGTATCGCCTACGTTAATATCCACCCCATATTTTTTGGGGATTTCGATGTCGTGGCGCCATACGTCTACGCCGCCTTGCAAAATGGTGATGAGTACGCCGTCCGCGCCTTTTAACGCTTCCTTGCGGTCGGTGGTCGCGGATACGGTCGCGGGGAAATTGCCCGCCTTAATCAGCTTTTCGATGGCTTGTTTGGAATAACCCAAGCGCCCTTCGTGAATGTCCATCAAGCAGATTTCCGCGTCTGCAAAGGCGGGGAATGTCAAAATGTCTCGCGCCAAACCCCGTGTAAAACCCAGTGAACCCGCACCAATAAAGGTAAATTTCTTGCCCATGTGTATCACTCCTATAGATAATTTTTTATTTCTGCCAATGTCGGCTGCCCTGCTGTACCGCCGTGTTGGGAAACATTTAAGCTCCCGCAGGTTGTACCCGCCTTTAGGCATTCTTCCATGGAAAGCCCGTTTAAATACCCGTAAATAAAGCCGCCGTTAAAGCTGTCCCCGGCACCCACGGTGTCGGCTACGGTTACGGGCTTGGCTTCGCACTTGATGATATCGCCCTTGCAGTAGGCGTATGCCCCGTCGCCACCGCATTTTACGGCGATGATGGGTACATATTCCCCCGCGCATTTAAGGGCGTCCTGCACATTATTTTTCCCCGTGATGCACATCAGCTCGTTCTCGTTGGGCAGAAAAACGTCTACGAAGGGCAGCAATTCCAATACGCCGCCGTCCCATTTTTCCTCGGGGTCCCAATTTGTGTCCAGGCTAATGGTTACGCCGTGTTCCTTCGCTCTTTTTGCCAACGCGGGGTACGATTCTTGCAGGCTTTTTAACAGGAAATAGCTGCAAATATGCAAATGGCGCGCTTGGGGTAAAAGCGCCTCAATCCAGGCGGCTTGCACCGTATCCATCGCGCCCATGTAGGTGAGAATGCCGCGGTCGCCATTGGTTTTGTTCAGGCATAAAGTGAGTGCGGTTTTTTCCGTTGATAAGCGCAAATTTGTAACGTCCACGCCGCTTGTTGAAAGGCATTCCCGCATAAACGCGCCAAAATTATCGTCGCTCACCGAGCCTACGCCCGTGGTTTTTAACCCCAATTTTGCGGTTTGGCACGCAAAAATACACGCAGAGCCGCCCATTTCCAAACCGTAGCCGTCTACGAGTTTTTCTTTTTGCCCAAATTCGGGTTGGGTCGTGCCCAAATGCATGAGAAAATCTACACACACGTCAAATGCCGTTAAAACGTCATATTTTTTCATGGTCACGCTCCCTGCAGCATTTCAAATTTCTCGTGTACGCATTTTTTTACGAAGGCGCGCCCCGCTTTGCCGTAGGCTTTTGGGTCATAGGCTTTCGGGTTTTCGCGCAGGTATTCCTTTACGCCGTCGCTATAGGCGATGCGTAATTCCGTGGCGAAATTTACCTTGCAAATGCCCTCCTTAATACACGTACGCACCGCGTCGGCAGGCACACCCGAAGCACCATGCAATACCAGCGGAATATCCACCCGTTGGCGAATGGCTTTTAATCGCTCAATATCCAGCACAGGTGTACCGCTGTAAATGCCATGCGCCGTGCCAATGGCAATAGCAAGGGACGCGATGCCTGTTTCGCGCACAAAGCGCAAAGCATCATCAGGGTCGGTATAATTATTTTCGGCTTCGTGGTCGTCTTCTTTGCCGCCTACGCTGCCCAACTCGGCTTCCACGGGAACGCTGCCCGCCGCCTGTACCACCTGAGCGGAGATGCGGATATTTTCTTCCAAGGAAAGGGTAGAGCCGTCAAACATCACCGAGGTATAACCGTCTTTGATGCACTGCATCGCCAATTCATAGGAATTTCCATGGTCTAGGTGCATGGCAATGTCTATCTTCGAATCCCGCGCCAATGCTGCCGCAATACCCGCAAAGGTAGCGGGGGTTGCGTACTTTAGCGTAGAGGACGTAGTTTGCAGGATAATGGGCAAGCCTGCCTCGTTGGCGGCTTCCACCACGGCTTGCGCCATTTCCATGTTTTCGATGTTAAACGCGCCTATCGCCGTCCCCAACCCTTGCGCCTTTTTTAACATTTCGCAGGAGGATACCAGCGCCATTACGCCCCCCCCTTATACGGGTACACGGTTACGCCCTGCACCACACGGTTTACCAACCCCGACGGGGATGGGTTATCCGTCGGCACACCTAATTGCAGAGAAGTAAACATAGAGAGCAGTTGCATAAATACCAGCCCCTGCAAGCCCACGGCAATGTCTGCACAATGAGCAAAGCCCGCTTCAATTTCCAATACATGATGCTCGATTTTTTCATGCGTTATGCCCAGTGCTACCACCCAATTGCCATTGCGTTGCTCGTATAATTCCTTGAGCAAATCCTCGTCGTATTTTTGCGTAAACGCATTGGGGGAAATAAAGTGAATCGTAAGGGTTTTGTCATTCATCACCGTTTTTGGTCCGTGGCGGAACTCCGTGGCACTGTTACAGCCCGAAACCACTTGCCCGTTGGTTAGCTCCATCATTTTTAACGCGCCTTCTTGCACCAGCGCAAAGTTTGCGCCACTGCCCAAGTACCATGCGCGCTCAAAACCAAACGCAGCGTATTCCTTGGCGGAATTGGCGAAGGTTTGCCCCCGTTTTTCCACTACCTCGGCAATTTTGGGGATTTCTGCGCAAATTTCATCGTATCGCTCGGCGCACAGCACCGCAATGCCCGCCAGCATCATAGACGAAACGCTGCTGGTCATGGCAAAGCCCTTGTCGTTTGTGCCTTCGGGCATTACGAGTACGAGCTGCTTGTCCGTCTCGCGGGAAGCATTTGCAAGCTTACTTGTGCCGTCGCAAACAATGGCAATTTCGTATAAGTCCTTCACCATTTTGCGGGCGTATTCCACCGCGCCCACGGATTCGGGACTGTTGCCCGAACGCGCAAAGGAAATAAGCAGCGTCTTTTTTCCTCGAATTCCTGCAGGAAAGTACATTTCAGGTGCGGATACAATGTCTGTCGTGTGTATCGCTTCCGCGTACACGCCGCATAATTGCGCTGCAAAACCTGCCACCGCGCGCCCAACAAAGCCCGAGCTGCCAGCCCCCGTTAGCACTATGCGCACGTCCTTGAGCGCACCCAGCTTTACCATAAACGCGGCAATTTTTTCTTCCTGTGCTTTTAAATCTTTTGCCAAATCACGCCACATTTGTGGCTGGTGCGCAATTTCACAGGCGGTAAAACCGCACTTTTTTTCTTCAAAAAATTCATGCCCTACGCCGTAAAAATTTCTAAACCATTCCATATCCATCTCTCCTTATCATTAGGGGGATATCAGCCCCCGCCTAATTCCACCGTATAAGTAAAAAAGTCGCCCCGCACAGTAGAGGTGCAGTATTCCACCACCACCGACCCGTTGTACGTAACGCGCTCTATGCGCATTACGGGGCTGTGTATATCCTGCTGCAGTAACCGCGCTTCCAGCCCGTCCAATGCAGCGGCGCGAAACGTTTCCCGCGCGCGCACAGGGGCTATACCCAGCTGGCGCATACTGTTGTACAGCCCGTTATCGGCAATGCTTTTTGCCGTAATGCCCTTAAAAAGCGCCTTGGGAAGGTACGAAGCCTCTACCGCATACGGCACATCATTTACGCTGCGCAGGCGTATTACTTCGTACACCGTGTCCCCTGCGGAAATTTCCAGCCTTTCTGCCGTATGTTTAGAAGCGGGAAGCTCCTTAAAGGCAAGCACTTCGGCTTCTTCGCTAATGCCCGCCACCTTCAGCGATTCGCTAAATGAGTAAAACTTTGACAGCTGATTATCCAAATGCGTAACGCGTACAAACGTACCCTTACCGCGCTGGCGTACCAAAACACCCGTCAGCACCAGTTCTTCGATGGCCTTGCGCACGGTGATACGGCTAACGCCGTAAATTTCGCACAACTCCATTTCAGCGGGTATCATGCCCCCCGATTTCCACTGATTGCTGGTGATTTTTTGCAGCATATCCTCGTGAATTTGCTCATAGAGTGCCGTTTTCATGCCATGTGTACGCCTTCTTTGGTAGTGGCTTGGGCGTAAATATTTTCGCCGTACTGCGCGGCAAGCTGTACCATATACTTATCCTTGGACTGTTTAAGTAAGCGTTTTGCGCTTACGCCCGCAAAACCGCCGTCATTTAACAACTGCGTGATGTGCGTGCAAGGGCTTTCACCATCTGCGGGCGCGGGGAATGTCTTGCTTTGCAAATATTCCACCGCTTCGTCGGCTTTTTGCTGCGCCTTTAGAAATTCCGCGTATAGCTTTAACCACTTACCATCGGGCCGCCATTGCGTCCCTGCTTCTGCGGGCAGGTTACTTAACGTAAAATCGCCGCTTGCAGGATTTTTCAAAAGGTTTTTACCCTTCACCTGTTTATCGCGTTGGTTGGTGGGGAGTTCATCTAGTTGTTCAAAATATTCGTCGTCATTGTTGGTATTTTCCCAATAATTTTCTTCGAACAGGTTATTCTCTTGCATTTCGCCGTTAAAATCTAAAGCCGCCCAACCGCCGACGATTACATTATTTTTAAGCACATTTCCCTTGCTTTTTTGCACGGCAACAGAGGATTCATTGTCATACAAAATATTATTCTTAAACGTACATTCCGTGGTGAAGCCGAGGTGGCTTGCATACCCGCCAAAAATTAATCCTGCCCAGCCGTTACTGCCGGCGATAATATTGTCATGCACATGCACGTCCTTGGTTACCAGCGGCGGTTTATGCTCGGTCGCCACCTCTATACCCAAGTCGTTATCGAATACGAAATTATGGAAAATCTCAATATGCCAGCCGCCGTCTACATAAATACCGCCGCAACAACGGTCGTATTCCCCGCCGAAGGCATTTTTTTCACGCCGTTCGCCGTCCCAGCCTTCGGGGTTATGGTTGCCGCTCCAGTAGGCTTCGTTACCCGTGGTATTTGAACCAAAGACGATATTGTCGAAAACCTCGCCGTTACGGGCACAGTCCACATCGGGGTTATCCCCTGCCTTGCCTTCAAAGCCGATAATATCAATGCCAATGTTATCGTTATTCCACACGATGTTGCCGTTTATCACAAAGCCGTCGATATTGCCGTTAACCACCAGCGCTTCGCTCCAATACAGGCGATTATTATGCACGCGGTTATTTTCGATAACCAGCCCGCTAATGGGCGCATGGGGGTTTTCGCCATACACGGCAATGGCGTGCCCGCCTTTTGGACCGTCAATTCCGTAGACTTCGTTTCCCCGAAGGATAATATGCTCAAGCGTCTTATTTCCGCACGCGGGCGTACTTTTTACGTCTATCCCGTAATGTGCGTTGGTAACGCACAGCCCCTCGATGATGATGTGCGCGCAGTCAACTACCGCGAGGGCAATTTCGCCGCCCATACCGTCAAGCACAGCACCCGCCTCCGCTTTAATATGAACGGGCTTATCCGCCGTGCCGTTGATATTTTCCATGCGCACGCTCTCGCTGTACCGCCCGCTGCCGATAGTCATTACATCGCCCGCTTGCAGCTTTTTTACCGCGTCCGCGATGCTTGTACCCGCGTCCGCGCCGTTTATCATTATCTTTTGCACTCCGCCACTCCTTTGAGTCAAAAATATGTAAAACACCGCCGGGTCAAGGGGGGCGCATGCCCCCCTTGCGCGGGTGTGGGACAGCGTCCCACGGTTTTACTCATTAAAATTCAACAACCACAAGGTTAAAGTTATCAATAATCATTTCCCTAACCCCGTTAATGCGGAACATGAATTCCTTCTGGTCGTGGTCGCCCTCTGCACCCACGGTCATTTCAAAGCGACCTTGTTGCCCTGCCGTAATTTCGTATTGCGACCACATCATATCAGGTCCTGTGGTGTAGAAAACATGCCACTCGTCGGGTACCAGGCTAATTACATGATAATCGAAGGAGATAACATACGCCTGCCCGCCAACGAATACGAGGTCCTCATGGCGTGTACCTACGATGGGTACCCACGTACCCGAGCCTTCGGCAAATTCGATGTGAAGTGAACGCCCGTCAATACCGTCGTCGATAATGGTGCGGGTCATATTCATCCATTCTTCGGGTTCCCACGTGAGCCAGCCCATTGTGCCGTCTTCGAAGTCTACAACGCCCGGGTTTTCAAACACGCGGGGTTCTTCCCAGCCCGGTATCAGGTTGTTAAAGTCGTCGATATACGACTGCATTGCGGAAAGCTGTGCGTTAATAATGTCGGTTGCGGTACGACCTGCGGCGTCGTTAATGTCCCAAGTTACTTGGTCGGCAACGGCGCGGAAGTTGGGGATACCGTTATGCAGCGAGAAGAAGCTTTGCTTATCCATTGCGGCACGCACGCCTGCTTCGCGGGCGGGGTTCATCCAACCTTGGTTAAAGAAGTCGCTTCCGCGTTCCAGGTTGCGCTCGTATTGGAATTCTACGAAAGCAACGCCGCCCAGCGGGTTACGTGCGCCTGTGGCAACACTTGCGCCCCATGTGCGGATATGATTAAAGTTGGGGTCGCCATAAGGACCAACAGGGAAAGGCGCAATGCTCCAGTCGTCTTCCATTGCAAGCAAGGAGTTAGCAAACCACGCTTCGTGCCCCATCATTGCCATGCGACCGTTGGCAAAAATATCGCCGTGCCAGCCAAAGGGGTGAATACATTGGCTATTTACGCGGTCAATGGCTTGTTGCAACACAGCAAGCTGACGCGGACCGTTAATGGCAAGGGTAAATTGCCCTGCCTGCGGGTCGTACACCGTAATGGGCAATTGGTTTGCGCCAAATAACGTATACACGCTGGTTGCGGTAAAGCCGAATTGGTTTAACTCGCCTGTGTTGTCAATATCCGCCATAAACTCGCGGGATAGGTCAAACATACGGTCTACCGTCCAGTCGCCTTGCTGCCACAGTTCCATAGGCGTTGGCAAACCATAGCGGTTAAACATAGTCGCGTTGTAGAACATGAGAATAGGCACGCGCCCTACTTCTTGCAAAATATAGGTTTGCCCTTGCCATTGCATACCGTTCATTACATCAAAGTCTAACCATGGCGCATTGGGGGTAAATAAACCATCAATAGGAATGGCAATTTCACGCAATGCGTACATGGGAAGCACTTCGTCGTTACTGTCAAAAATGTCGGGCGCGTCGTCTGCCATAATCAGCGACATTAGGCGCGAATAATACTGCGCCCAAGGGGTATCCTCGATGCGGATACGCACGTTGTGCAATGCTTCAAAGTCTGCCGCGTCTTGCAGTACATTCGGGTTAATGGACTGGTGGAAAACAAAAATATCCGTCCCTTGAATACCCGAAAGGTCGGGGCGTTGCAGTCCGTCGCCTGTTGGCTCGGCGGGCGTTGTACCCGTCCCGGGTGCAGGCGTTGCTACGGGTGTTGTACCCGTCCCGGGGGTGGGCGCGGGGGGTGTGTCATTGTTACCGCCACCACATGCCGTTATTGCGAAAATTACCGCAACCATGGCGCTTAGGGTGATGATAGTGCGAAATAAATTTTTCATTCATTTCTCCTCCTTTTTTTTATTTTAAAGATTAAAGATTAGACCGTGGGGCTTTGCCCCACACCCCACCCGCTTTTTGAAAAAAGCGGGGCAAAAACTTTAATTTTGGACGTGGGCTGTTACTATTACCCTAATTCCAAGGTGCGCGTACGCGCACCTTTTAAAGTTTGGGTCGAGCCTTTTTAAAGGCTCGCGGGGTTCGGGGCAGCGCCCCGAGAACTTAATCTTTTAATCATTCAAAATCTTTTTTAACCAACAATACCGCTTCGTTCAACGCTCTCGGTGAAGTAGCGCTGTAAAATGACATACATCGCCAGCACGGGTGCTAGGCTTAGGAACGCGCCCGCCATTAAGCTGGCAGCCTGTGTATAGGGGTCGGCAGCAACGATGCCGAGGTGCGCAACTTGGGAAGCCTGTAATAGGCGGTCGCGCATTACGGAAAGGGCTACGGGTAAAGTCTGTATACGGTCTACAAACATAAGGGCGTTGTAATAATCGTTCCAGTTCCATACGATGGCGAAAAGCAGCACAGTAAGATAAATTGAACCTGCGTTGGGTGACATTACGCGGGCGAAAATGCCGATATGCCCGCACCCGTCTACGCGGGCCGCGTCTTCCAATTCCTTGGGCTGCCCGCGGAAATACTGGCGGAACATGTAAATAAATATCCCCGAGCGTAAGCCCATGCCCAAAGCGGCGGGCAGGTATAGCGCCATTCTGCGGTTAAGCAAATTTATCGGTTCGCCCGTGAAAAGGGAGAATATGCCCAGCGGGTCGAAGAAACGCATTTGCAATATTTGTGAAATAACGATGGTAGAAGGCGGCACAAGCAAGGTGAGTATTACCACGCCAAACAGTACATCGCGCCCCCAAAATTTGTACCGTGCAAAGCCGTAGCCAATTAACGCGCTGGAAACGGTTTGCAAAAACGCCGTTACAAGGCTTAGTTCAATACTGGCGCGGAAGGCATTTAAAAAACCCATTAATTCTATGGCGTTACGGTAATTGGTAAGCACCCATTCCCGCGGTATCCAAACCACGGCGGGGCTAACAATGTCCATATGCGTCATAAACGACATGGTTAGCATAAACATGATGGGGTACAAGATAATGTAACCAATGCCTACCAGAAGCACAGCGCGGGTTATTGTCCACAGCGCTTGCTTCACTTTTTTGTATTTTAACGCGTCTTTGTTAATTTTTGCCCGTTCGCTAGGCTTAACGAAATGCATTCGCCCGCCCCCCTCTAGTCAACCATATAAAATACACGGCGCGATGTAAGCCCCAAAATAATGCCAAGCACTACAAACACCGCAAGGGTATACACCCAAGACATGGCACTTGCCGTACCGTAAAACAAGTCACGGATATTTTGGTAAATGTAATTAATTAGCTCGTTATCATAGTCTGTAAAGCTGTCAACAATTGTGTACACAACGCAAACCAAAATGTAAGGAGAAATCATGGGGAAGGTAATTTTCCAATAGGTACTCCATGCCGACGCGCCTTCGATGGTGCTTGCTTCGTAGAAGGATTTGGGAATGGCGATAAGCGCGGATAGGAAAATTAAAATTTGTACGCCCGAACGCCACGCAAGGTCAAAAATTTGGCTAATAATACCGATTACCATTTCAATTAACCCTGCGCCCAGCTGCGCGTCTATCATCAAGTCCATGAGAATGCGGTTCTCGTTCATAAACAAAGCGGTGCTTTCCTGGGCGGCTTGATTGGTTAAGTCGTTGCCAAGGATATTCATAACAATACCCGAGGATACGATAACAGGTACAAAGAATATGGCACGCGCCAAGGTACGCCCGCGGAAATTCTGCTGCAGCATTAATGCGATAAACATAGAGAAGATAAGCACAATCACCAGTTGGGGTAACATTTGCATGAAGTAGTCGATAAGCAATTGCAAATATTCCGGGTCGCGGAAGAAAATATGCTGGAAATTATCCAGCCCTACGGGTGTCCATACCTCGCGCCCTTGGTCCCATGTTACATCTACAAAGGCACGCCGCACCGATGTAATGGCAGGGAATAAAAACAACATAAAAAACCCGATAATAAACGGCGAAACAAAGGCGACCCCCGCCAAGCCCCAGCGGCGCTCCATGGTCAATATTGTGCGGCGTTTACGTTTTTGCTCTGTCATTGCACACCCCCTGCGAGTACGATAAAGTCACGGGCGGGGAGGGTTCTGCCGCTTACCGTTATTTCTTCGTGGTTGTAATTTACGTAAATAATGGTGCCGTTGGCGAAAACCGTACGCGCTACGTTGCTTGCAGGGGCGCTGTGCCCAACGATTGGGCTGCCCGCTACATTGTTATACACAGGGGCTAGGCGGTGTACCGCCTGCAGCGCAAGAGAATACCAATAATCAAAGGACGGGCTAAAAAGCCATTCCAGCGGCGTTTCTACCAGCAAGGCGGGGTTTTCTGCGATAACGGAAATTTGTAATAATGCCCCTGTTTCCGCGGCACGCAATACCATGGCATTGCGGTCGGCACTTAAATTATAAGCAGGCAAGGAAAAATCTACATATCCGTGCAACACCATTTGGTAGAAGGGTACGCTGCGGTCGGTAACAGTAAAGCCCGAACACCCGATGGGTGTATTTACCACAACGCTGGCATGGGGTAACCAAAAGCCCCCTGCCGCATCGCCCATAAGCCCGTTAAAGCTTGCGCGGGTATTTTCGGCAATTTGCGCGCGCACGGCTTCCGCGGTACCGCGGTCGGTTAGGTTACGGCGCGCCGTATCGCTATAAGGATTATTGCTTAGGGTGGAAAGGCTAAGCCCCGTAATATTCTCGCCATTTGCATTGCTTACAAAACGGCTTACGGCGTCTTGGTGGGTACTTGGGGCATATAACCACCAGCCCGGATAGGGTTCGATAGCGGTGGCAAATGTTGCCGGGTCAAAACGGTTTTGCCGTACAGGCATGTTGGCAATGTCGCGGATTATCGGCGCACCAATAAAGCCGAATAACGGGCGGCGGTGCGCAGTGGTAAAGTCTGCGTCCATATACAGGCGCACATTTAATGCGTCCATTTCACTTGCGAAGGTTTGGAAGCCGCTGTTGCCCCCCAGCGAACGGCTTGGCGAGAAACGTGCGGGCGCGGTGGAATAATTGCCCCGCGGCAACCAATTGTTATACCGCACAATAATATTATCCACGCCGCCGTCTCTAATGGTTTGCACCATTTCCGCACTTTGTTCAAAGGAAGTAAGGGCTACGTTGCGGTTGCGGGGTACGCCCAACACGGACATGCGCCGCGTTACCGAGCCGTAAATGTCCAATATCAGGGGAAGCCCTTCGCCCCGCACGGTGGGTGTAAGCCCTTGGGCAATTAAATGTTGGCGGTACAGCTGTGCCATATCCGCATAGCTTGCGCCGTCTGCCATAAAGTGATAGCGCACGGAAAGCACTTCCATGCCCACCAGCGATGGAGTAGTTACCAAAATTTCCTGCATTACGCCTTGGGCGTTGGTTACGGTATACGACCCCGGCGGGCGTACTTGAAAGCTAACCCCCGCCGTATTATACGAGGAGTTAAACCCGCTGGTACCCGCAGAAATGGTAGCAAGTGCCGCACCGCTTTCAATAATGGCGAAAATGGCGGCGTTATCGCGGCGCATACCCACTACGGGGAGCAAGACGTCCTGTATACCCCCTGCGTTAAGGCGGGGCGGGTTTACGCTGTCACGCCCGAAAACGGGTTGGCTAAAGGGGTTGCGCGGGCGTCCGTTATTCAAGTACATTACCGCGCCGCTGCCGTCGGGGACCAGGATATACCCCTCACTACGCAAGCCCGCGTGTATAAAGTTGGGTAATATCCCTACGCTCATTAGGCGGTGGTTACGGTTGTATACCACCCATTCTTCTTCATCTGCGTCGGGGGGGGGGGCGATACGTTGTATATGCGAGGGGGNAATTTGCGCAAGCATTGTGCCGCTTTCCAGCGTAACCTCTAAGGGAATTAAGGTGCGCTGGGCAGGGAAGTAAAAATCTACCCGCACGCCGTTAGGGATTAGATATGCCTGTGCATTCCCCGAGCGAACAGAGGCAGCCGCGGCGGTTTCGTGGCTCATATTACCCGCGCCGCTTAAAAAGGACACGGTTATCATACTGGAGAGGGTCATACGTATCATACCCCGCGCCAGCGGGTCGTCTTCTACATCATGGGGGGTGGATTCCCACACATTGCCGTTTGCGTCGGTTACGCGCAGGTACATGGTATCGGTACGTAGTTGCATGGTTACGCCGCTGTCATAGGCAACGGTTACAAATTCGTTGGAAGAGGCAAGAGGTTGGGAACGGTCCAATTGCACCGCAGGGGCAGAAGCATACGCTTCGCCGCAGGCAGTGAGTATGAATAGTAAAATCGGAATTAATAATAATTTTTTCATACATTCCTCCTACGAATCCCGTCGGGTTTCGTATCACATAAACATGATTTCATTATAAAACGTGCGGATAAATTGATATAACTGCGTAACCAGTGCAAAGGCTAAAAACATCATAAACAAAATTATCAAAATCCCTGCAATGGTTAAAAATGACGTAAACACCGTTTTCTTAAAGGTAAACTGGTGGGCACTCATATTGCCCGTAAACAGTAAAACCCCCGTCCAGCCAAATTTGACAAAATTCATCAGCGTGTAGTACGTGCCTTCGCCAAGAGACATTACATTGCTTAGCAAAACAATTACGGGTGTCATTAGCAAAAAGGGTAAAAGCGCGTATGCCGTGGTAACATATACATCGGAAAGAGAGCCTTCGCCGTCACTTAACGTACATACCGCCATGTTGGCGATTATCCACAACAGTACCAAGCCAAGGGAAAGTGCCATCATAATAAAAATGTTTAAGCGTTCTACGTGGGCTTGGTTAAATAAGTACCCCGTCCATTGGCGGTTGGCAATAACGGCAAAGAAAAATAGCAAATATAAAAGCGTTGCCAGCTCCAACGAGCCTTTGCCTTGGTGGCGCATTTCGTCAAAGGCTTCGATGGGGCTTGCTATGATGGAAAATAGCCCGCGAAGGTGTTCTCTCTCAATCATACGCATACATTACGCCCTTTCATGGGTGCGGGTGTTTTTTGAAAACCGCTCCATAAAAAACTTACGCTTGCTGATTAAAATCAGGAATATACACAAGCCAATAAAGCCCAGCGCCAGCGCATTAAAATTATCGCTGGTAAATTGGTTGCGGTGCAGCTCAAATACTTCGGAATATACCTGCCGATTATTGGCGCGGCGTAGGTACCATAGTGCTTCCTCGGTATACCCGCTGCGCGAAAGTCCGCGCCCAATGCCCAGGTATGCCAATTCAAAATTAATGTTACGAGCGAGTACGGCACGCCAGTGGTCTACGCTTTCTTCAAAGCGCCCTTGGTTGTGCAGGGCTAAGGCTTCCTGCACCAAGTAGCCGTATTCCGTTAGGGCAAAGGCGGTAATTTCTCCGCGGATTGAATCCAGTACGATAATTTTATTATCAAAGCTCGCCAACGCAACGGCGTTGGTGAAACGCCCCAGTTGCTCCCCGTTTTGCCCAAACTGCGCCACCATATGCGAATCCGTGGTATACACAAACACGCGCCCGCGGGTATTGTCCAATGCGGCAAAAATGCCGTTGCCGATGTAGGTTATATCCACAAATGAAGTGGTCACTTGCACGTAACGGGATGTAAATATCACAGGGTCGCCATAGTTCATGGAAACGCCCACCTCGGGGGTACGCAAAATATTGCCCCCCGCCGAATTTAAAATGCGTAGTTGGTCCACATTGTGTTCCGAAAACGCGGTGCATACGTAAATAAAACCGTTGGGACATTTGTCAAAGTTAGTAAATTCCACAGGGATAAGCTGTACCATACGTTCCCGCTGCTCGCGGGTAAAGATTCTGCGCCACAGCATTTGCCCAAGCTGTGCAACGCTCATTTCTACTTGGTTTGCGCCAAAGAAGCCGAGAAAAAGATAATCCCGTTGCAAATCCACCATCAGCGCACCCTGATAACTGCCGCGGGAGAGGATATACAGCACGCCCGATGCGTCCTCCAACACGGCGATGGGCACAAAGTGAAAGTTTTCGGATAAAATCTCCGACTCGGGTGCGCCCAGGTACATGATTACCGTACCCTCACGGTCGATAGTGATTACGCGCCCAAGTCCTTCGTCCGCGATGTGGATACGCCCGTCGGGTACAACAAACATACCCGAAGGCGTACCGAAATAAAACGGCTCGCCGTTAAGGGTAAAACTGTCCAGTACTTTCGCTACTTCAAAGTTTTCGTCCAAGATGATAATGCGCCCGTTGCCCGCGTCAAGGATATACAGATAGCCTTCGGCACAGGTGGTAATGTCGCTTGGGTTGCGCAATGCACCTACGCCCATATCAATGCCCGAAAGGGCAAAGGCGGGCATATACGACGCGGGCGTAGGTACGGCACGCCCGTGGCGGTTAAATACATAGGAATTAAACGCCGCCTCACGCGGGGGCGCGGCAAAGGCAACGATGGGCTGTAACGCAAACATAACGATTAACAGACAAGCAATAATCTTTTTCATTTGAAACGACCCCCTTCTATCCTTTTACGCCCGAATACGCCATGGTTTCGATAATTTTGTGCTGTGCAAAGAAGAATAAAATGATGGGCGGTATCATCATAATTACGGTTGCCGCCGCAAAAACCCCCGCGCGTGCTACGCCGCCCGCTTGTATTTGTGCGAATGCCACGGGCAGGGTTTTCAAGTTTTCGGTAAAAATAAAGCCGTCGCCTGTAGAGCGCCATAATTCTTGGAAGGCGAAGATGAGCATAGTCATGGTTGCGGGCTTTACCACGGGCATAACGATACGCCATAAAATGCCGAATTCGTTACAGCCGTCTATCCGCGCGGCTTCGATGGTATCCGTAGGTACTTGGTACATGAACGACACCATGAGGAACAACCCAATGGTACGCTGCATTGCGGGTAAAATAATGGCTAGATGCGTATCTACCAAGCCAAGGTACGTCATTATTACGTAGGAAGGTACCATTAACACGGTGGTAGAGAACAAGAGCGCAAAAACAACCAACTGGTTTAACGCAATGCGCCCGGGGAAAACATGCTTCGCCAATGGGTATGCAGCAAGGGACGCGACAATAATTTGCCCAAAGCTGCCCGCAAAGGTGATAAATAACGAGTTAAATAAATAGCGGTTAAAGGGTACCCACATATTAGCGCTTAGCTGGAATAAACCCACATAGTTAGCCAGCGTTGGCTCCATTACAAAAAAGCGCGGCGGAAACAGAAATAATTCGCTCAACGGCTTAAAGGAGTGCATAATGGCAAATACCAAGGGCAAGGAAGAAAACGCCGCAAACGCGCCAACAAAAACAACTACCAGCAAATCGCCGCCAATGCCTCGGTTTAAACGGTCGCCCGACTTTAGCTTGCGCCATTTCATTTTTCGCATCGCTGATTGGGTCATATTAATTCCCCAC
Source organism: Defluviitaleaceae bacterium (assembly GCA_009786535.1). Taxonomy (GTDB): domain Bacteria; phylum Bacillota; class Clostridia; order Lachnospirales; family WQUN01; genus WQRX01. The sequence goes on along the minus strand of WQRX01000013.1, from coordinate 68,358 downwards.
CTTATTAATAAACATTCTGCGCAAGCCTACATTAATCACCAGCATTAAGATGAACAAAATTACCGCTAACGCGCTTGCCATGCCCAATTCATAACGGATTTGCGCATAGTCTACGATATGGGTAACTATGGTGCTTGCGGCATATTCCGTACTGGGGAAGCCCGCGAGATTTACGGAGATTTCCCACACGGCGAAACTGCCCGCCAACTGCATAATCGCGGCAAAGAACATTTGCGGCGCAATTAAGGGCAAGGTTACGTGCCATAATTCTTGGAAGCGGTTGCGCACGCCGTCCAGTGCCGCCGCTTCGTAATACGTACGGTCTACGGTTTTAAAGCCCGCAAGCACCGCAAGGAAGCCAACGCCCATACTAATCCAAATTTGCACAAGCATGATTACGCCCAGCACATAGTCCGGGTGCAGCAGCCATTCAATCGGCTCGTGGATAATGTTCCACCGCATTAAAAAGCCGTTGATATAGCCGTGAGCATCGGGCGAGAACAGGATAAACCAGATAAAAAACGCGGTACCCATCATAGACGGGGCGTAAATAAGCAAGGTCAAAATGGTGCGCAGTATACCCTTAATTTCGTTAATAAACCACGCGAGGAAAACCATGAGTACGTAACCCAGCGGACCTGTCACCAGCGCAAATATCATGGTATTACGGAAGGCTATCCAAAAAACATCATCATTAACCAGCAAATGGCGGAAATTGTTAAAGCCCACAAAGCGCGGCGTTTCCAGCATATTAAAACTGGTAAAGCCCAGCACCGCAGAGGATAAAATGGGCAATACCGTAAATATGAAAAACAATGTAAAGAAGGGGGCAAGCATTACATAGCTGACCCACGAGCGTTTCATCTGATGCAGGAGTGAAACTTTTCTTGTTTTTACCATGTTATACCCCTTTTATTGCAATGGGAATTCTAACAATCTGCGTTCCAGTTCGTTGTTAATTTGGCGGTTAAAGCGGTTAAGCACATCGCGGGGGTGTTCGTTGAAAAATACCACGCGGCGGAAGGCGTTATCCAAGCTGCGCGCCACATAATAACCACCGGGGACTACGGGTACTTCGCGCACCCATTCCCACTGCTCCATAATTACGCGCTGTTCCTGCATACTCCATGGCAGCATAGAGAATGCCTGCAAATTGGCGGGGTTGTAGCGCGCGGCAGGTCCCATAAGCATTTCTAAGTCCATGCCAAAGCGTGCTTGGGTTTCTGCACCGGTCCACCATTTAACAAATTCCCACGCGGCTTCTACATCGTCGGAGCAACCCAGCAGAATTGCGCCCTCCCCCGTTGCCCCTGCACTGCGGTTAATTGAACCGTCGGGCTGCAATGTGCCCGGGATGGGCATCATTTCCCACATTCCGCGGATTTCGGGTGCGGCAACCATTAATGTGTTGTACATCCAAAAGCCTTGGAAGCCAAGGGGCATCATTCCCGTGCGGAAGCGATTGTAAAAATCGTAGAATACAGGCAAGCCGTGGTGGGTATAAAATTCCGTCCATTGTACAAAGGCATCTATGGAAGCCTCTTGGTCAAAGGTCGTGCGGGAAAGGTCGGGGATAAATAATTCTTGGTCGCGCTGGAAAAGCAAGGTGGTAAATAAATTACGTATGCCCATACCGTGGCGGGCAACCATTACCGCTTCGTTTAATGTTGCCGCCTGCATGGCGGAATAGGGCAAGCCTACCTGCATGTTACGGCGGTGCAAAATGGGGATAATGGTATATAACTCGCACCATGTGTTGGGCGGCTCGATACCCAACTCTTCAAAAATATCCACGCGGTAAAACATCATATGGAACATTTGCGTTACGGGAATGGCGTACACCCCGCCGCGGAAGGTATAGGGCAGCATCGCATCGGGCATAAACCACTGGGTTACTTCGTCAAAATGCGGGAGTTGGGAAAGGTCGGTGAGCGCGTTGCGCATGGCTAATTCCACAGGCATACTGCGCTCGGCGTTTAGCAAAACATCGGGCGCAATGCCCGCTACAATGGCGGATATAAGGTCGGTTTGCACCAACTGCATACTTACTTGAATGTCGGTGGCGGGGGTAAAGTGTTCGCTTGCCAGCGTATGCACGCTTTGGGCTTGGTCGCGCCCGCCAAATGCCCATACGGTAACGGCGCGTGCGCCTTCGTCCGCTTGGTCTACCACGGCAAAGTCTACGAAAAATGATGCGATAAACAGGCGGATTTGGTGCCACAGCGCAAGCCAAAAGCCGTCCGTTGCGCGGGGCAAATTAACCTCGGGGCAGTGGATATAAAACCTATCAATTTCCAACGGCTGCGAACGCAAAACAATCATATGTGTAGCCAGCGCACCAATACTGCCCTCCAGGTCAAATAAACGGCGGGGTATCGAGTCGGGGTCGCGGATACTCATTTCTAAGGTGGTGGCAAGGCGTTCCATTACCGCCGCACCCCCCGCGTCGCCCCCTTCGGCAATTATAAGTGCTACTTCGTCCCGCAGGGCTTGCGCCGCGCGTTCAAAATTGGGGAGCAAGGATGGGATTTGCAAATCCAGCCTGTATTCCTGCAATTGGTCGGGGATTGGACCCGTAATGGCAAGAATACGGCGGTAGTCCGCGTTTAGTTGAAACAAAATTTCCCGTATTACGGACATGGTACGCGCGGCAGAGCCCATCACCACTTCCATGGAAATAATATTTTCGCCCGCGTTTAAGGCAAATAAGAAGGGGGTACCGTCTTCATCACTTGGGGTGAAATTTGCCCACGCATGGTGGTAGGGAATGGTGATTTCCGCCGCTTCGGCAAAGGGAATTTCGCCGTTAATGCGTAACAAACGGCGGGATTGCATACCCGAGGAAATATTTTGCCGTGCGCGCAAGGTAATTTGATACAGCCCGTCATAGGGTACATGCACCGCCCATTGGACATACTGCCCGGGGAATTGCCAGTTTTGCCCGCCGATGGTATTTAAGCGGATATTCGAAGGCGATTGCGGTGTGGTACGCGCGCTGGAACGGTCGTAGGTTGGGAATAACATGGCATCGGATTTATACAGCGCCACTTCCGCCTCATAGGTGATAAACGTACCCGCAATGGTGGGGAGATGGGCATTGTCTGCGCGGAATTGCGCATAGGTTGGCAAAGGCGGCGCGTTGAATATACGAATTTGATATATTGCAATTTCGCCCCGCGTTGCGCGGAAGGTGAGTTCGTGATTGCCTTGTTCCAAGAAAAAGGAAAATGCACCATCGGTTAAGCCCTCTGTGTCGGTTAGCAATTGGGATTTCCACGTAAAAACGGGGATTTGTGCGGGGCGCAGGTCGTTGCCCCTGCGGTCTTGGGTGATGGCGCTTGCGTCGCGCCAGCGGTGGCGCAGCAGCATATGCCCCGCTTCGTCGAAGGGGCGCTCACCATTTAATAAAATTTCAAATTCAAAGTCGCGACCTGTGGCGTCCAGCATCCAGTATTCCACTTGCATGGTATATAAGCCCGTTTCGGGCACGTGAAAGGACCATGTGGCTTCGCCTTCCTGCCCTATCCAATGCAGTACGTTTTGCCTACCTTCATGGCTTGCGCGGTAAGTCATAGCCGCAGGGTCGGAAACGTTTGCACCGCCGCCCGCAATTTCAATAGTACGCAAGGGATGCGGGTGGTGGCTGTGTTCTTGCTTGTAAATTATGTAAGCCGTTGGGCTAAAGGTAACAAAGGAGTCGGTCACCTGGTCGGTAGGGGTGATAAGCAAAACCATGTCGCTAAGGTCGGGTTCATAGGGGACAAAACCCCAATATTCTTGTAAATGGGGCGGCATTTGCTCAAGGATATGGTCGGGCGGGCGCACGCCCGCAGGCGCGGCGGCAAATACAGAGGACACGAAAAATAAACTTGCCAATACCGACAATAAAACGCGGGTTATGAAAATACGTTTTTGCCTCGCAAGTTTTAATAGTGACATTTGAACATTCCTCCATATAACAACGCATAACATTTGCCTCGGTTGTGTGCATTATATATAAAAGTTGACGCATGTCAAGCGTTTTTTTGGTAAAAAGATTGACATTAATCGCACGGACTGGCAAACTGCACAAACGAAGGAGTGAGATTGCATGAAATTACAACACATCATTTTTGACTTGGACGGCACCCTTTCCGCCACGGCACAGGCTACGGCACTTGCCATTGAAACGGCGCGAAAAACCTTTAATTACCTGCCCGCGGTCACCGAAGCGCAGATAAAAGACGCGATGGGGCTGCACGGCATCGAGTTCCATAAAAAATTATTCGCAGGGGTAGACGAGGAAAAGTTGCGCCCCGTGGAGAAAGCAATTGACGATTTGGAATTGGAAAATATTACAAAGCTCGGACGCGCCATTTTATTTGACGGCGTATGGGAAATGCTTGAGGCGTTAAAAGCGCGGGGCTGTACGATGTATATCGCAAGCACGGGCAATGACGCCCACGTACACGGCACGTTAGACGCAACGGGAATGCGGGGATTTTTTGCTTCCGTGAGCTGCAACAAGCCGCAAAAAATTGGCATGGTGCGGGAGATTTTAAACGGCGCAAGCCCCGCAAACTGGGGCATGGTAGGGGATATGTTCAAGGATTCGGAAGCGGCGAAGGGCAATGGCATCTCCGCCCTTGGGGCGGAGTTTGGATATTTGGCGGAAGCGGATAAAAAATTGTTTGACGTAGTGCTTAAAACGCCGAACGATATTTTACAATATGCGGGGTAGATAAGATGAGTAGAAAAACGATTTTTTGTATTATTTTTGCGACAGCATTATTGGCTTTTACGAGCTGCGGCACAGGTGAGGAGGACGAGGCAATGAACGGCGAACCTATACATGAAGCAACGCCTGCATATTCTCCTGCGCCTTCCCCTACCCCAACACCTGTGGTTGTACCCGCGGTGCCTTCCCTGCCCGTTGGGGATTATAGCTGGTATGTATGCCCAACGGGCAACGATAGGAACGACGGCACAATTGATTCGCCCTTTTTTTCGATACAGCGGGCGGTGTCTGCGGCGGACAATAATCGGTACCGCGGCAACCAGACGATTTATTTGCGTGAGGGCATGTACTTCCAGCAATTTATGATTGCCAACAGCTTCTACGACCCCCACGGGCGCGACCGCGGGTTAGGGGAAGCGCCGGCGTTCCTTACCGTGCGTAACTTTCCAAACGAAACAGCGGTGCTGGACGGCTCGCGCAACGTTGTGGTTGACCAAGGGCAGCACCAAATGATTATTATCCAAAATTCCGACTATATACGCATTTACGGACTAAAAATCCAAAATAATGCACCCGTAAATTTTGGGTTTGCTNCCCCCGCCGCCGTTATGGTGGAAACGATGGGCGCCTTCGGGCGCAGCCAAGGCGTTGAAATTGTAAATAACACAATTTTGGGTATGGATGGGGATACCTTTGGCTTCCCTACTGCGTCTGCTCCCGGGGCAAACGGCTCGGCAATACAAATTTACGGGCGGGCGCAGTTTGATGAAAATGCCATGCGCTTTGTCCTTGTCGAAGGCAACGAGATTGGCTACAGTCGCGTGGGCTGGACGGAGAATATCGTAGTTGCGGGCAATGTAGCAGATTTTACGATACGCAATAATTTTGTGCATAACACAAACAATATTGGCATTAACGTGATTGGCTTGTGGGGCTGGGTCACGAACACAGGCACAAGCGCCAACGCACGGGCAGACTGGAACCGAACCCGCCGCGGACTGATTGAAGGCAATGTAGTGCTTAATAACATCGGCTATTGCAACCCTGCAAGCGAAGGCTGCGGCGGCGCGTCGGGCATTTATGTAGACGGCGCAATGGATATTACCATACGCTATAACTTTGTTTCCGGCAGTAGCGTAGGCATTTCCGTAGGCACAGAGCCGCCCCACGCGCGGTGGGACGGTCCCCAGCCCGTAATGGCAAAGGACGTGCGCATTTACCACAATATTATCGCAAATAACCGCCAAGGGGCGGTATTGCTTGGGGGCACCTTCGGCGCATGGGATTTGGACGTGCGCAACAACACAATGATAGGGCGTGACATGGTGCGGGGCGCCTCCGGCGGCGTAAACGGTGTTGTAAATATCAACAATAACTGGACGGGGCGGGAAATGAACCGCAACTTCTTCTTCGGCGATAACATTATCGTAAGCTTTGTGGACGCGGACGTGAATGTACCCGACCCTAATTACGTGATTCGCTACCTTGTTTCCGGCTGGAATGATAACGACGCGGGCGTTACCCGTGCGGCGTATTTGACCTTCGAGGGCAATGTAATTTACGGCCGTGCCATTGGCGGCATGGCGGTGGAAAATGCCTTCCCGCATACGAACTTGCTTGGCGGCAATGTACGCGCAACGTCCTCCCCGCTGGCGGGAATGAACTTTGCCCAAGGGCGCGATACGGGGGATTTTGCCCGTACTTCCTACGCCAACGACACAGGGGCGTGCATTGAGCGTATGCAAAATGTGATGGCTTCCGCTCCTATGCCCCTATTCGAAATTGCCATGGCAGATTACCGCGCCTTTGTGGCTACCCTTCCCGCCGCGACGGAAATTATGCGCCACCTAAGCCGCCCCGATGTACGGGGAAGCATTGCACAGCCTCTTACCCTTGCGCAAATTGGGCGCAACATTGCCCGCTACTTTGAAGCGCAAGTGGCAAACATGCGCGTGTGTGACGCCCTGCCCGCAAACGCACCCCAGCGGGACGTAATTGTGGGCATACACCCTTGGGCGTATGGCTACGATGTAGAGCCGACCTCGGGTTATGCGGGGCGGTTATCGGTACAGGCGGGCTTTCGTACCGACAATGCGTACCGCGGCATTGTATCGTTTGGGTATGGGAACGACGGGGATATCGACTTCCACCATATTGCGCAACTAAGCGAACCATGGACAATGGGCGCGGTACGCGGCACACCCCACCCCGAATCCCGTTACCCCGGCATTCGATTTTATGTGCGCATCCCGTATTTTAACGAAGTAACGGGGCGCACCAGCCACATTGTGCGCGGTTTTACCACGCCTCATTGGTGGCGCGGGCTGGACGAAGCTGCCGCCGTGCTTGCCATTACCATGGAGGATATTATTAACGCGCGGCGGGATAACCCCATGCGGCGCTTTGTTTGCGCCGATACGGGCAGCGACAATAATGACGGCTCGCAGGAACGCCCCTGGGCGACCATTAGCCACGCCATGGCAAATATTTGGCACGGGGATACGGTTTTTCTGCGGGGTACGTTCCATGAAAACGTGATAATTCCCGTAAGCGCTTCGGGCAACCGATATAACCCTACGATTATCACCAACTGGACGGGGCATAACGCGGTTATTGACGGCAACGGTGGGGAAGTTGCGATTTACATGCCCAATGTAGATAACATTACAATTACCAACCTTACCATACAAAATGCCGCCACAGGGATTTATGGCGGCAGTACGGAAAATGCAGCGCAGGAACGGCGCGTGTTGCGCAATTTCCAAAGTAATTGGTGGGACTTGCGTTGTTTGTACTTTGAAGATTTAGACAAACCCGTATGGGGCTTGGGCATAATGCGCGATATTACGATAGAGAATGTGACCTTTAATGTATCGGGCGAAGCGGTGATTATTAATGATACAAACCCAATTTTCGCGCCCATGCAGGGGGTTCGTATTCATTAGCGTAACGATATTCTTTAAAATATACTACGCAATAATCCTAAAATGTGGCAAAACACGCACACTTTTATTTCAAAAATAAAAAATGTGCATGTTTTGCTGCTGTTTTTTTGTTTTTAAATAGATTATCCTTGTTACAGAAATAACTTTATCTTATATAAAAAGGGGAGATGCTTATGAGGGTGTGAGTGAAGCACAGGAATACATCAACTTGAAGTCCTCAAAAAAAACAGCGGTCAATTACAAAATCGAAAAGGGGTAATTACTATGAAAAACATTAATGCTTTCAAAACGGTTGCAGGGATGCTTTTACTTGTGTCAATTTTTGCTTTAAGCAATACAGTAAGTGCATTCGCATCAAACGATGAATGTACAGAGTATTCTGTATCTAAGCAATATATATGTAACACGTTTATTTTCAATTGCACAGTTGCGTGAACTCCGAGACCTATACCGTAATATAATTGATGAAAAGTTATTATTGGGTTGTCTGTATGCACATAACGTCGTTGGCGCTGGAATTGACCGAGCCGAAAATAGATTTGTAGTTCGAATTGAAGAATATAGTCAAAATAACATCAATGGATTATTAAAAAACATTGTTTATTCACCCATGATTATTTTTGAACAGGCTGAACGGTATAGTCACTTGCTTGACACATCATATGACCATCTCAACGAACTGTATAGTCATATCGAACCGTTAAATGCCAGAATTAATCCCGGGGACAGGTTGTCGATTCGCTTTATCTTTCTTGAAGGTCGCGGTTCAATGGGTTATCGCGTCAGACGGGTATCTGATGGCGCTATTGGATTTATTTCATCTGGGCATATATTTGATTTTGCAGGTCAAAGAGTTTATCCTCACTTAACTTTGGCAACACACATTGGAACAGTAGAAAGAATGGTTGACAATTCGGAAATAGATGCATCGTTTGTAATAACGCATACTGAAGCAGGCAATACATTACCCACCGGCGCAACGCTCAGTCAATTAGTACGAGCCTCATTTGTTCAAGGCGAACTAATGCTTATGTTTGGCGCAACAACAGGCGGCGAATCAAGAGGAACTGTGCAAGACCCTGACCATGACTTTATTTTTGATGGCATAAACAGGCGCGGCATGGTTAGAACAAATATAACTGCTCGCGCAGGAGATAGCGGTGGTACGGTTGCAACGGGCATGTTTATGACAGCAGGTGTTGTTGGGTGGGGTCCAATTAGCAGTCCGGGAATGATTTTTGTTCCTGCACACAGAATCAATCGTATTTTTGGCGTAGAAAGATATTAGACGCCAAAACATCCTTTCATTTTCGCTATATCTGTGCCTTTTAGAAGCGGTAGCGGTGGAATGTAAGAGCGCATCTTGAAGCGCGGCGAAGTGGGGATTTCCCGCGTCTGTCCTCATGCATCCCACCGCCGCCGCGTTAATGCCGAAGCAAACAAAAAAGGGAACTGCCTTCGCAAACAGCCCCTTGCTTTCTTGCTACTTTATACGTATTATAAAATTACGGGGGATGGATTAAGAGATGACGAAATCCATGTGTATTTCTTTTACGCTGGGATTAGTGTTTGCGCTCATATCTTTGCTTGGCTTGTTTGTGCCTAACACAATTATGCGGTTAACGGGATTGATGTCTATTGGAAGCCCTATCGGGCTTTTTATTGCTTCATCCTGCGTCTCATTGATACATAAAAGAAACTTTATGAAGGCATTTTTATGGAGTTCAATTTTTATCATTGCTTACTTTTTATTCTTTTACATGGGGTTTTTATTTCTGCGCCCACACATCAACATCGCTGCCGGAACATTCTTTCCGCCAGCGCCTTTTAATATAAATAACGCTTTTACGCTTTTTTTTCAATGGGTTTCTTTATCACTAATAATAAACATTATATTTACATGGATTATAATACAAATGAACAGCACAAAAAGTTCAAGTTTCCGTCGTGCATTATATTTATTGCTATGCTTGGCTTTTTCAGGACTAATCGCATCAGGGCGAACTCGCACTCTTATTATTATTTTATCAAATTTATTTTTTGAAGGCTATATTCTAACAATTTATTATCTTAGTTATTTTGCTAATCTACTAATAATATCATCAATCACAGTATTTTATTTAATTTTTGTCTATATAAGGTCGTTTAATGACACCAATTACTGATTCGCTTCGCACATCGCTTCATCAAAAAACAACTGCACATTCCTATGGTTGGTCACCGCCCACACATAATCCCCATCTACGGAAAAGGCGTAAAAATGCGTATCGAATGCAAAATATTCGATGCGCTTTTTTGTGCCGTCTAGCAAGTGATACGTAATGGTAAAAACAGGGGTGCCTTCCGCCATAAATGGGTCTACATGCCCGTCCGTGCCCAGGCTTACCAACAGGCGATATATGACGCGGAAGTCGCTTTCCGCTACTTCTGCGCCGTTAATCGTGGGAAAAATTGCGTTATTGTCCTCGTGCGGGTGGTGGTTGATAACCATATGCAAATTGTAGTCGGGATTTTCGTGTTCTATGGTAATGTATTCCACATCCAAAATCGAAACCATAACAATAAAGCGGGAGATAAATTGCATGGCATTTAGGTCACTGATGTGCAAGAGCGGCGCAAATGGCGCGACAAAAACATGGGGGCGGTGGTTAAACTTTACAAAAACATAGGGTACGTTAGTGCCGTTTATTTCGCGCATAAAGGCATCGCCGAAGAGCAAATGCACCCCGCCTTCGTCCGAATCGAAGCGGAAGTCCATAAACGGGTCATGCAACCCAAAGGGGGTAAGGTCGGTGGGGTTTACTGCGGCGGCTTCCAACACTACAAAGCTTTGCGAGAACGCCTCCATTACCCCGCGTCGTATTTGAAATGATTCCACCGTGCGACCCGCCATTGCGGCGGGTTCTTGCACTGTCATTTGGATAATGCCCATGGCTTGCATGTGCGGGCTTGCGTCCTCTTCGGACTTACGGGTAAAATATATTTCCTCGCGTTCGCGTTGGATTATGCGGAACTCTGTGATATTCTCCGATTGCAAAAACGGCAGTTGACGGCACAGCAAATCTCCTTCCGTTAGCTGCATATGCCAAGCAACGCGGGCGGGGATTAGATATATCGCGGGGTGCCCCTCTTTCATCAAAAAATGCAACGTACCGTCGGGGGTTACGCTGCCCAGGTGAAGGGTCAACCGTTCCCCAAGGGCACAGTACGCCGTCATGGAAAGCAACGGCGGCGCAAGCCCAAAGTCCGCAAGTTCAATACCTTCCGTACTCTCGTGGGCGGTTTGGGCAATTAATTGGAAGGTAGGGCGCACCATTTCCTGCACCAGCATTTGGTCCAGCAGAAAGCCGGGGTAATCCATCATATACCATGCTTCGTCCTGTTGAAACGGCACGACAATATCGCCGCGCGTAATGTATACACGGCTTATTTCTTCGGGCGGGCGGTTAACCAGTGCTTGCAACACAGGAAGCGACGGGGCAATAGGCTCAAGCACGGGGACTTCGCGCCGCGATTGCCACAGAAGCAAACCGCCAAGTACGAATACGATAACCGCCAGTATGCATATTGTTATTTGTTTTTTTGTTTGCATAAAAACCATGCCTCGTTTATGATTTTTCAACACAATTTATATAGTACGGATACAATTTCGCCTACATTACCGATACTATAATATCACCCGCCGTCTATTTTGTAAATCCTTTGATGTACTGATGGTATATTAACGCCGTTACCACTTGCGTAAACCGTATTGCGGCTTCGCGGATTTCTTCGAGTGCCGTTTCTCCCTGTAATATATCCGTATCGGTCAATGTGTATCGCAACAAGAAACGCAGGTCGTCGCGTTCAAAAATCGCACCCAGGCTTGTACCGCCTATACCTATGGCGCGGTCGGTTTCTACGTCTGCAAACGCCGTAACCCGTACACCATGTATATAGGTGGGCGTATACAGCGAAACATCCACCGCATACAGGGGGTTTGCCTGCACGAATATTGAAAAATTAGGGTAATTTACGCGTATTCGGTCTATTACATATTCATCTTTGAAGTGTACTTCCCCCCTTTGAGGTTCGCCGACAAACGCGGGCAGGTTGGGGAAAAGGCTGTTTATTTGCGCGGGGGTTAACGGTTCGGCTTCCAATTCTATGTTTACCGTTACACTCCACAGGTTGGCAGCGCTAAATATCATCGGATACTCCAATAAATACGCGGGTTGCAATGTGATTTGCGGGCATTTTTCCGCCTCTCCTGCCAACATATGGGGTGTGCCAAGGTCATAGTGCGTACGTAACAAGTCGGCGTGTACAAACATCCAACCCGCGCCAAAAATGACAAACACAAAAACCGCCGCCGCTACCCACGATAGGGCGACTGTATTAGTCGAATAATACAGTCCCTTTTTTATTTTATCCCTTAGGGCGGGCGGGGGTGTTACGCTGTCCATGTAGGATTTATAGGGCTTCATACGGGTTCTCCTTCCAGCAAATCAGCCTTTAGCAGACGGCGGGCACGGGTTAATTGTTGGCGAATGGTGCTTTCCTTTTGCACGGTAATTTCCGCAATTTCTGTAGTGGTGTAGCCTTCGTAATAATGCAGATGAATAACGGTACGATACTTGGCGGGAAGCGCAAAAACGGCTTGCATCAACTCCCGTTCGTCCTCGTTTTTTGCGGGAAAGGATTCAAGCAACGGCACATGCTGCCTGCGCCAAGGCGAACGCAAGCGGCTTCGGCACAAATTGACCGCAACACGCAATAGCCACGCCTTTTCATGCGTGTGGGAAGCAAATAGCGGATTTTTTTCATGCAATTTTATAAACACGTCCTGCACAATATCCTCTGCGTCCTCTTTGTTGCGCATAATAGCAGCCGCCGTGCGATACAGCGCATGAAGGTTGCGGGTAATAATTTCATCCAATAAATTCACCTGCTTTTGTAGAGCTTCACATTATATACGCACAAAAGGGGTGAATTGCGACACAAACAGAAAAAATAATTTAGCGTAATCAAACCGCCAAGCCAAAACAGCTTGTAACACAATGCTTGTTCCAACATATATTGCTACTAGGCACGTACAACATTTACGGGCTGTAAATATAAAGGAGGAATTAGCATGTCCCTACCCAAGTTTACTGAACTGCCCGACGGGTTTGGGTTAGAGAATACAATTTGCCAAATCCTTGCATCTATCGCGATGGAAGAGGTTGGATTAAGCCATATCATTAACGCGGAAGGGGAAAAGCTGCAATATGTCCTCGGCACGCTGGAAAATTCCGCACCGCCAACACCCCCTACCGTAGAGCAGGTATTAGAAGTAAACGAAAGCGTACGCGAAATGCTGCAGCAAATCGGCTTTAGCCAAATGTTCCTTAGCCAAAAAATGTCCGACGCGCTAAAAGCCTATGAAAAATACCAAGAAGGCGGCGGCAGAGGCGGCACAGTAACGCCCCCCACCGAGGATAAGTACAACCATTTTCGCCCTGTGGGGCACCCACCCCATGTATTCGAAAAGGTGGACGAAAACGGCAACGGCAAAAACCCACCCGAATACGTGTATAACCCCGACGACCAGCCGGGGAACGGAAAGGACCAAAATGCGGTAAAGGATAAGGACGGAAATTTCTGGGCGGAGGCAACCCCCCCGGGGAATATTTGGCGTCCCATTGATGAAAACGGCAACACAAAGGACGCAGATGCGGTATGGGGCGGCGCAAACGGCAAGCCCGGCGACGGCGACGATAAAAAGGCAACGCAATTCGGCGGAAACTGGTGGGTAGACATGGGGCAGAATGTATGGCGCCGTGTAATGAATAAAAATACCCTTGGTCCGTTAACGGGAGGCGGCACAAGCCAAGACCCCTCCAATACCCCGGGCACCCCCGTTTACGAAGATAAAAACGGCAAATATTATATCAAAGACGGCAAGGACGCCGACGGAAACGACCTGTATTACGGCGACCCCTTCGGCGGAAATACGTTGCTGGACAGCACGCAAAATGGCTTGGAAGGCGACGACGTTATCTATTATAAAGACGCAAACGGCAATATGACCACCACAAAGCCCCCGCACCCCAGCCAACCCGCGCCCTCCAATATACACGTAACCCTACAGCCCGCTTCAATTAATTATGAAGTTAGCGATATTCCCTTCCAATTTACCGCAACGGTAACGGGGGACTATTTGGTAAACGGTACAGGCAACGACGGGGTAACCTGGAGCATAAGCCCCACCCCCGGCGCGACCATTACCCAATCGGGTATTTTTAGCGCAACCCAAGCCGGCATTTATACCATTACCGTACGGGCGAAGGACGACCCAACCAAAAGCGCAATCGCCCTTGTAACCGTTACGGCACAGGATATAGAGGATGAAATCCTCCACGGCGACTTAGGCGAGGTTATTATTATCGACGACCACGAATGGATAAAAATTAAGCACAAAATGTACGGCGGCGCACCCTACGCTTTGCTGATGCTAAAAGACGTCATTGGCCCTATGGCATACGACAGCAAAAGCACCGGTACGATTCAATATAAAGAAGCCGAAATTTCCGACAAGGTTAATAGCTGGTACCAATACTTTAATTCCCCCACACTAAAGAAACTGGCGGTAGAATCCACCTCGGGGGCAAACGGCACACCCTCCTGGCCCATGAAGGGCTCGGGTGTATATGCACTCATTCCCGTAGAAGAAGAACTGCAAGGCTTTGGCGCAGATGTACGCGTAGTGAATAAGAAAACCTATTGGTTAGCCAACCCCACCTCCGAGCCAAATGCAGGCACAAACTACACGAAGGTATTAAAATACGATGGGACAATAGGACCAAAACTAAACTCCGATAACACCAATTATGCACGCCCCGTTGTTTGGGTGAAGCTAAGTTGATGATTGAAAAAAACTACACCAAAAACCGCGCGAACGCGCGGTTTTTGCATTAAAGCTTGGGGCAGCGCCCCACGATTTAGCAATGCTAGGAATGTGTATGCTCGCGTTCCGTGTCCATGCTCAAGGCATCCTTTAGCTTGGCGCGAAGGAACATTTGGCTAAACATAACTGCCTCAATCAAATCCTTTACGCTGTCATTTACCTTAATAATTTCGTCGATAGACGGCCTTAAACCATTGTTGTCGTTTAATGTTCCCAGCACGTATTGCAGCTTTTCGCCCTCTGCATTAAGAATGTGGCTTAACGCAAGCTCTTCCATAGCGATAGAGGAAATGATTTGGTTAATTACCTCTTCGCGGTTAGGGGTGTTGGAATGGTCCGGAAATACGGGTAAAGACATAAGAAAACCTCCCAGAATATAATTGAGCATTTGCCCTCTGGGGGCAGTATATTAGGCGATGTGTAAATGTGTTACTGTAACAAATTTCCGCGCGGCGGCATAGGCTGATACTACTAAAACGCCAATAGAATAAGGAGTGACGTACATGTCAATGCCGCAGTTTCCCAATGCTGATGAAATTCTAACCCGCGACGAGGCAATTAACGCAATTTTAACCTCCATTGCCATGGAAGAAGCCGCCCTAAGTCACATCATTAACGCAGAGGGCGAAAAAATCCAGTACGTACTGCAACATGTTGATACGGAAAATTGCTGTAAATCCATGTGCTTTCTTTTGCGTGTAAACAATAGCGTTTCTGTTTTAATTGACCAAATCACCGATTTGCAATTAATCCTTAAAAATAAAATGCGCATCGCCGCAAGCATGGTTGCCAAAGAGGATGCCTGCCCGCCGGAACCCTTTGAACCTATTATACCGCCTGTACCCCCCTGCCCGCCCGAACCGCCGCACCCTCCCGTGCATCCTGCGCCGCCAATTTACCACCCCTGTAAGCCCTGCCAAAAGGAAAATCCCTGCAAAATAAAATACCCGCATTGTTAAAACCTTGCACTATCCACCATTTTTTTATAAAATGCCCGACTGTACATGTATTTCCAAAGGGGCGGGTATAGTTGAGCAAGCATGTCGAATACGGTAACGAGAGCATTACCGCGTTAAAGGGCGCAGACCGCGTGCGTAAGCGCCCGGCGGTTATCTTTGGCTCGGACGGGATTGAAGGCTGTCAGCATTCGATTTTTGAGATAATTTCGAACTCAATAGACGAAGCACGGCAGGGCTACGGTAAGCAGATTGAGATTATTAGGCATAAGGATTCGTCCATAACCGTAAAAGACGCGGCGCGGGGTGCGCCTGTGGATTATAACCCCATCGAGCGGCGCTATAATTGGGAATTACTTTTCTGCGAATTATACGCAGGCGGGAAGTACGAAAATAATGAAGAAGACGCGAATTACACCTACAGCCTTGGCTTAAACGGGCTGGGCTTGTGCGCCACGCAATACGCTTCGGAATATATGGACGCAACGGTACTGCGCGAAGGCTTCCGCTATACCTTGCGCTTCGAAAAAGGCGAAAATGTAGGCGGCTTAAACAAGGAACCCCACGAGGGGCGCAAAACGGGTACAACCATTACATGGCGCCCCGATACAGCGGTTTTTACAGACATTAACGTACCGCTGGAATGGTATAAGGACATGCTAAAAAGGCAAGCCATCGTAAACGGTGGGCTTGTTTTTGTGCTTAAAGACGAAGAAAGCGGCGAAACCTTCCGCTTTTGCTACGAAAACGGCATTACCGACTATATAAATGAACTCGCGGGGGAAAATGCCCTAACCGCCCCCCATTTCCTTAACCACGAAACCCAAGGCCGCGACCAAGAGGACAAGCCCGAATACAAGCTAAAATTTGAAATTGCCTTCTGCTTTTCGCAAGACGGCGGCGCGCTGGAGTATTATCATAATTCCAGCCACTTGGTGTACGGCGGCGCACCCGATAAGGCGGTAAAAGCGGCATTTGTTTCCGCCATTGACGGCTTTTTAAAAACGGGTGGGCATTATAAAAAAGACGAGAAAAAAATCACCTTCCCCGATATTGAGGAAAGCCTTGTGCTTATCACCAATTCCTTCTCCACGCTCATTAGCTTCGAGAACCAAACAAAAAAAGCCATCACCAACAAGTTTATCCAAACCGCAATGACGGACTTTTTAAAGGCACAGCTGGAAATTTACTTCATCGAAAACAAAGCAGATGCCGTAAAGTTGGCGACGTCTATTTTGGCTAATAAACGCAGCCGCGAATCGGCAGAAAAAACCCGCGCCAGCTTAAAAAAGAAGCTAACGGGTTCGATAGACTTAAATAATCGGGTAGAAAAATTCGTCAACTGCCGTACCCGCGACACGGCAAAGCGCGAGCTGTATATCGTGGAAGGCGACTCCGCGCTGGGCAGTTGTAAGCTGGGGCGTGATGCAGACTTCCAAGCCATCATGCCCGTGCGGGGCAAAATTTTCAACTGCCTAAAAGCGGACTACGACCGCATTTTTAATAACGAAATTATCACCGACCTACTGCGGGTGCTGGGTTGCGGCGTAGAACTACGCGGCAAACGCGGGCGCGCCACGGCATCCGCCAACAAAGAGGCAGCGACCTTTGACATTAACAAGCTAAACTGGCGGCGCATTGTAATATGTACGGACGCGGATTATGACGGCTATCACATTCGCACCCTTATCCTCACTATGTTATACCGCCTAACCCCCGCGCTTATTGAAGAGGGCAAGGTGTTTATCGCCGAATCCCCACTTTACGAAATTACGCTAACGGGCAAGGGCAAGGAAGAGACACACTTCGCCTACAGCGAGCGCGAAAAAAGCGAAGCCTTGGACCTCGCCGAAAAAAAAGGTATGCGCGCCAACATTCAGCGCTCGAAAGGCTTGGGCGAAAACGAACCCGAAATGATGTGGCAAACCACCATGAACCCCGCCACCCGCCGTTTGGTACAGGTAATCCCCACCGACGCCGCCAAAACTCACGAAATGTTTGAAATTCTGCTGGGCGACAACCTGCGCGGTCGCAAGGAGTTTATCGAGGAAAACGGGCATCTATATATCGACCTGGCAGAAACGGGGTGAGGTTTGCCGCCTGTGCGGATATTTTATCTACATGTTTCCGCTTGCTCATATACACCCCGCCGCCAATGGTGCGGTTTGCATATATCCTTCCACTTTCCATGCGAAGTTAAGTGCTTATTTTTTGTGAAATAAATTATTAGAAAGAAGGTGGTACTACGCCTATACCCCCTATTCTTTCATCAAGGGCATCATTTGTAAATGTTCATCCTAGTGCTAATCTCACGTCATCGCTAGTGTTGTGAAAAATCCAACCGGCAAATATACTAAACGAACCCCCATTATGAAATACGCCCCCGCCATCCGAGGTAGCATCATTTAAAAAAATCACGGGGCTAGCTGTTCCCCAATAATACCTAGCACCCAAGCTGAAACTCCCAGATGTATGGACACATCCACCATTTGTTGATGCAAAATTATTAATTATTCTACCGTTAAGTATAATAAATCTACCGTTATTAAATACACCACCGCCGTTTATTGCAATATTTTCACTAATATTACCATTATGCATTGATACAGACCCCGAACCCCGCCCTCGATTTGAAATATTGCTAATATACAATCCACCTCCATTATTAGTAGCGGTATTATTATTAATATTACTTCTGTTTATAATAAGTCTGCCCAAATAATTAACACCTACCCTTCCCCCATTATGAGCTGTATTATTTACAATTTCACATCCTTCAATTCTTGCGTATATACTGAATGAATTTGCAACATAGATGCCACCGCCGATATGTGCTGTATTATTAACAATAATACCTCCATAAATTGCAGCTTCGTCACCAAATTTTAACCCTAAATGAGAGACATGCCGTAATTTGATGCCACCACCATTACTTGCACTATTACATGAAATTAACCCATTGTACATTAGAAAACCTTGAATTGCATTAATGCCACCACCACCTAAACCATACGCTCTGTTTTGTTTAATAATGCCATCGAATATTGTTGTTGTTCCCTCACGATGTGCAATCCCCCTCCATTTGCAATTTGATTGTTTTCTATGATACCACCATGCATGATAAATATATTTGAATTTAAAATGCCTCCACCGAAACCAGTAACATTACATCCCACGTTGTTATTAATCATTCCGTAAAATAACGTAAATTCTCCTTGGTTGGCAACTCCTCCACCAGAATTACTCGCTCTATTATTTTCGATTACTCCACCATTCATAATGAATTTACCATTATTATATACTCCACCTCCATTCCAACTTGAGATGTTTCCAGCAATCACGCCAGAGTTCATTATAAATGTTCCCGAATTATTAACACCTCTCCCCGTTGTCCCATCATTACGAGTAATAGCAATATTATTAATAGACAATGTAGCTCCATTATTTATATTTATAACATCAAAGTTACGAGTCGCGACAAGGCGAAATTCTTGATTGTCGATACTGCGAAAAACAACATTTTTTTGTTCTGGAATGATTAATGTTGATAACAATTCAATATCATTATTTAAATGAATTTCTTGTGTAGCATTCTCATTGATGGCTATCCTAAGTTCATTTTCATTAGTTACTATTATAAATGTAGGTTCAGGAGCAAGAACATAATCAGTGGTTGATGGTATGGATGCTTGTGTATCACTAGAAAAAATACATGATAATTGGAAAGGCACATAGTAATTTATCCTGCCATAATCAAGACCCCAGAATTTCGTACCAAAGCCCCATATACTTCCATCGGCCTTTAATATTATTGAAAGTTCACCACCAGCAGCAATAGCCTCTACATTATCCATCATATGCACGGGGAAATTATATGGATGTTGACCCCTTTCAGAAATATTCATTCCCCACAACCATAAACTACCGTCAGTTAAAGTTGCTAATGATTGAGCCCACCCTGCTGAAATGGTGGCTACATTGTTCATTATTGCTGTTGGATAACTTCTATATCTGATGCTTCCAACTCCTATAGTAGGAGAACCTCACCCTAGTTTACCCCACTCATTACAACCCCAAACCCATAATGTTTTGTCATATAAAATAGCCATTGTGTGTAAACTTCCCGCTGAAACAGCAATTACATTGTTTTTTATTAACACAGGGCTGTGCCTAGTTATTGTCGTTCCATCTCCCAATTGACCTCTATTATTATTACCCCATGCCCATAAACTCCCATCGTTACGAATCGCCATTGTAAAACTGCCACCAGCAGAAATTGCAATGACATTTTCCATTATTTTTATCGGACTATTTCTATCTTCCGTAGTTCCATCGCCAAGTTGTCCATGTCTATTACTTCCCCAACCCCATAAATTGCCATCATCTTTAATAATAAAAGTATTTGAGCCTGTAGCTATGGGTGTTCTTGCTCGGTTGAATAAATTAACAGTAACTTCTTCATCTATAATTGGTAAAACAGGGGGAATAATTGGCGATGTTGGCTCTATCGGATATATGCTATCAGTAATGATAACATTAAAAATGGATTCGCAACTGTATTCGTAATGAGTATAATCCTCAATGTTAGAATTATTATTACAACTCGTTAAAAATGCTAATACTGTCACGACAAATAAGACGAAGGTAATTTTCATGATAAATCCCCCATTGGAAATATTTACTTGACAAAGACTTTATGCGAAATTCGCATAAATGTCAATGTGCAATTACCGCATACGATAACATAATGCGGGTGACATTTATGTATGAACGTATTCGCAATTTACGTGAAGACTGTGATATAACGCAAGCAACATTAGCAACAAAATTAAATATCTCGCAAACCACTTATTCGCGGTATGAAAACGGTGTGCTTGACATTCCGAGTTATGCACTCATTAAACTTGCGAAATTTCATAATACCAGCATTGACTTTTTACTCGATGTTACTGATGACAAAAAACCGTATAGTCGTAAACGATGAAGATAAAAAAATAACCCAAGGTTAAAACCGTTGGGTTATTTTGTCAGGAACACCACCACGAACACCTTACCAACAAAGAAACTTTTTTGGGGTTCGCACTTATTCCAAAAAACGGAGAAGAGGGGATTTGAACCCCTGCGCCGCTATTAACGACCTACGCACTTTCCAGGCGCGCCCCTTGAGCCGCTTGGGTACTTCTCCTCGTACACGAGGGCGAATTATATCGTATTATTTTGGGTTGTGCAAGGTGCTTCGCAAAAAATCTAGAGCGGCTTCTAGGGCTAGCCATTCGTAGGTGTGGATGTCGGGGTACAGGGTTAGGGGGCATTCGTTTATGTTGGGGCGTAGGTAAAAGCCGCCGTGGGGGCGTATTTGTACGTGGCTGGTGTTTAGGTAAATGGAGCCTCCCCAGCCGTACCAGCTGGGGGAGGTGGAGGGCGGCTCGCCAATGATTAGGCCAAAGCAGCTGTCTGCCACTTCTAGGGCAATGGTAGCGCCGCCGCTAAAGGTACGCTCGCTGGTGAGGGCGATGACCCGCACGCCGTAGGGGTTGGCGCTTGCGGGGTCGCGCGGGATGTAGATGTATGAGCGGCCCTCTAGGTCGGCTAGGGTTAGGTGGGCCACCTCGCGGATGGCGGGCAGGTGATAATACGGCGCGTGGAGGCGCAGAATCATCCCGTGGGTGGCGGGGCTTACGCCCATGGCTTGCAACAGGGCGTGGCCGATGGCGGGGTTGCCGCCCGCGTTGTTGCGTAAATCTAGGATAAAGTCGCGTACGCCGCTTTCCAGCGCATGGGAAATGGCGGTGGCGGCCGCTTCCCACTGCGGGCTTGGGGCCATGTGGTTAAGGTTTACGTAGAAGATATCGCCGTCCAGCAATTCCCACCGTACGTGGTATTCGGGTTCAAAGGTAGGTATACGGCGGTAGGCGGGGTGAAGGTCTACAAAGCCCATTTCTACGGTGCGTTGTGTGCCGTTTTCCAGCAAAGTAACGTCCACCAGCAGGTTGCCGCCAAGCTGGTACAAAGTTGCCCCCGCGCGGTGCAGCATAAGGGAATACCGCGCATACCTGCCGCGGTTGCGTTGCCGCCCCGCTTCGTTGTATGTGCCGAAATAATGGTCTATGGTTGCGAAAATTTCGGGTACGGGAATGCCGCCGATGGCAAGCACTTCTACGTCCGTTTTTACCATGTTATCGTCCGCCAAGAATAACCGCCCATAGCGCGACAAAAGCTGGTGTTCGAGAAATTCCCCGTCTTGGAAAAGGCGTATCTGCCAGTCCCAAACGTTGTTTACCAACACCCAAAACCCTTGCAAAAAGGAGCGGCTTAAATGCCCGTCGTTAAACACGGTTAAAAAGTGTTGCGTTGCCAGCACAAAATCGGTGTGGGACATGGGGTTTCGGGTGGCGGCTATGTACGCGGCGCGGTACTGTTCGTACAGCTCCATGCACATACGCCCGTCCACCAGAAAGTTGACGTGGGTGGATTCCACAAATTCCACCGTGTCCAGCACGTCTTGGGAAAAATCTTGCAGCAGGCCGTGTACCTGCATAAAACGTACGCGAATTGGCGCGGGGGTGGGCGTTGGCGCAGGGGTGGGAATAGGCAGCGGTGCAGGGGAAGCGGCGGGCGCAAACACAGGCACGGCGATGTACCCCTCTTCAGGCTCGCTTAGTACATATGTAAACAGGAAAACCGCCGCCGCAAAGGAGAGCAAAATAGTCATTCCCGCGGGCAAAATATCTTTTATTTTCATGTTACCCCCACCAATAGAAAAATAAGGTACGCTATATACAGCACAACCATAACCGCGCCTTCCACGCGGGAGAGCCGCTTGCGGGTGGTGACAAATAGGAAGAATAGTAAACTGCCCGCAATGAGAAAGGCGAGGTCAATCTTCGTGCCTGTGCTTACAGCGAGGGGTAAAATAATCCCCGATACGCCCAGCACCGCCATTATATTAAAAATATTAGAACCTACAATAGTGCCTACGGCCATTTCGTTTTCCCCGCGCTTGCAGGCGAGCAAAGTTATGGTGAGTTCGGGTAGGGAGGTGGATATTGCCACAATGGTTAGCCCCACCACCCGCTCGGATATGCCGAGTATGGGTCCCATGCTTTCCGCCGACCATACCGTAATCCAGCCGCCCACGCCGATTAGTGCGATGGCAAGTATGCTAAATAAGATGTGCGTGGTTAGCTTGCGTTCTTTTTTGTCGGAAGGCGCGTCGTCGTCTGTGGTGTTTGGCGTGGTGCGGATGAGGTACACGATATACGCGACGTACACCACCAGCAATATAGCGCTGGCGTAACGGGGGATGATATCGTCCGGCGTGAAGAGGATGATGGCTACTAGGAAAACCGCCGCGCCTACGGATAACCAGTATTCCCGCTTTACTTCTTTAAACCGCACAGGAAAAGGCCGCACAATGGCGGCCAGTCCCAAAATCATTACTAGGTTAAAGCTGTTTGCCCCTACTACGTTGGCTACGGCTAGGTCGTTTGCGCCTTGGAAGGCGGCGGTTACGCTTATCACCAATTCTGGCAGGCTTGTCCCCATGGAAACAAGGGTAATTGCCACCAGCACAGGGGAAATATGTAAACGCCGCGATATGCCTACCCCTGCGTCTACAAAAATATCTGCCCCTTTTATAAGTAAGACCAGGCCTATTAAAAAGCCAACAAATACTAATACTGTGTGCATTAGCTATGTAACCCCACACTCACCAATAACGCTTTGTCTACACGGCGCATAACGTTCTCGTCCAGCCAGCAGATTTTTTCGCGCAGGCGTTTTTTGTCGATGGTACGAATTTGTTCAAGCAGTATAACAGAATCCTTCACCAAGGTGGAAGTAATAGAATCTATCTCTATATGCGTGGGCAGCTTGGCTTTACCGATTTGGGAAGTAATTGCCGCGCAAATAACGGTAGGCGAATAACGATTACCCACGTCGTTTTGAATTACAAGTACAGGACGCACGCCCCCCTGCTCCGAGCCTACCACAGGGCTTAAATCCGCATAAAAGATATCGCCGCGCCTTACGGTATGTTTGAATTGTTGCATCTTTTTCACCTCCTTATGCATGCAGTATCGCCCCTAATTTCCATTTATATACACCCGCGGAACACGTTTTCCAATTCCACAAATGATTTCGTAGCTAATTGTGCCAACTATGTCGGCTAAATCGTCTGCACCTATGCCTTCGCTGGTGCTGCCAAGCATTGTCACCGTATCGCCCGCTTTAACGCCTTCTATATCGGTTACATCTACCATACATTGGTCCATACATATCGCGCCTACAATGGGGGCAAATTTGCCTCTTATCAGCACTCGCCCGCCATGGGTAAGCCTTCGCGGGTAGCCGTCGGCATACCCAACGGGTATAACCGCAATGGTGGTAGGGCGTTTTGTTTTAAACAAATGACCGTAGCTAATGCCCACGCCTTCCGCTAATTGCTTTACCATACTCACCTGCGCGTATAAACGCATTGCGGGTTGTAGGTTTAACGGCTTACACACCTCTTCCATTTCGTGGGAAGGGGGAAGCCCATATAATAATATCCCAACCCGCACCGCGTCTAATGTCAAACCTTGCGGATATACAGGCAACAAACCTTGCGCCACAGCGCCAGAATTCGCCATATGTTTAAGCGACACACGTAAATTTCGTTTCTCCAATTCCGTTACAACCCACGCGAAACGGGTTTGCTGCTCGTACACGAAAGTATTGTCTAACGCGTCGGAAGTGGCACAGTGCGTGTAAATTCCTTCTACTTCCAGCTGCGGGTCGCGGGCAATTTCACATATTGCGTGAATACTCTCCTCTTTTGGGAGGAAACCTAACCGACTCATGCCCGTATCAATTTTTATATGTACCTTCGCCCGTTTGTTTAACTGCCGCGCCGTTGCCGACAGCGCGCGCGCCCCTTCTAATGAAAAAACCGTTTGCGTAAGCTCGCGCCATACGGCTTCGCTTAGCAGAGGCGCCGGGGTAAAGCCCATAATAAGAATGGGCGCGGTAATACCCGCCTCCCGCAGGGCTATGCCTTCTTCACATATGGCAACGCCAAGGGAATTTGCCCCGCCAGCCAGCATGGTTTTTGCGGCTTCTACCAAGCCGTGACCATAGCCATCGGCTTTTACTATGCCCATAAAATGTGTATCGGGTGGGATTATCCCCTTCACCGCACGCAAATTGCGGGCAATATGGGCAAGATTTATCTCCGCCCACACGCGTCTGTAG
Organism: Defluviitaleaceae bacterium; assembly: GCA_009786535.1. GTDB lineage: Bacteria > Bacillota > Clostridia > Lachnospirales > WQUN01 > WQRX01. The sequence continues at coordinate 43,581 of WQRX01000013.1, read as the reverse complement.
TTCATGCAACCATTCTACAATGAAAACAGCGCATCATCAAGTACCACATTCATTTCAAACGCGTGGTAGGTAATTATTATCCTTTCTGCCCCGTCGGGGTCAAAGATAATTAACTGTACAGGAAGCAGTGTTTCATTGTCTACCCATAGGCGTGCAAGCGCTAAGTACGGGTGGTTACCGGGCACTACGGCTTCAAGCACGGTGCGTACGCCTTCGTCCATATCGGCAACCATTACGCTCACTTCTTGTGATTGCAAATAATTGCGGATAAACGTAGTAAGGAAAATTTCACTGCGCTCGGGGGTTTCCTCTACGGGAACGGCAATGCGCCCTTCTACACGGGCATTAAATTGCATAATACTTTGCCCGTTATTTACGGTTATATTGCCCGCTACGTGTTCAGGTCCCGTAACTTCCACGCGGTATTCACCCGTAATGCGGGCGTGGTGTACGGTTTCGTAAATGTTACTTCCTTTATTTGCGCGGTATTCCACCGTGGCGATAGCGCGGTACGAATGCAGTTGCACTAACATACGCTGGATTTTTTCAAACGCGCTTAATTCCTCTGCCGTTCCCGGACCGCGCAGACCGTCTGCACTGCACGCCGTAAGCAGCAAAACCAACGCCGCCGCGCATAGTAAAAGCAATTTTTTCATTCTGTGTTCCTCCTTGAAGGGAAATTTTGCATAATTGACTGCCATTTATGTATACTAGGAAAGTTACAATTTTATTACCGCATAAAACTTTATGCCTACAAGTCCGTCCTGTGGGGTAGAATGCAAATAACAAACAAAAAGGAGCATGAAAAAATGAAGCAAACAAAAAAAGCACTGGCGTTTTTACTCGCCGCCGTAATGGCATTTACCGTTGCCCTTCCCGCCTTCGCCTTTGAAGCAGACGCAGGCGACCTATTCCTCGACGTGCGCGAATGGCCTAACTTCAACAGCGTAACGGGCGTAGTAACCAGTATTGATGAACACGAAGCAGGCAAACGCATCGGCATCGGCTACAGCAGCATGAATGACGAAGGAGCTACGTTAACTTTTAGCGGTGCGTATTTTAACGTTACCCCTAACACCTTCTTTTTAGGTGAAAAACCCCAGCTTGGCGACACCATCACGGGCTTCTTTGATAATAACATGCCCATGATTCTCATCTACCCGCCCCAGTACGCGGCAACGGTTATCGTAAACCGCGAACAATACGATGCTTCTATTTATGTAGACCGCTTCACCACCGTAGAAACCTACGACGGCAACACGGAAATGATTAGCCATGACGGCTTTCGCCGTCTTAACGCCAACAACCCCGGAACGACCGTTATTTCCCAAGGCGGGCAAGATGCATCGGATTGGGACTTAAACGACCGCTTGTTGGTGGTGGTGTATGATTTAGCTTCCCGCTCTATGCCGCCCCTCATTTTTGCCCCGCAAAAAATCATCGTTATGTATGAAATTGCCGTACATCCCATCGGCGATATTTCGGACATGGATTTAGGTTATATTGGCATTGTCCCCCCTATTGGTGATATCTCGGACATGGGCTGGGGTTATGCCGATTTGGATGAACGCCGGGGCATAGGAGAGCCTGCTGTTCACCATGTTATCCATGGTTATATGGACGGTGTTACAGTAAATGGTATGCCTTTGGCAGGTGTGGTTGCCCATTCCGCCGACGGCGAATTCCTTACCCATGTACCCTTGCGCGCCGTAGCGGAAGTACTTGACCCTAACATTTCTATCCGTTGGGAAAACGGCCGCGTATTGTTAGACGGCGCATGGGGCGAAGTTTCCTTCGCCGCAGGGGAACGTACTGTTTATGCAAACGGCAATACCGTAACCCTTGCATCTGCTCCCATTAATGCAGATGGACGCATTTATGTACCCCTTAGCTTCTTCCGCCAAGTAGCAGGCATGAATAATGCCTACTCACAACACGGGCAAGTGCATATCAATAACTTTGAAGTGATGGAATAACCACTACCGCACCCCCGCAGACTTGTCGTTCTAATAAAAAATCCCCTGCACAACGCGGGGATTTTTTTTACACTTATCGCAAACAGTGGGCAAAACTACGCCTTTATAAACGCTATTTCGTCCGTAAATTCCTTTGGTACCGGCTTGCCGCCTTGTTCTATTTTGTTGATTAGACGTGTCCAGTGCTGTATTTTCTGTTTGTTGCGCAGTTCGAATTGCTTTAGCGGGTCGGCATATTGGGGATTGTTGGCGATTTTTTCGCGGGTAGCGGCGGGGAAGGTGCAGTAAATCATCAATATGCGGCGCGCTACCTTGGTTAAGCGCGGCGAACCGTTCGACTCATACAATAGCCATTCTACATAATTGTTTACAAATACCGTACGGTAGTTGTTGCGCGCACGCACCAGCTCCTGCTTTACTTCTACCTTTACCTCGGCGGAAAGGTCGCGGTTGGAACGATAGAATTGCAAGTAATCGCAGTATTCTGCGGTGAGTGACGGGTCGGAAAGGTCGTTCCAGCGCATACCCATGATACGCTTGCACATTTCCCAACGGAATTCGCCTGTAATGCGCATAAGCAAATTTTTAAGGTCAATCGGCAGGAAAATAGGCATAAATACGCGCCCCGGCGTATTGCGTTTGCGACCTTCAATGTCTTGCCACATTGCGCCGCGCAGCCCTACGTTGGGCATAAGGATAATATTAGGCATTATTTGCTGGTTTACATTTTCTTTGGCGATGCCCAGCGCTTCGTTTTCGTAAATTACGGGGCGGTGGAAGGCGGCAGGGTCTACGGAAAGTATTTCGTCAAAGGTTTCTTTAATGCGTGCGGGCGTAACCAGCGATTCTTCCAAGTTACGCTGCAGCGTATGGTCGCTGAACAGCGGGCAGAAGGTAGTTGCACGCCCTGCTGTCATACGGTTGGCAATGGGGAATACATTTTCTAATTCAAACTTTAATTTTGCCGCTTGGTCGTTTAACATGGCGGCGGCTTTTTCGGCGGTAATTTCGCCCGTTTGTTTTTGGTCTTGCAGCCAGCTTGGCCAGTCAAGGTCAGATTCATCCCGACTGGGCTCTTTTGTACCTTTGTAGATGGCGGTCATCCATTCCAAAATCGTATATACGCCTTGGTCGGTATTGCCGCCCATCGTGTCTACAATAGAATACAAATAATCCGCATTTGCATGACCTGCAAGCTCGGGGTCGATATAGCCGAACTCCAAGAACATTTTTACCACGGTGGGCGGGGTGGGGTCTTTGATGTATTTCGTCATTACATTGGTATAAATGGGGTAAAATTCCTTGATTAGCTCGCGGCGTATTTTGTACACATCGTCCTCGGTAGAAGCGCGGTCATGCATTGCCGTAAATTCTTGTACTTTGCGGGCAAATACGTTGGCAACCTCTTCCGCCATGCCTGAATATTCAAGAATAACGGACATGGAGTCGGCAAGGTTTTGCTTAGGACGGCCGGCGTCGGGCACATCGTCGCTTACAGTGGCAGAGCTGCGCAGTTTAGTCACTTTCTGCGTATATTCCGTAAGCCGCCCTTGGTAGGAAGAGGCGGAAATTGCCGTCATATTTGAAATCGTGGTGGTCAAGCGCGCCATTAATGCGGTTACGGTCGCGTCCGCGCCTTTAATGTTCATAGAATTTATATGCAATTCGCTTATCAACGAAAGCATGTCTTTTTCTTCTGCGTTTACGTAGAAGTGGGCAATATGCTTTAAATAGTCTTCCAAGTCTTCACAGGCATGAAAAACGGCTACCACATCTACCGCGCCTTTGCGCAAAAAGCCCGACGCAATGCCGAATTGTTTGAAAATCGTTTTACCGATAGCAGGCTCAAGTTCTTTTATTTGGTTGTAATAGTCGTCCATCCAGCGCTCTACTGCGCCCGCTTCGGGAGCGACGATATCGGTAAAGCCCGGCAACTGCTTAGAGGCGAAGGCGTATTTACTGCACAACTGCTGGTACTGCGGAAAAGCGCTGGAAATGACCGAAAACGCGCTATCCGCTTCCTTACGCAGGTGCATCCAATACCCCAGATAATCCACAATTACGCGGCATAGGGAATTAACAAGCATGTACGCAACGTCGGGTTTTTCCTTGAGGAGCATATCCAGCGTTTCGAAGCTGTCGCAGGGGTAGGTGTACGCTGTTACATCACTGGTGGCGGTGTATGTAACGTTATATGAACCTGTGCTAATTGCACCCAAGCCTATTACGTTGCCCTGCTCCAGGCGGAAGGTACGGCCGCTAAACGTAGCCGACGCACTGCCCTTGGTGATGATAAATAAATTTTGCATAGGGTCGCCCATTACGCATATGGGCGTGCCTTGCTTAAATTCCATTACTGGCATAGGATATCGCCTCTTTCCTTATGATACGGGAATTGTAACAGAAATTACGCTTTTGGCAAATCTACCCACAATTCTTCCATGGATTTATAAGTTTTTCTTATCTCGAAAGGCAGACCCTGCGCAATACATACTTGATGCAGCATTAAATTTACGGCTTCGCTTAGGTTCATGCCCTGTGCGGATAATATTTCCGCAGCGCGGGCGGCGGCACTTACATCTACCAGCAAATGCAATTTTACTTTTCGCTTCATCTGTACTATTCCTTTCTAATTAGCGCGCCCTGCACAAGCACGCGCTCGTTTATGTTATTTCCGCTTACACAGGTGGAAAGGGTAAGGATTTGCACCGCATTTTCGGGGGCATTGATGCGCGCCAAGAAATCATGAAACGCGCCCGCTTCGGTAAAATCCAGAAAAAACGCAGGGTCGTATATATCCGTTCGGCGGGCGCAAAATATTTTATATTCCACCACTTCGCCGTTTATGATTAGGGAAATTGTGTTGTGCTGTGCCAAAAATTGCGCGCACAAAAAACGGTGCAGGTCGCTAAACATCGTACCGTAGCGAGTGTTATGCCCGTAAATAATCAGGTGCGGTACAAAATCTCCCGTGTTTCGGTAATCCATAAAAACCGCGCCGTTTTCGTTGTATGTACCTGTGAAGGTGAGGGTCAGATAACGCTCGTTATCCTGCGCACGTACTACGGGGTAGTCGATGCGCGTGCCTTCGATGCGTATCCAGCATACGAAGTTGGGGTTAATTTCACGCATTAGCGCATCAAAGGCATGGATATGCGTTGCCAATACAGGGGAAGGCATGTACGTATCGCTTCCAACGTCAAAGCGCACCGCCATTTGGCGCAGGGCATTATTTTCATTGCGCGAATGGCTGTGCGCCGTAATATGTTGGAGTACAAACGCAACAAAAATAACCGTACACGCGGTGGCAAAAACAGCAAGGCAAACAAGCAAGCGGGTATGCGTATTTTTAACGGGGGCGGGCTCGTCGGTGGGGGCGGGATTTTCTTCCAGCGGGTTATAGGGGTAAATGGGCTGTATATTTTTCCTGCGCTTAGCCATGGTTACGCTTCCTTTTAAACACGTAGATTACACGTCCCCACAGGATTACCGATGCGAAAAAACTACTACCCAGCGCAATCCATATCCCCGTTACAGCAGGCGCGCCCGTTTGCGGCACTGCCCCAAAAACGGCAACCGTAGCGGGGGCGGTGGGCGTAATGACGGCGGCTTCCTGTGCAGCGGGGGTATAGGCTTGACCGATAAAAATATTCTGCACGACGGCGGGCGGCATTGTGTCAACCACCGGCACAGGCGTAGGCGAAGGTGTTGGCATTGTTGCCGGAATGGGAATAAAAAAATGCTGCACAGGCGCGGGGGTTGGAGTGGGTTCCGACGTGAGCGTTGGCGTTGGCTCAATTACGGTAATGCTTCCGTCGATGGTTATTGCGCTGTGCAGAATATCGCCGTTGGCGTTTGCGGGCGCTCCGCTGGGTGCAGTAGTAAACGCAAGCCCAATATTGCTTGCCCCAAGTGGCGCATTTGCCGACACGGTAAAATTAATGTTTAACAGCGGACCGTTGCCGTACCAGTCCACCAGATTTGTGTTTACCATGTGTATCCATTGCGTACCCGGTGTGCCGGTAAGCGCAAACTGCGCGTTAAGCGGCATTTGTGCCGTAAGGGGCGTTACGCCTGTAATTTCCAGCACATTTGGGTTAAACGTTAGCACCAAGCCCACGGCAGTAAAGCCCGTGTTGTTGCTTACCATCACGGGAATACTTACTGTGCCTCCCCGCGTAACGGCATTTACCGACCCAACGGTAAAGGTCAAGTCGGTGGTCGCCGTTACCCGTACGGGCAGCAGCGCCGCCGCAAGTACCACGGCGGTTATGAATGCGAGTACGCGCTTCATGGCGCACCCAGCACAACGTCGGGTTGCGCGAAAAACCGCAGGAATAAAATCAAGTCTGCCATGTCTACGGTGCCGTCTTGGTTTACATCGGCGGCGGCTAGGTTAATGGAAGTATTCGGTCGGGCAAAAAATTGCAGCATAAGAATTAAATCCGCCATAGTTACCGTGCCCGTGCCCGTTAAATCGCCAAGCACTACCTCTGCGGGCACGGCCTCTACGCTAAAGCGCAACGGAACGGCAACGCGCAAATCATTATCGGCAGAAAGTACAAGCACATCGGTATACGGCGTATCCCTTACGGGCAAGTCCGCCAATGGCTGTATATTAACCGAAATTGCGCTACCCGTTGTCACGGTTACGGGTAAAAGCGAAGCAATTTCAAAAACTCCACCGCTTTCGAAGTTGGCTTGCAGGTTGGTTATGGCTTGCGTGCCCGTGTTTATAATTGTTAGCGTGCGTACCATTTCTGCAGGGTTATACCCCGCTTGCGCGGCGTTAAACAGTACCTGCATTGGGTAAACGGCGATGCCGTGCATTGCTTCACTTATTACAGTAAAATCCAGCACTGCGGCGAGGTGTATTCCCCCGCTTGCCGTAATGGTGAGCGCACCTACATGGTTGCCCGCCCGCAGCCCGCTAAGGGGGCGCACCCACAGGGTTATGCTTTCCCCGGGGTTTAGCGCAGTAATTGTAATGGGCTGTGCCGGCTCAAACCCGCCGATGCTTACATGCGCGTCAAGATAATTAATTGGTTGGTTGCCTGTATTGGTGAAAATAATAGACTGCATTAACGCGGTATTGTCATACCCTTCCACCGCATAAGGGAAAGCGATATGCGTGCGGGAAAGGGTTGCCTCGTAAATGGGCGGCAAAATAACGGGCGGGGCGGGGGTGTATACGATATACAGCAGCTCCGGCACAGGGGACAAGTTAGAGGGCCCATGCGCAAGATAATACATAAACCGATTGATAAAAGGCATTTCCGCATTGCTTGCGGGCGATGGCACAAAAACCGTTTCGATATAAAATGCAGGGTGCAGGCTTTCTGCCTTTTCTACCGCAACATTGGCTTGCCGCCAAAATAAATAATCCTGCATTCTAAAGCGCCGCGTGGTTAGGGGGTTGTTTAAGCCGCCGCCGCTAATTAGCGGCGGGTCTTGTGTGCGGGGCAAGTTGACTAACCCATCGGAAAAAACATGAATGCGCCCCGTGCCTGTTGCCGATAAAGGCATTAAACTTTCCGCTGTTTGCAACGCAAGTAACATGTTCGAACCCATCGCAGGTACATTTACTGCACCTACTGCGCCCGCGACAGGCGGGGCATTTATAAAATTTACAAACCCGTTAAACACATTAGCAACCTCGGCAGAAAATTTTACTACGGCTACCTCGTGGATATAAAAATCACAAGCCAGCAGACTACTTGCCCGCTGTACCCCCGCCGTAACAACTTGCGCCGACGAACCTGCGGAAACATCTAACAAAATAACATTGTGCCGTCGCTCCCGTGGGGTAAACCGTGCTTCGATGATGATATTATTAGCGGGCATGGTGAAGGTAGCGGGGTTGGCGGTGGGGTCTAATACCACACCATACCCGCCCGATATCACTTCCCAATGGGAAAAGCGGTAGAGAAATTCGGGGTCGGCACGTAACGTAACTACCCTGCCGGGGCTTACATGGGTGGGGTGGTCTTGGAAAATGAAGCGGCTTTCTGCGGTAACCTCACCAAATGCCCACCCGCCAGCGTTTGCTTGCACCGTAACGCGGGGTTCGGGTTCTATGGCAAAGGTAGCGGTAATTACCACATTTTGTGCGGGCATGGTAATGTGGGAAGCGGGGTTTAACGCACCCGACGGTTGAATGGGAATGCCGCTAGGCGTAATTACCCAGCCCGTGAAGTGATACCCCACATTGGGTTGAGCGTTGAAAGTGACAACTTGCCCAGTAATTGCAGATGCGGGTACGCCCAGCGCCAATGGAATACCATCCACATTACCAAATGCCATACCTCCTGCTCCCGTATTTAACGTAACAAAATATGGAATACGTTCAAATTCTACAAGCACTGTGTATGAACCGTTGACAATGATAACCTGCGAGTTTAATGTAAGGTCAATTGGCGCTCCATTAACCCACCATCTCCTTACACGAAAACCACTATCTGGTGTTGCTAAAAAACTTAATATTGTTCCGGAATTAATGCCTGTAATTGTTGCGGTTGTGCGTGTTCCACTTACATTTTCGGTTCTTCTAATATGCCCATGCCCCTGTCCGCTTACACCATGAAAAACACCGTAAGTAACTGTAAACGGTGGTACATCGGGCGACCATACAGCGAAAAGCGTTGTGTTTTGTGTAATAGGGGTATTGACGAAGTTAAAAAACGCGCTTGCGTCGCTAGGGTCGGCGTTAGCGTTTAACGCCCAACCGCGAAAAACGTAATTTGACGGCCATGTGGGATTTGCTGGACGCGTTGCAAATCCACCATCAGCTACGCGTTGTGAAGCCAACGGCATTATGGGTGCAGGTGCGCCATTTAGATTGAAGGTTACAATGTGGTCGGTTACGCCAAAAATTTCGAGAACAGTGACACGGGCTAAACCGTTGTCTTGGCGACCTTGCGGCATATATCCACCATTTGGGGTAGGCATTTCAAGATTCCCATTAATATTCCTCGGGTGAGTAGCAGAAGATGCAACATGATTTGAACCACCCCCACCGCCGCCGCCGCCGGGGGTATTACCAAATCCAAGAGCGCCGCCACCGCCACCCCATCCGCCGCCACCGCCGCCACCACGACGACCACCGCCGCCGCCGCCACCGATGTCGCCAGAAGTAGCAAATGAATCAGCGAGCGGAAAATTAGCACCATTTCCACCACCACCTACGCCACCAGCACCACCATTTTGATTAACAGTACCGCCATATGTACCGGCAATGCCAGCACCACCTGCAATTATTCCTGCATGACCTCCTGCACGCATACCGCTCCTGCCACCGATTACACCTGCTGCGCCGCCGTCAGCACCATCATTATAATTGCGCCCGCCACCTGAACCACCGCCGCCACCAGCTACAATAAAAATATTACTTCTTGCTTCAAGATTGTTTATATTTCCCGATGAATTGGAAATGTGTGTAGCACCGCCGCCGCCGCTGGCTGAGAAACTAGGAACTAATCCCCTGCCACCGCCGCCACCACCACCATTAAATCCACCATCTCCACCACCATGACCAGGCACAAGTCCTAGGCCCGTAGTTCTTTCGCCGCCTTCGTCACCATCAACACCGCGTCCGCCAACTACAACAAAAATAGAACGAGTAGCATCTATTGTGAACTCACCACTTGCAAATCCACCACGCCCACCATTAACGCCACCGCCTGCCGCACCCCATGCTTCAAACCGGTACCGTCCGGGTTGTAATGTAATTTCTTGTATTTGCCCAACATATTCAAACGTATAAGTAACATAACCGCCAATAATTTCCCTAAACACGCCATTGCCCAGCGGTTCACGTGCTTGTACCTGCGACGCAAATTGCATAGGCATACTTGTTGCCACCAATATAACACTCAAAACACAACATAAAAATTTTTTAAAAACGCGCATATAAACCATCCTTCATCACGTTTATTTATGTTTATACATTACAATTTATTAAATCCTCGTCACGGATTTAATCATCTTATTGACTTTCTACAACGCCGATTCGTTTTAATCCCAAAGGCTACTTTCGCCGCGCTCCATTCTATTAAACTTTTCTACCTCTTCATACAACTCTTGCATCGCAGGGTTATTTTTAATCATACGCCCCACTTCTCCATACTTTTCAAAATCCCCATACTTTCCGCCCATTTTTTCACCCTTTACAAAGGCACTTAGTTCGGGGTCATTTGCTATCATGCGTCCAAGATTCATAGTGTTCCTCCAGTTTTTTAATTTTTATTAGTCCGTGACGAGGTTTTAACGTAACAAGCATACATTATTTTTTAAAAATTTAGTTTGAATTTTACATATAACGCAGTAGTAGCCTCTATCTCCGCAACACCTGTAAAATTACTACCAAGGTGAAGCGTCGGAAAACAACTGAACACACTTTTGACACCCACCGTCCTCTTCCAAAAACATGGCAATGGTGGAGTTAATGTCGTTTCTGCCAAATTCTGTCTTGTAGCCGTCACAGGTTAGCCATTCTTCAACCGAAGGACCATACGTTCCGTCGCTTGTTTTGTGCCGGATGGGCAAGCACCTGTCGCATACTTGATGCTGATAAATTCTCATTTTCGTCATCTCCTTATTTTTTGATGATAGTTTATTTAAAATGCTTCTTTATAAATTTAATACTTGCATAACCAAATTCCGCAAGTCGGTAAATTGTGGGCGCATGTCCTGCCCTGCGGTTGCGCTTAATACCTTCATTCCTGCTTCATCATCAAGGGATTTATTTGCAAAATACAATGCATTTCTAAGCATTTCAACTCCTTCGCTTGTACCCATTCTTTGCACGCCCTGTTCCAGCATAATTTTGCTCAGTTCGTGACAGTATTCGAAGGATATTTCAATCCCTTTATCAAGAATTATATCCATGCCTTTTGTAATCCAGTTCATACCATTTTCTTTGTCCTGCTCACAATCGTGCCGTCCATGGTAGTTAATTACCCCCCAGTGCATCATTTCAATGGGGTCGCTGTGGGGTGGGTGTGCCAAATCTTCCACCAATTTTGCACCTACGGATTTATCCGCGCCCGAAAATAAATTCATAAAATGCGCACCTGCCAATTTGCTCATTGCCTTGGGGTGTTGCAAATCCACCGCCCGTTTTAACCAATAAGCGACTTTTTCATAATCGACGGGGTTTGTGTCCGTTTCTTCGTGTAAATAAATACAACCCATTAAGTAATACGCTTCGGCGGTTTCGCGCTGGGCATATTTTTCTGCAAAGCCGTATTCGCGGGCATAGTCACGAAAGGCAGCGTCGGTATCGTGCATAAATTTTGCCAATTCCCATATGCACTCTTGCAAAAACTTCGTCAAAGTCGCTTCCTTCGCGTCTCTTATATGTTCAATAAATTGAAATTTGATGGCAATATTTGCGTTTTGGAACTTTTTACGCATCGCATCTATGTTGTAGGACATGAAAACCTCCTAATCTTGACTAACTCCTTGATATAAAATAAATTGGCTTAAACATGAAAATAGTGTTGGAAACAAAGTCGTATCCATAATGCGTGTCTTACACGCCCAAAGAGGTTGGGCAACTATCTTAAAAAATTAACCAACGATAACTGTACCGTCATCGCCGTTGCCCGCATGGCGGCTTGCATAGCTGCCTCGGCGGCGGTTTTTCGCATTATGGCATCTGCCATGTTTGTATCTGCCGTGGCAGAAAGGAGCGCATCCATTTGCACCTCTTCCTCCGATAAACGCACGTCCATCATTTCAAACAAGCTCATACGCGTACCCATGCGGGTATGCTCGGTTATAACATTGTCGGAATGGCGCGCAAGCAATTTTAACATGGTATTAATGCGGTCGTGCAACACGGCGTTGGCTTGGGCGCGCTCATTGGCAAGCTGGGTTTCTACGGTATTTTCCAGTTCTGTACCCAGCATATTGTGCGGGGGCGAACGGAAATAAGCTTCCACCGCATTGCGGTCGCTAATTTGTACCGAACGGATAAAATCCATAAGCCGCTTTAAATCGGTGTACATTTTATCGGTATATACGTGGCGGGCAAGGTCGTTAATGCGCTGGTGGTTAGATGGGGAAATTTCATGCACTATCCAGTAATCTTCTTGCCATATTACATCGCCGGCTTCTAACGGCGGTAACGGCAACGGCGCACGAATGGTAAAAGACGAACCCGCAGCTGCGCCCGCGGTTGCCGTACCGCTCCACACCGCTGTGCCTGTACCGTCCGTAATGCTTGGCGCGGTAGTGACAATATTTAAATCGGGGTCGCTTGGGGTAAAGGCTTGTGACAATTCAAAATCCACAGGTGTGCCGTCGTAATTAACGACAAAAATTTCGACTTGGAAACCATCATCCAAAGCAGTTACGCGTTGAATTATGTTGACGTCGGGTGCGGTTGCCCATGTTGTTTCCCACGTATCCGGACCGGGCGAAAAAATATGCGAAAACGGCGCACCCAAACCCGCCCATATAGAAACAGGCGGCGCACCGTTAATTGAAATCATTGGCTGACCTGCACCAATCATGTTAAATGTATCTTCCCCCGGTGGGACGGGCGCGTCGTCCCCTGCTACGGTTACATAAAAATTAAAACTGCCGTCGGGATTAACAAACGGGGCTTCAAATGTTTGCGTAATGTCTAATTCCCGCCGCCCCAATACTTCGATAGAATCGAAATATATTTGCGGATTTAACTCGCCCTTGCGGAAACCTTCTTTATGATAAGTAACGCGCGTACCGTCCCGCCATGTTGCCGCGGCTTCGTCACACAGCACAATTTCTCCCGTTTCCTTGATAAAATGTACAACAAACGGACTGCCTGCCGTACCGTCACCCGTAGCGGGGGGAAGATATGCATCTTGGTCTGTGATGCTTCTTACAACAATTTCATAGACAAAAGCGGGTTCACCACTACGCCCGGGCGCACCCTGTATGCCCGGCATTGCCAGCGGCTGCCCGTTATCACCCGTAATTGAAAAATTAAAATCTACGAAGTTATACGCCAGCTTTATCACATTCGCATTATGCACCGTAGCCTTATGGGCGGGGTTTAGTTGCTGAAAGGACATAATGCGTTCAATATCCTGTGCATCAAATTGCTGCGTGATTACAAAAGAAAGGTTATTGTCTTGCGTAAACACGGGCGGCTGGTGGGTACGAAAACCCGAGAAAACATACCGCCCCATGTAGGTTTGGTTAATTTCCAATGCCAGTTGGTCAACCAATTCTTGCATTTCTTTTACAAGCCCTAAGCGGTCGTCTATGGTTAAATGGCCTGTTGCCGCTTCCACCAGCAGTACATTCATACGCTGAAGCACGTTGTCTGTCATGCTCATAAACGCCGCTTCGGAAACGCCCATCCACGAAAGCCCGCCCTGCACATTGCTAAAAAATTGCTGCGTTTCTTGTACGGTGGTGCGGTAACGCAGCGCCCGCGCGGCGGAAATAGGGTCGTCGGAAGGGCGCTGGAAACGCTTGGTGGTTTCTATCTGCTTAACCAACGTATTTACGTGCCGCACATTGCGGTGCAAATTATTTAATGAATTGCCAAAAATCATAGAATTGGTAACGCGCATGGGGGAAGCCTCCTAATGCAAATTCACTTATACGGAAAGGTGTACATTTCCGTATAAGTCTTTCTCCTGCGATGCAAACACAATTTGACAGCAAATATAAAAAATAACACCCCATTTTATTAAAAACTGTATTGTTTTTACTGACATGGGGTGTTATTATTGTCAAAATTAGCCGATACGGAAATGTACACTTTTCCGAAGTGTTTTTACTTTTTATTCTCCCCCCGCCATTCACGCAGGCGGGCGTAAAATGTCGTATGCTTTAACCCTGTTAGGCGCAAAACTTCTTTGATATTTATCTCCCCTTTCTCCCAGCGGTTTACCGCTTCCTCAAAATTATCGGGTATTTCCTTTGCGGGGCGGCCAAACTTTATGCCCCGCGCCTTGGCAGATGCAATGCCCTCGGCTTGGCGCGTTTTTATGTTTACGCGCTCGGTGTGTGCAACGTAGCTAAATAGGGAAAGCACCAAATCGGCAATGAGCGTGCCCAGCAAATCCTTGTGGGTACGCGTATCCAACAGCGGCATATCCAGGACTACAATATCCACGCCCTTTTCTTGGGTAAGTACCTGCCACCATTTAATAATATCCTTGTAATTACGCCCAAGACGGTCAATGCTTGGAAGGTACAGCAAATCCTGCGGCTGCAGTTGCGCCACCATCGCTTGCCATGCAGGGCGCACAAAATCCTTGCCCGAAACCTTGTCTACATAAATTTGTCCGCTGGGAATGTGTAACGATGTAAACGCATCTAACTGGCGCCCTTCGTTTTGGTCTACACTGGAAACGCGGCAATAAGCGTATGTTTTCATAAAATACCCCTTCACTTCATTAGTGCGCGCAGTATACCGAGCAGCTTTTGACATTTTCTAAGGATTTGTCAAAACATATCCTGCGCGGTATAATCTCGCTTGTATGACTATTCATAGTAAAGGGTGTTACATATGAAGTTGCTCTTCGCCTTAGTAAAAGCAGCGCGTAAGTATTGGGTGTATTTAATTATTACGCTGGTGGGCATCATTGGCTCTATTGCCGCTAGTTTGTATGCGCCGCAGGTGGTGCGCCAGCTTACGGGTATGGCAATTGAAGGCGACCGCGCATTAATTGATAACGGTTATGCCCTTCGGCTTGGGCTGCTGCTTGCGGGGGTTTACCTGTTGCAAGCGGGCTTTACGTTTATTCGCAGCTATTATTCGCACTACGCGGCGTGGAAGTTTGTTGCCGATTTGCGCACACGCTTATATGACCGCTTGCAGGTGCTTTCTTTAAAGTTTTATCACGACAAACAAACGGGGCAAATCATGTCGCGGGTGGTAAACGATACCAACCAAGTGGAAATTCTTATCGCCCATGCCGTACCCGACATTCTGGTAAATGTGGCTATGCTTGTGGGTATCGCCGCCATTTTATTTGTAATGAACGCAGAGCTTGCGCTGTTTAGCCTTATCACTATGCCCTTGCTTGTCATACTTTCCGTTATTTTTGCAAAGAAGGTGCTGCCCATTTTCCGCGTGGCGCAGCAAATTTTGGGTGAGTTGAATGCAAATTTGCAGGACAATATCTCGGGCATGAAGGAAATTCAAGTCTTTAACCAGCACGAGCGCGAGTTGGAAAAAATTGATACCTCTGCGCAGGGTCACGCGAATGCGATTTTACGCTCGCTACGTTTAAGTGCGCTGTATGGCGGCTCGGTACAGTATTTGTCCAGCATCGGCACAGTAATTGTTATTGCCTACGGGGGTTACATGGCATTACAGGGGCGCATTCCCGTAGAGGATATTGTGGCGTTCTTGTTATACCTTGGCATGTTTTTTGGTCCTGTTACCGCGCTGGCGCGGACAAACGAGGATTTACAAACCGCCATCGCAAGCAGCGAACGCGTATTTGAAATTTTAGACGCCGACATAGACGTAAAGGAAAAGGAAAACGCCCACGAGCTTACCAACGTACGCGGGGATATCAAATTTAACAATGTAAGCTTCCATTATATTGACGGGCAAGACGTGCTGGAAAATATCACCGTTGAAATAAAAGCAGGTGAACGTATTGCACTTGTTGGCCCAACGGGCGTGGGCAAAACGACATTTGTAAATCTCTTAAACCGCTTTTATGACCCGATTGAGGGCGAAGTTACGCTGGACGGGCACGACCTGCGCGATGTTTCCCTAAAAAGCTTGCGCCACCATACCAGCAACGTAATACAGGACGTTTTCTTGTTTAACGATACGCTGTCTGCCAATATTGGCTACGGCGCACCCGATGCAAGCGAGGCAGAGATTATCGCCGCTTCCAAGGTAGCCCACGCCGATGACTTTATTTGTCAACTAAAAGACGGCTATGATACAATGGTAGGTGAGCGTGGAATGCGCTTATCCGGCGGGCAAAAGCAACGCGTTTCCATAGCCCGCGCAGTGTTGCGCAATCGCCCCATTCTCATTTTAGACGAAGCCACCGCCGCCGTGGACGTGGAAACAGAGAAGCTTATCCGCGATGCGATGGACAGTGTCATGGAAAACCGCACAACGGTGATTATCGCGCACCGACTTTCCACCATTAAGAAAGCCGACAAAATTATCGTACTTAATGAAGGACGCATCGAAGATATCGGCACGCATGACGAATTATTATCGCGCGGCGGGTTATATGCGCATATGACAGAAATTAATATGTACGCTTAAGCAAGTGGAAGGGGGATTCTTATGTTCGAATACATTCCGCTGTACGTAGACGATTTAATAAGCGCGGCGTTTTGGGCTGCGGTAATTGTTGTGTTAATACGGCTCATTGGGTGGGCGTTTCGCATGTTAATATCGCATACGCGGCACATTGCGTTTGACCCTGCCAAGCTGGAAGAAGTACGCAAAAGCTGCAAGCATTTATTTCCTATTGAGAATTTAAAATTTAACGGCACAACCTTTAAACGGGGCACAATTGTGCGGGTAATTACACGCAAGCAGGATTCAATTGAAGGGGAATTTCTAGGCACAAACGGGAATAATATGATGTGCCTTGTCACGCAAGAGAGTATTATCGCGCAGGAGCTTCACGCCATTGAAACGATACAGGCCATTGGCAGAAAGGCAGGGTGGGTCGCATGAGGGACTATGCACGGGAAACGGCACAACGCGTGGATTTTATCCGCAAATTGGTTGCCGATACAGGGGTAAAGGGTATTGTGTTTGCCAATTCCGGCGGAAAGGATGCCACCCTTACGGGTATACTATGCAAAATGGCGTGTGATAATACAGTAGGGTTAATTTTACCCTGCGGTGTTTCGCGCAATTATGCCGAGGACAGGGCACATGCAGAATTATTGGGGGCGCAGTTTAACATCTTCCAGCGCAAATTTGACTTAAAAAATGCACGGGATGCACTGGTACAAGCCTTAAATAACGGCGGGTTAGACGAAATTAACAACGAAGAAGCCAATGTAAGCATTGCGCCGCGCCTTCGTATGATAGCGCTGTACACGGTTGCGGTAACCGAAAACCGCTTAGTGGCGGGTACGGGCAACCGCAGTGAAAAGCATATGGGTTACTTTACAAAATGGGGCGACGGCGCGTTTGACTTTAACCCCATTGTAGATTTAACAGTAACAGAAATTTTTGAATTTTTGCGCCATTTAAAAGCGCCCGCGCCTATTATCGAAAAAGCCCCTTCTGCGGCGTTGTTTGAAGGGCAAACCGACGAAGGCGAAATGGGGATTACCTACGCCTCATTAGATGCGTTTCTGCTCACGGGTAAAACCAACGCGGAGGACGAAGCCGTGATAGACCGCTTCCATACACGGAGCGAACACAAACGTAAAAATCCTGTTTTATATGGTGATTAAATGAAATTTTCTACGGCTGCGAAGGTATTAATTGCAATTGTGTTAATGCTGGCTGCGGGAGTATTGCATATTGTTTTTAACGTGACCGATTTTTTCGGGCGCGGGGCGGATTTGCGCTGGGTAAATACAGGGCGCGGCGTGTCCTATTCTATGGATTCGGGACCTGTGTTCCATGGGCATGAAGCCCCGTTTTTTTTTATGGCAACCCGCGACGGGGTGCGCTACGCTTCCCAATTGGGGGAAAGCCGCTGGCATACCACCCTTAATTTGCGTCGCCCCATTATGCGCGGGCGCGGGTCGTATATTGCCGTAAGCGAGGGCGACCGCGGGCGCGTAATACACGTTTTTGACGCAAACGGGCTTGCCTTTACCGAAACGTTTGAGCACCCCGTTCACACATTTTCAATTAACCGCAACGGCTTTTTGTCCGTTATTTTACAAATGGACGATGGTTACACCGTTAATATTTATCATCGGCAAAGCGCCTACAGCCCCATGTACCGCAACCCCTTTATCGAAGCCGACAGACCGGGCATTTTGCCCGTGCTTACCGAGGTTTCGGACGATGGGCGCGTGGTGGTAATGGGGCTTTTGGATATCCGCGGGCGTTTGCATTCAAAAATTCAATTCGGCTATACCTACCGCGGCGACGGCTGGGGGACGGACGGCATATTCGCAGAATTTATGCTGGAAGACCAGATGCTGCTTTTACTTCGCAAAACGGGGCAAAACCGCTTGGTAGCGGCGACAGATACGCAAATTATCATCTACACCCGCGATGCAAACGACGGGATTCGCGTTACGGCGGAAATTCCTTTGCATAACCAGCTTACAGAAATGGCGTTCGACGAGAGCGGGCGCTTTGCCATTGCGCTGGGCACACCTAATATTAATGAACCTGCCGCTTCCGCCTTGGGTACGGTATACATTTTTGATGCAAACGGTACGCGCATTGGCACCCATGAGGCGGGGCGTCGGGTTACGCACCTTTCCATGGGGCATGGCGCGGTGATTGTGGGCACGGATAGAAATTTTTCGGCAGTGAGCGTAGCGGGCGCGCCGATGTGGGAATATATTGCACTGCAAGATACGCGGGATTTTCTTTTCTTGGAAAATAGCGATACGGTGCTAATCGCGGGGGCAACCCGTGCCGATGTTTGGCGCAGACAGCGTACCCGCTACGGCGAGGAAGCCGATTTCTTCGGCATACAGGGACAATGAGCGCGGAAGCACGGTTTATCACCAAGCACGAGGTGCATTGGAAGGCGCTGGAGCAAATAACCGCGCACGTGCAAAAAAAAGGCATTAAGCGCCTTTCTAAGGACGAAGTGCGGGAGTTTGCGCGGTTGTTTCGCCTTGCCTCGCACCATATGGCATATGCGAAAACGCACTTCCCGCATGGGCAAATATTGCCTTATTTAAACCGCCTTGTAGGTACGGCGCATAACTATTTTTATGTGCGCGAAGCGGGTGCGGCGGCGGATATTAAGGGTTATTTTACGCGCGTATTTCCGCAAACGGTGCGCGAAACATGGCGCTACAGCGCAGCGGCAACGGGGCTGTTTTTTTTGGGCCTTTTTTTTGCGGCGTTTTACGGCGTCTGGTTTGATATGCTGGGTAACCCGCAGGCGATTGCCAACGACCTTGGTCCGCCCGAGGGCTGGGACGGCACGTTTATGTCTGCTTTCTTTGTGGTAAATAATACTACGGTGGCGATAAATGCCTTTGTTTGGGGTATTTTCGCAGGTATAGGCACGGTATATGTGCTGATTTATAACGGGCTGATTGTCGGTGCCTTGTTTGGCTTTTTGCACACGTCGGGGGCGGATATGACGATGGCATATTCGCTGATTTTGCCCCACGGGGTGGTGGAATTGGCGGCAATATTCCTAAGCGGGGGCGCAGGGTTAATGATTGCGAAGGGGATGCTTATCCCGGGCATTCACAGCCGCAAGCATTCCGTAATAATGCACACCCGCAAGGCGGTAACGCTGCTGCCCGGCATTGCGTTTTTGCTGCTTATTGCCGCCGTGATTGAAGGTTTTTTTACCCCGCTTGCGGGGGTTTCGCCCGTGATGAAGCTCGTTTTTGCGGGCATGACGGGGCTTGGATTGTTATTGTGGTTTATCCCAAGGAGCGTAAAAAATGAGGCGTAGACGAGGACTGGAAAAGTCGCAAATCGTTGTATTTATTATATTGGCGGCGGCGTTAATCGGCGTTACGGTGTGGGCGGTGTTAATTGTGGTGGAAGGCTTCCGCATGAATGAAAACACGCCCCCCGCGCAGGAATTGGTTGACAATGCGTTGGCGACCCCTTCCCCCGTGCCGACGGTTACACCTATACCTGCGGCTTCGCCCACACCTTCCCCCACGCCGACGCCGGAACCTACGCCGGAGCCTGTAAACCCGTTTTTGGCATTCGCTTTTTCCGCGTCGGAAAAATTGGAAATGTACGAACGCTTCCACGCCCGTTACCCCAATTTGGCGTATGACGAAGTAGTATGGAAGGTAAACGCGGGATTGTATTACGCGCATTTTGAAAACCCGCAAATACATGATTTGGCGGAGCTGCACCCATTGGTGGTGAACCCTTTCTTCCGCTTGCATGATGATTTTGAGCCCCATGCGCTGGTACAAATTCCGGGCTTGCACTTTCGCGTAACCCCCGAAACGCTGACGGCATTCAACGCAAAAAACGAGGCGGCAAGGGAGGCGGGGCATACACTGCAAGTTATTTCCACCTACCGCGATATTGCCCACCAGCGCAGACTTTGGAACGCTTCCGGCGATGGTGCGGTAGCACGCCCGGGGCACAGTGAGCATCACACAGGACGCGCCATTGATTACGGCGACGGCGCAGGCGGGTTTTTGGACATTCGCACCGCTACCCCCATGGGGCGCTGGCTGGCGGATAATGCCCACCGTTTTGGCTTTATTCTGCGGTATACCGAGGAAAATACGCATATCACGGGCTTTATTTCCGAGCCGTGGCATTTTACGTATGTGGGGTACGAAATTGCCAACGCCATGTTCTACGGCGCGTATGAGAGCTTAGAGGAATATACGGGCAGGAACCCCGACGCGCAAGCGCGTTTTACGCGGCATATCCTCGCGCAATGAAAAATGTAAAATCCGCCCCAAGGGCGGAGTTTACCGCACCCGATACAATAGAGCGCGCCCTGCATGAACGGGGTATTTTCCCCATTGCGGGGGTGGACGAGGTAGGGCGCGGACCGCTGGCAGGACCGGTGGTAACATGCGCTATCGTGCTTCCCGCCGGGTGTGTGATAGAAGGCGTACGCGATTCTAAGAAAGTCCCTGCCGCACGGCGGGCGGTACTTGCGGAAGAAATTAAACGCCGCGCCCTTGCATATGCCTTTGGCATGAAAAGCCCGCAAGAGATTGATGAAATAAATATTCTGCAAGCCGCAATGCAAGCAATGGCGGATGCGGTTTTATCTGTACAATCCTTTCTTGGCGAGCCGTTGCAATATGTGCTGGTGGACGGTAACCGCTGTCCCACGCTCCCATGCCCCGCACAAGCCGTGGTAAAGGGTGATAATCATTGCCATCTTATTGCCGCCGCGAGTATACTTGCTAAGGAAGAACGGGATACTATGATGCGGGCGCTACACCGCGAATACCCTCACTACGGCTTCGACAAAAACATGGGCTACGGTACGCAAGCGCACTTGCGGGCGCTTAAAGAACACGGGTTTTGCCCCGCGCACCGTTTAACATTCCGAGGTGTGAAATAAATGATAGCAACCCGCAACCCCCATGAATATGAAATTATCGGCGCACGCCGCTTCCATGAAATGCAGGCGGGCGATATGTTTCGCGCGCGGGTACACGATGTACAGCCGGGTAAGGTTACGTTAAAATTTAACGACGGCACAACCTATACGGCGCGCTCTATGGTGCTTCCCGACGCACGTATTGGGGAGGACAGCGTTTTTCTGGTAAAGGAAAATGACGGCGAAGGGCGTATTGTATTGGAAATGGTGCGCCTTGCCGCGCAAACCAAGCAGGACAATATGCTGCGCGAAGCTTTGCACAATGCAGGCATTTCCGTTACGAAGGAAAATTTAACACTGGGGCGGCAAATGTTAAACGCGGGCATTCCTGTGGATACGTCTACACTGCACAACGCAGCGCTGCACCGTTTGCACACCAACCCCAACGCCCTAATGGAAGCCGCGCCCGAGGAAGTAAAGGAGATTACACGCTTCCTTGCACGCACGGCGTCGCGCCGCACGTACCATGCAATAAACCGCCACGCGGAGCTGCATGTTTTCAAGCATTCCGCGAAGACGACGGGCATTCTTGCAGTAAACGCGCCCAACCTTGGGCGTATAGAAATTACGCTGGAACACGCAATAGGGCATCCCCTTGCCTTCACCTACCGCAGCGAAAAGGCAGAAACCCACGATTTAATCGCCGCGCACAAGCCCAACGATACCCACGGGCTAATCACCGCGCCCTTTACCTTATTTACCGCGCCGCCGATAAATGAGGAAACGCAAAAACCTTCCCCCCAGCGGTTTAATTTTGATATTCGTGTATAAAGGAGCGTCCCCATGGAACATTTAAAACCCCATCTGCTTAACCTGCGCCAAAAGGCGGTTGCTATCCAATACAACCCCGAAGACGCCGCGCCAAAAATTATGGCAAAGGGCGCGGGCTTGGTTGCGGAACGCATTATGGAAAAAGCCCGCCTTGCCGACGTAGCCGTACACAAGGACGCAGCACTCGCCGAAGAACTAACCCGCATGGATTTAGGCGCGTCCATTCCCCCCGAATTATATGAAGCCGTGGCGCAAATTCTCATCTTCATTAACGACCTGGACCGTGCCGAAACGGTGAAAAAGTATGAAAAGCCCGCCGAATAACCACCAAATGGGAATGCTGGGCCAGCAGCACGCCGAAGCGTTTCTGGTAAAAAAGGGCTTGCGCATTCTCGCACGCAACTACCGCGCCAAAACGGGCGAAATTGATTTAATCGCCCAAGCGGGCACGTATTTCGTCTTTATAGAAGTAAAATCCCGCGCAAGCCTGCGGTACGGTCAACCCAGGGAAGCCGTGACCCAAACGAAGCAGGGGAAAATTATCCGAACCGCCCAACAATACATAACCTACCGCCGGTTAGGGGAATGTGACATGCGCTTTGATGTAATCGAAGTGCTTTTTTTACGTGATAATATACATATTAAACACATCGAGAACGCGTTTTGGGCGTAGCGAAAAAATAATTCAAAAGAAATTACAAAAAAAGCTTCCCTTTTATTTTAAAATTTGTTAGTCTTGCCACTGCAACCAAATGAATCTTATTTTAGGAGGAAACACATGAAAAACACGAAACGTATTTGCCGGTTGGTTTTATGCGCAGTTATACTGGGCATACTGACACCGGGCCTTGCCGCATGCGGCAGAGGCGACGACGACACCATTGAGATTAGCATCGCCTGGTGGGGCTCCCAGCACCGGCACGACATAACTTCGGAAGTAATCGCCATGTTCATGGACCAGTACCCCCACATTCGCGTGGTGTATGAATTTGCCGACGGTACGGGCTACTTCTCCGCCTTGGATACCCGCGCCGCCGCCAACGACGTATGGGATTTGTTCCAGCTGGGTTCCAACTATCCTGTGTACATTGACCACATCGTTCCCCTTAACGACCTGATTAGCCGCGGTGTGATTGACATTTCCAACACTACCCAGGATTTTATCGACATCACCACCACCCATAACGGGGACATTGTGGGTATTTCCAACGGCGTTAACGCATGGGGCTTGGCGTATGACCCTGCCATGTTTGATGCCGCAGGCTTGCCCCGCCCTGCCCCGGGTTGGACATGGGCAGACTTTGAACACGCCGCCATAACCATTGCCAACACCTTAGGTCATTGGGGCATGGGCGTATTCACCAACGACGCCATTACCCTCACCCAGTTTATGGCGCAAAAGGGCGTGGATTTCTGGCATATAGACCCGCGCCGTTTGGGCTTTGACGACCCATCCGTAATGGTACCCTATTTCAGAATGCGACAAAACATGGTGGCGGCTAACGCCATGCCCGACCCCGGCGAAGCCATGGGCATTACCGACATTGAAGGCGACCCCCTGGTATTCGGCAATTCCGCCATGGCGTATCTTGCCAGCAACCAGTTTATCGCCTTGGCAAATGCGGCACTGGCACTGGACCCCAACCGCCAGCTTTCCATGACCGTACTGCCTACCCACCCCGGTGGGCAAGTGGCTTCCGACATTGTATCTTCCCAAATGTTCTCCCTTTCCACGTCCAGCCGCCACCCCGAGGAAGCCGCCAAGTTCCTTAACTTCTGGGTAAACAACGTGCCCGCCAATGAAGTACTGCAAGGGGAACGCGGTATTCCCATTATGGAGCATGTGCGCGCTGTATTGCGCCCCCAAGCCACCCCGGTAATTGCGGAAACCTACGCCTTTATCGACATGATTGGCGACCTGGGCGGCGGAACCGCCACCGTATTAAACAACCCCCGCCAACAAGAAGTAGAAGACTTCCTTAACGACAGCGTGGTTGACCGCCTAGTACTGGGCATGATTACCCCCGAGGAAGCCGCCCAAGAAGTATTTGAATTTGCGTTGCAAGTGGTGGGATTTAACTAACCCTTCGCTTTTATACTATGCCGAGCCGTCGGTTTCCTTCGGAACCCGACGGCTTTATTTAAGTACTTGAGAATGAGGTGAAGCAATGAACCTGGACAGAGAGCGGATTTCCCGCTTTATGAATAAGGATGTGGTGGTAGGGTACATATTCGCCCTGCCGTTTATTATTGGTTTTTTGGGGATTATGCTTATCCCTATGTTTATGTCGCTGTATTATTCCTTTACAAATTTGACCTTGGGGCGCATCAGCTATAATTGGGTAGGCTTGGCTAATTATTCCCGTATGTGGAACGATGCGCGGTTTTGGAATTCCATGCGGGTAACCTTCCGTTTCGTATTTTTAAGCGTGCCGGTGCGTATGGTGTTCGGGCTGTTGGTTGCCTACGCCCTAACCCGCAAATATAGAGGGGTACATGGATACCGCGCTACGTATTATTTGCCTACCCTTATCGGCGGCTCTATTGCCGTGGCGTTGGTTTGGGGGCAAATGTTCCAGCGGGGCGGTGTGGTCTACAATCTGTTTGAAATGATGGGGCTAAACGGCATACATTGGTTCGGCAGTCCTACCTTGGCTTTGGTGCCCCTTATTTTAATGAATGTATGGCAGTTCGGTGCCGCCATGATTATTTTTGCCGCCGGGATAAAGGACATCCCCGAAACCTATTTAGAAGCGGCGGCTATTGACGGCGCAAACAAATTCCAAATTTTCTTCCAAATTATATTGCCCTGCCTTACGCCCATTATTTTATACAATTTAGTTATGCAAACCATTGCCGCCTTCATGACCTTTACCCAGGCATTTATTATTACCGGCGGCGGACCCGCAGAGGGGACGAATTTTATTGCCCTATATATATATAACCACGCCTTTTCCTGGCGGAATATGGGGTACGCCTCTGCCATGAGTTGGGTGTTGCTGGTGGTGGTGGCAGTAATAACGGGCATTATCCTAAAAACGTCTAAACGCTGGACGTTTTATACCAACGAATAGGAGGGCGGTATATGAAAAAACAATCCTTAACGGTTATTTTTTATCACGTGCTGGTAATTGCCTTTGGTTTTGTTATGGTATACCCCGTACTGTGGATGATTTCCGGCTCGTTAAAAACCAATGTGGAAATTGTTTCGGGGGCATTGACCCTTATCCCCCGTTATTGGGTGTGGGAGAATTTTACCACCGGTTGGCGGGGCTTTGCCGGGGTTACCTTCGGCACGTTTTTTAGGAATTCCTTTATTATCGCGGTATTTTCTACGGTAGGCATCACCTTGAGTTCTTCTCTTATCGCCTACTCCTTTGCCCGGATGCGTTTCCGCGGGCGCACGCTTTTGTTTACGATAATGCTTTCCACCATGATGATACCCGGTCAAGTAATTATGATTCCCCAGTTCCTTATTTTCCATCGGTTGGGGCTGGTGAATACCTTTGTGCCCTTAATCGGACCTTCCTTCTTTGGTGGTGCCTTCTTCATTTTCCTCATCATGCAATTCATGGTAAGCATACCCAAAGAGTTGGACGAAGCCGGCATTTGCGACGGCTGTAACAAGTATTCGATATTTGTGCGCATTATTTTCCCACTACTAAAGCCCGCGTTAATCACCACGGCGATTATCCAATTCTATTGGGCGTGGGATAATTTTATGGGACCGCTGATTTACCTTAACAGCCCGCGCCTGTTTACGGTTTCTTTGGCGCTGCGTTTGTTCGCCGATACGGCAAGCATTACGAACTACGGCGCTATGTTTGCCATGTCTACCCTTAGCCTTATGCCCGTGTTTATTATGTTCCTGTTTTTTAACAAGCACTTGGTGGAGGGGATAAACACATCGGGGATTAAGGGATAAACCTATTGACAACGTGCAATAAAAGGCGCATGATACAATGGGCGGGGAGTTGTGAAACGCTCCGCCGCAGGGGACTTGTACCCCACTATAAAAATGAAAGGTTGGAATCTGTATGGATTTTCAACTCGCCTTTTTAATAGGCGTAGGCGGGGCGTTAATCGCCCTTTGTTTTGCGTTCTTGCAAAACAGAAAGGTAATGAAATTTTCTGAAGGTACACCCGCAATGCAAAAAATTGCGAACGCCATCAGAAAAGGCGCAGGCGCGTATTTAAGCCGCCAATTGCGCGTGGTTAGCGTGGTATATGTTGTGGTGGTTGCCGCATTGGTATTACTTGCCGCGCTGGGTCATGCATCGCCGTTTATCCCTGTTGCGTTCCTTACGGGCGGCATTTTGTCCCAGCTTTCTGCCTTTATTGGTATGAAAATTGCGACCCGCGCCAATGTACGCACCGCCGCCGCCGCCGGGGAAAGCTTAAACCAAGGCTTAAAGGTAGCCTTCGCGTCGGGTACGGTACTTAGCTTCACCGTTGTGGGCTTGTCTATTTTAGACGTATCCATCTGGTTCTTGGTTCTGCGCTTTGTATTTGACCTGCCCGCGCGGGAAATTGCGGAAAACATGGTCATGTTCGGCGTAGGTGTTGCGGTGTTTGCCCTATTTGCCCGTGTGGGCGGGGGTATCTTCACCAAAGCCGCCGATGTAGGGGCAGACCTGGTAGGTAAAGTAGAAGCGGGCATTCCCGAGGACGACCCACGTAACCCCGCCACCATTGCCGACAACGTGGGCGATAACGTAGGCGACGTTGCGGGTATGGGTGCAGACTTATACGAATCCTATATTAAAGCAATGCACGCAGGTATTGCTTTGGGCTTTGCTGCGTTTGGCTCTTCCGATTTAGTATGGGCAGCCATGTTCCTGCCTGTAGGTATTGCCGTTGTGGGTATGTTTGCCTCCCTTGTGGGTACGTTCCTAATCCGCACGGGCGAAAATGCAACTCAAGCACAGCTCCTTGGTACGTTACGTAAAGGTACGTATACCGCCGCAGGGCTTGCCACGGTAGCATCTATCCCCATTGTGCTGTTTGTTATGAGGGACTTTAACGGGCACTGGGGCTTAATTATTTCCATTTTTGTGGGTGTGCTTGCGGGTACGCTTATCGCTTATTTTACCGAATATTTCACCTCTACCCACTATAAACCCACCAAGGATTTGGCAGCGGCTTCCGAAACAGGGGCGGCAACCATTATTATTGGTGGTATTTCTTTGGGCATGAAATCCACCGTTGCACCCATTGCTATTGTAGTAGGCGCGATTGTTGCCAGCTTTTTGGCCTCCGGCGGGCAAATGGGTGACTTCTATATTTACCGTGCACTTATCAACGGCAGTGAAGCGGGTACGGCAGATGCCTTCTCCCACGGCTTATTTGGCATTGGTCTTGCCGCGGTAGGTATGCTTTCTACGCTGGGCATTACCCTTGCCACCGACGCCTACGGTCCTGTAGCCGATAATGCAGGCGGTATCGCGGAAATGGCACACATGGACCCCGAAGTGCGCGACCGTACCGACGCGCTGGACGCGCTGGGCAACACAACCGCCGCTACGGGTAAGGGCTTTGCCGTAGGCTCTGCCGCGCTTACTTCCCTTGCGCTATTGGTTTCCTATATCAAAATTGCGACAGACTATGTAGCGTACCATGGTGGCTACACAGGCGGCATTTTGGGCGGCGACCTGATAGGCTTCGAATATGTACAGGTTGGCGGTCAAACCCACCGTGTATATGACTTTGTAGGCTTAGACCTGTCCCTTAACAACCCCTCTGTGCTGATTGGTATGTTCTTAGGCGTTATGCTTGTGTTCATTTTCTCCGCCCTTACCATGAGTGCGGTGCAAAAAGCGGCACAAAACATTGTAAAAGAAGTACGCCGCCAGTTCCGCGAAATTAAGGGCATTATGGAAGGCACAACCGACCCCGACTACGAAGCCTGTGTAGACCTATGTACCCGCGGCGCACTACGTGAAATGGTAGCCCCTACCTTATCCGCCATTGTTTTGCCCATTGTTACGGGCTTAATTTGGGGCGTTGAAGGCGTTGTTGGCTTCATTGGCGGCGCAACCGTTATGGGCTTTGTACTCGCCGTATTCATGAACAACGCAGGCGGCGCATGGGACAACGCGAAGAAGTATATTGAAGCGGGTAATCATGGCGGTAAGGGTTCGGACTGCCACAAGGCTGCCGTTATCGGCGATACCGTAGGCGACCCCTTCAAGGATACATCCGGTCCTTCCATGAATACCATGTTTAAACTGGTATCCACGGTTTCTATTACGGTTGTATCAATTATCGCTGCGTTCTCGTTATTCTAACCATTTTTCATACCCCGCTTGCGCGGCGAGCACCTTCTCCATGCGGTGCAGCATTCCCGCAGGGGTAAAGCTACGCTTCTTGGCGTAATACTGCTTCACAGTTTTAACAAAAGACGCGGGATATAACAGTGACGCGCGGATAATACCCTCTGCCCCTTCGGGCAGGGGGTTATTTTTATGATAAATTTGCATCAGCGCGGGCAACGGCAACGGATTGGCGGTTTTTAGCGCATAACGGCGCAGGAAGAAGGCAAGGTCTGCAAGCTGGGTATCATTTGCAGCGCCGGTAAAACGGGAAAAAAATACTGTGCCGTTTTCGTGGTAAATAAACTCTTCCTTTAACGCATTGTGGCAGATGTGGTGGTTTTCGAGCGCATGTGCGCGTAACGCAGCATAGGGCGTTGCGCTAAGCAGTGACCGGGCGTTATGTACCAGAGCTTCATACGCGGATGCGCTTTTTATAAGAAGCATGTCAAAATCGGCGCGCTTTTTTTGGCGGCTCGCTTGCTTTATGGCTTGGGCAAGTATTTCTGCGCCCTGGTTATATGTTGCTTCCATGGAAGGCGCTGCATATCCTTCGCCCGCCACCCCGCGCGATGCGGCGTGCAAACGCGCAAGCCGGGCTACGGTTGCGCGCACCGCCTCCGGGCAGGAATAATCGAGCTCGTTTCCGCTTGGGTTAAACGCGGCGGTGTAAATATCCACGCCAAGGCGCACAAAGGGTTGCCCCTCTGCCGTGGTTAGATAACGGTCGGTATGTGTAAAGCCCTTCTGCGCAACGTGTTCCTTTACCACGTGGGCGAATTGTATTTTATTCGGTGCTTCATTAGATTTGGCTATTTTTATTTCGCCTACCTCGGTACGGCATATGTAAGCGCCGCGCTCTTTGTGGGTGCGGCGGCTTTTTACGTTAAAGCATTCCAATATTGTGTTAATATGTTCTGCCATGACTTCCCCTCCGTTTTATCACAAACGCATTTACCACACTTGTACTATATGACGGGTAGCCATTACGCATTCATAGTGATATAATAAAACAGGAAATAAAAAGTGGGGGATGCACGAATGGGAAAAGTATACGACCTTGCGCAATTAACAGAAGGCAACGGCATTGACACAAATTTGGTCAAACTATTCTTCTTCGAAAATAAGGATTATTACAACGCACTCACCGAATTTTTAGAAACCTTTGGTCGCCCGCTGGCACACTACACGCCCGCATTTGTAGTAAACAGCCCCGACGACCGCGCACTGTTTATGAGGGATTGCCTTGGCATTCGCACCACGCTAATGCGCTTAGGCTTAACCCTTGCCATGCGCGAGCTGGACATTATGGAAAATGCTGCCCATGCGGGCAACGCAAAGGAATTCGCCGACGGGCAAATAAAATTTGACGCCGCGGTAGAAATTTACTGTACCGTGATTAAAGATGCACTGTTGTATTAACATGAAAAATTTAGACCGCGGGGCGACAAACCCCGCGGTCTTTTTTATTTTCTGCGCGAATACATATAAATCAACACGCATTTACAGGAGCAGTCCATGCTTAATTATTTATGGGGCGGTATGATTTTGCTCGCCATTGTGGTGGCGACGTTTACGGGAAACATGGCAGCACTCACCAACGCCGCCATCGAATCGGCGCGGGAAGCAATAACCCTATGTATTACCATGCTTGGGGTATTAAGCATGTGGACAGGACTTATGACAGTCGCACAAAAGGCAGGGCTTATCTCTGCCCTTTCGCGCCGTTCGAAGCCCCTGCTGCGTTACCTCTTCCCCCAGCTTGGGCGCAACCACCCCGCCCACGAACCCATCGCAACCAATTTTATCGCCAATATTTTAGGACTAGGCTGGGCAGCAACCCCCAGCGGCTTAAAAGCCATGGAGCTTATGCAAAAGGACAATCCCCAACCCGACACGGCAACGCCAAGCATGCGCATGTTTATGGTTATTAACATGTCCAGCCTTCAACTCGTGACCATTAGCGTAGTCGCCTACCGCTTACAATACGGCTCGGCAAACCCGTCGGAAATTATTGGGCCAGGGTTAATAATCACAATCATTACCACCATTTTCGCCGTGGCGTTTTGCAAGGTGCTGGAAGGGTTTGAACGGGTTACACCGGCAAAAAATAACTAATTTCTTGTACGTAGCCCGCTTCGTTGAAAGCAAAATGCACCACTAGGTTAAAAATTTGCTCCCAGCCTTCAAAGCCTTCACATTCACACCATTCCAAAAGCACGCAGAATAAATATGCATCTTCCACTACCCTGCACGGCTCGCCCATGATGGCCAGTACATCCTCACGGGTAAATGTGCCGTCTATTCCACGGAAATTAAAGGCTGTATTATCCGCCATTTCCTCAAAATTTAAGGTAATTGCGCTTATGCTGGTGCAGCTTACCGTAACGCCGTTTTCAAAAAAATATATGTTATTTAATGCGCGGCTGGCGTCGGTATAGGCGACCATTCTGCCCCAATACCCGCGGGTAACGTGAACGGTTTGCCCCATGTGGGGTTCAATGTCCACCACCCCCGCGTAACGTGGCGACGGGAGGGAAACAAATACTTCCATGCGCCGCAACATCCTGTCCTCGTTGAAAAAAAATAAGGCGAAATTATAATCCAGCCGAGTACCGCTTCCCCACCTGGATGCCCCCGTCCAACGCAGGCCTTCCCCTTGGAATGCCGCTTCCAGCGCATTTTCGGTATAGGTGCCGTTTATCCCGTTAAAATGAAAATCCGCATCGTTGGCCGTTTCGGTGTAGTCGATGATGATATGTTTAATCCCGTCCATCACCGTCACCGTTGCCCCGTTGCCGAAGCAATAATTAATACGCCATTCATTCACCGCATACACCTGGGGATCGCCAAAAAGCCCGCGCAAAGTAGCCATGAAGTCCTCGTTTTCGTTGACCCATGCCAAGTCACGCACATTCACAGGCGCGGGCGTAACAATAGTTTCATACTCGCCGCCGTCGCCGCGCGAACATGCCGAGAGAAGAAAAATAAGCACTACCATCACCAATAATATCTCATATTTTCTCATAAAACCTCCTGTACCCTTTTATTGGCAAAGTATACCACATGGAATGTATCACCCGCTAGGCGAATACGCTAGTATATCAACGTACTAAGGGTGATTTACATAAACTGGATGATTTTCCTCTCTAACATGATTGTCCCCATTACCTTCGCGGGTATACTTATGTTTGCCTTTAGCCGCCGCCAGCCTGTGTACGACCATTTCGTGATTGGCGCGAAGGATGGGTTTACCACGGTGTTGCAAATTGCCCCTACCATTATCGGGTTAATGGTGGCGGTTGGAATGCTCCGCGCCAGCGGCGCACTCGACCTGCTTAGCCGCGCCCTTATGCCCATTACCGACCCACTTGGCTACCCTTCCGACGCCGTTCCCCTTACGCTTATGCGGCTGGTGTCATCCTCGGCTTCCACGGGCTTATTACTGGATTTATTTGAACGCTACGGTCCCGATTCGCACCTGGGGCGCTTCATTTCGATTATGATGAGCTGTACCGAAACGGTTTTCTACACCATGAGCATTTACTTTATGTACATAAAGGTAACAAAAACGCGCCACACATTAACGGGCGCGTTGCTGGCAAACCTTGTGGGTGTCATTGCTTCGCTTTGGCTTACAAATCGGTTATTTGCGTAGGGTTGGTCTTACTCTTCTTCTGCCGCTTCCGCCTCTTCTTTGCTTCTGCGGTACATATCCACTACGCGCTGCATAATCGCCTCGTCCATGCGGGCGATGCCTGTTTCCACTTTGCGTAGATGGTAGTTGCGGAAGTCATTGGGGTTTTCGCGGCCTGAAGGCACTTTAATTTTTATATCCTCGGTGATTATTTTAAATCCCCAAGAATTTTCGCTTTGAATGGCATGGCGCAGTTGAAGCGCTTCTAAAGAACGGGCACCGCGCACACGGGCTAATTCATGTATAACATGGCTGCTTTGGTTTATGTGTGCAAAATTTTGTAGCTTTGCGCGTTCGTTTTGTTGTTCAATTTCTTCGGCTTCACGGGGCTGGGTGCGCATATTTTCGGCGGCTTCCTTGGCTTCTTCTTCCCGTTCGCGCAAGCGTTCTTCCATTTTCATTTGCAATTCACGAGCGTTTTGCTCGGCGCGTGCCGCCTCGCGCTCGGCACGTTTTTCATAAATTTGTGCAATTTTACCTGCCAACGATTCAATCATGTTAAAACGTGATTCTAACTCCTGCCGCAAATCATCATGGCTAATTGAACGCTTTTCAAGGTACATTAATTCCTCAGGGGTGCTGTGCATCAAACCGCGAATTTCATCTATACGCGCCCTTACCACATCTATACGCTGGTTAATTTTGTGAATGCGGTTGTTTTCCATTTCCTGCAACTCAATTTCGCGTTCGGCACGAGCGGCGCGGCGCGCTTCCATTATGCCCGCACGACGCGACAAGCCCGAGCGCTGTGAAAGCACCGGGCTTGTCATTTTGTTACCGCCATGATTGGCAAGTGAAATAGTCATTGGGACGTTCCCCTTTAGAACATGGAGTCGAAAAGCATCCCCGCGTTCATCCAGCTATTAAATTGGTTGTTCCAGTTTGCACTCATGTTGGTCATGTCAAAATTATTCATGGGGTTGCCTTGCTGTACGCCCACATAGTTAGAAGCATTGCGCCCAACACGGTCTGCCATGCGCTCCATGCGGTTAAACATACCCGCATTGGTGCGTGCGCCCCCGGGTGCGGCAAAGTTTTCTAAGTCGCCGCTTGCGGCGGCATTACGCATACGCTCTTCGTCAATATCTAAGAAGCCGTGCTGGTTCATAGTAATCCCTACACGGGCGAAGGCAGATGCATTGCTGTTAATCATGCTGCGCAGTTCGCGCTCCAGACGACCACCGTTTTGCCCGCTACGGTTATCTTGCGCCACTTCCACAAGGTCGTTAAACAGGTTTACCATATTACGCACGGCGTTAATTTGACCAACTTCATCACGCGCCATGGTTACTTCCACCGTACCTGCGGTGCGCAGTTCGGCACGTGTGCCAAAGCCCAGGTCGACCGTATTGGAACGTGAAGACTGTACCGCTCCTGTAAAGCCGCGGTTTACGCGAAATTCCGCATTTTGCGCCGCTTGGGTTACTTGCGTTACGCCAAAGGCAGTTGCCGCCGCGCCGCTTACGGTAAAGTTGGGTTGGTTCTCTTGCCGAATGCCCGTTTCGCGGGATTGGATAGCAAGCGCGCTGGTCATTGCATTGCCCGTACCCTCGGTGGTTACTTGCGCGGTTACGCCTATGTTGCGCGCGTTAATCGCTTCTGCAAAGCGGTTTTGCACGTCGCGTACACTATCGTTTGCGTTTACACGCACATTAAAATCAAATCGCTGGTTACCGATAGTTACAGACATTTGGTTGTTGCCAACGGTGAAGCCCGAATCCGTAGCACGGGTATTTGCGGTACTTGCCGTGCCTTCGTTACGCTGGTGGGTAGCAAGCTGTAGAATTTCCACTTCAAAGTCGCGCCCTGCCGCAGCACCTGCCCGCCCGCCCGAAGCAACAATGCTCATCGCCTCGGTATTGCCCGAAACGGCGTGCATCGTACCAAAGGGGGACGAAGGGTCTGCCCCAAAGCCCATCGCATCGCGCATTGCGGTAAACAATGCATCTGCCGTGTGGCGAATGTCCATCAACGATTCGCGGAAGGCGGGGGTAGTTTCGGCATTATTGCGCCCGCCTTGGAAGGACAGGGTGCGCGTCATCATGGAGCGACCGCTTAAACCGCCCATTGCCATCATTGGACTTGCGCCAACGGGGTTAAAATTAGCATTAATGTTCATAGGAATCACCCTCCGTGGTGAAATGATAGGAAATACAAAAAAGTGGTATTTTTATACCTTGCTATCTTAAGTATCGTCCACTGGTAAATATTACATTAGCGTTAAATTTTGCACCGCAGCACATACGCAGGCGGTAAATTCCTTAATTCGCGTTTTACTTCTATAGACGAAAAAAAGCGCGCAATTAAATCCTTCCTTAGCAGTGTATACTGGAAGGTGATAAATTGCCCCCCTTCGCGCAAACTCACCCGTGCTTGAGTAAGAATCGCCTCGGACAATTCCCGCGGAAGGCTGGCAAAGGGCAAGCCCGATACGATATAACATGCGTGAGAAAACCCGCGCTCCGCAAGGTATGCCTGCACTTGGTCGGCAGAGCCGTTAATGATATGAAGGTTTGCAATATCGGCAAACTGCTTGCGCAATATTTCGCAGAAATCTGCATTGCGTTCGATGGCGATAATTACTGTACCTTCTTGCCGCCGCGCGATAAGTTCACGCGTAAAAACGCCCGTACCCGGACCGAATTCCACAATGCATTTTGCCTGCGTAAAGTCCACTCCTTGCACCATCTTACGTGCAAGAAAGCGCGAGCTGGGCGCAATGGCACCCACAGAACGCGGGCGCGTTATATACTGCCAAATAAAGCGTAATGTCCCCATATATGCCCTCGTCTTTTTTATTGCTCAGCCCTTTTTCTTGCGCTGATGATGCGCTTTTGCAATTCCATCAGTTTCTTTATGTGTTCCGCCATTTCAATGTCGGGATTTGTGAATTGAAATAAATTACAACAGGCGTTGTTATATTCTTTTCCAAAAACTATTCTGCGCGATCCGCCCGAAGCGTCACAACCGCCGCAATGTATGCACTTCCATACATTTTGCCGCGCAAATTCCTTTACTTCCTCGCCCACTAAAAAACCATCGGGTTCATATAAGTCATCATCATTTTGCCAAAAACAAAGGTTCCAAGAAGACATTGGGTCATGCACAAAGCGGTTGCCCGCTTCTTCTATCATTCTGCGGACATTGTTTAACGTGTCTTCATCCATTGCGGATTTTGAAATGGCGAAAAGGCAGTTGAGTTCGTCCATATAGTAAAACTCCGGGTGATAATCAAATATCCACGTCCTTCCGCTTTCTCTCAAATAAGCAAGCAAGTCCAATGCGATTTGCAAATGCTCATCTTTCAAGTAGGTCTTAGCTTCTTCCTCAATTTTTGCGAACACTGCCGTATTATTATCTGCAAGCATTTTAACCTCCCATGATATCAATAATCTATCCGCGTTCAAATCGGATTGGGTACCGCTGATAATCGCGTTTACATACTTCCACGCTTCTTCTTCTGCAAGAAATGGGTCAACAATAGCATCCCAATGGTCGGTAAACGCCGTAACCGATTCAAGTGTTCCGCCGTTTTCCCCATTTGCAAGGTCACGCCGGATTACGCGCGCCCTGGCAATGCTCGGGTCTGCATCTACCCAAATTGAAAAGCTTGCAACATTGCGCAATGTTTTTCTGCAAGCCCCGCTTCCCTCAACGATGAGCGCCTTGTTAGCATCAACCGCAATACATCCCTTACGACTTTTTTTGACCCAGCCTGATGGTATGTACTCAACATTTTCCCCCAAGCGCCATGGCTGAATAATGCCTTCGTTTAATTCACCGTCCCAATGTATGGGGTCTGCCCACCAGGCTACATCATCGGACGCCACTAAATTTGCGTTTAATAGACCCCCGAGCTTTACGGCAAAAGATGTTTTGCCCGACCCGCCCTTGCCGTCAACAAGTACAAGCGGCTTCGGCGAAATGCTTAGTATTTTTTCTGCCAAAGAGGATAAGGATTCTTCCTTCCATGTGTCAATTCCAAGCGGTTTAAGCATTTTACATGCCCCCGAAAAATAAGCGTAGTCTACCACAGAAAAAATTTAACGCAACACCCATACCGCAGAGGGCTTGTCACGCGCCATTACTTCCGCTATAATGCGCAAGTTGTAGAAATTTCAACTACACACATAGTCCTGTTCTTTGGGTGCTAACACAAAAAAGGGCTATGGAGGCGCAGGAGATGTATATTTTTCTGCGAAAAACCCAAGGAGGGTACAAGTAATGGCAGTAGTATCTATGAAGCAGTTGCTGGAGGCGGGCGTTCATTTCGGTCACCAAACACGGCGCTGGAACCCCAAGATGGCGGAGTTTATCTACGCCGAGCGTAACGGTATTTATATCATCGACCTGCAAAAAACCGTGCGCAAAATGGACGAAGCTTACAAGGCTGTGGCGAGCATCATTGCCGACGGCGGCGAAATGCTTTTTGTAGGCACAAAAAAGCAAGCACAGGAGTCAATTAAAGAGGAAGCATTACGCTGCGGCATGTTCTATGTAAACGAGCGCTGGCTGGGCGGTATGCTTACCAACTTTAAAACCATGCAAGGCAGAGTACAGCGCCTGCGCGACCTTGAGCGTATGCAAGCCGACGGCACAATGGACATGCTTCCCAAAAAAGAAGTAGCTAAATTGCAGCACGAGATGGAAAAATTGCAGCGCAACCTGGGCGGCGTTAAAAACATGAAGCGCCTACCCAACGTTATCTTTATCGTAGACGCACGCAAAGAGCATATCGCAATCCAAGAAGCGCGCAATTTGGGCATTCCCCTCGTTGGCATCGTGGATACAAACTGCGACCCCGATGAAATTGACTACGTTATCCCGGGCAACGACGACGCGATTCGCGCCGTTAAGCTTATCGCGGGCAAGTTAGCCGACGCGGTGTTAGAGGCCCGCCAAGGCGAGCAGGACGAAGACCCGGGCGAAGCCGAAGCCCCCGCCGAAGAAGAAGGCGAATACGAAGCAGAAGCAACCGTAGAAACAGAAGAAGAAGCTAATTAACCCACAAACAAGGAGCTAAAAATATGCAAATTACAGCAGCAATGGTAAAAGAATTACGCGACGCCAGCGGTGCGGGCATGTCTGCCTGCAAAAACGCATTGGTGGAAGCAAACGGCGACCTTAAACGCGCCAGCGAAATTCTGCGCGAAAAAGGGCTTGCCGCCGCCGCTAAAAAAGCAGGACGCGTAGCCGCGGAGGGCTTAGTATTCGTAGCCGTTACCGAGGACCGCCAAAAAGGCGTTATGGTGGAAGTAAATTCCGAAACCGACTTTGTGGCAAAAAATGAAAATTTCGTAAACTTCGGCAAACAAGTTACCGACCAAGCCCTAAAAAGCACTGCCGAAACTGTAGAAGCGCTTTTGGAAGAAAAATGGGCGGCAGACCCTTCCCAAACCGTGAAGGACGTTCTCACCCAGCAAATTTCCACCATCGGCGAAAATATCGGCATCCGCCGCTTTGAACGTTACGAAGTAGCCGAAAACAGTGCCATTATTGAATATGTACACGGCGGCGGTCGCGTGGGCGTTATGGTAGAAATGAATTACAGCAATGGTGACGGTTGCGGCGATGCATGTGACAACGCATGTACAGACGCGGGCAAAAACATTTGTATGCAAATTGCGGCAATGTCGCCCCAATATGTGTGCAAAAACTGCGTAGACCCCAATTATATCGCCAGCGAAAAAGAATTTCATACCAAGCAAGCCCTTGCGGAGGGCAAGCCCGCCAACATCGCCGAGAAAATGGCGGAAGGGCGCATTAACAAGACCTTCAAAGAAATTTGCTTGATGGAGCAGGAATATGTAAAAGAAGACGGCATGAGCGTAGCCGAATACCTCAGGTCCGTTGGCAAAGACCATAAATGCACACCGGGCGTTACCCGCTTTGTGCGCTACGAAAAAGGCGAAGGCATTGAGAAAAAAGAAGAAAACTTTGCCGAAGAAGTATCAAAAGCCATGCAAGGTTAAACAATTATTATAAGGGAGCCGCTTGAGGCGAATTCAAGGTAATTCACTTCAAGCGGCTCCTTTTTATTACATCTTTCTACATTAGCTTATCTTATATGCGTGGTATTTTGAGTAAATTTTTTTAACCCATTATTTTTTATTCTAATAACCCTTTTCATGGACATAATAAGTGTATATGCTATATCTCCACAAAAGTTAGGAGGCGCTAATGAACCGCATCAAATCATTACGGGAATCGCACAAGATGCAGCAGCGCAACTTGGCAGGCGAATTGCAAGTTTCGCAGGCAACCCTGTCAAATTGGGAGCGAGGGAAGCACGAGCCCGACAAGAAATCGCTAATGCAGTTGTCCGAAATTTTTAACGTAAGTATCGACTTCATACTGGGCAATACCAGCGTGGAAAACCTGCCCGGTCGCATAAAGCAAAAATGCTTTTGCATACCCATCATGGGTCATATTCCTTCCGAAGCACCCATTGAAACAGTGATGGACTGCTTCGGCTATGAAGAAATTCCCATCGACTGGATTGTAGGAGGCAAAGAGTTTTTTGCGCTTCAAATCAAGGACAACAGCATGGCGCCCAAATACATTGACGGCGATGTAGTCATTTTTCTAGCCGCAAAGGACTGCGATAGCGGCGACGAATGCGCCGTTATTGTAAACGGCGAAAGCGCTGTGTTCAAAAAAGTTATTAAAAAAGAAAGCGGCATGTTCCTGCATTCTCTAAATACCGACGAGTATGAGCCATCCTTTTTTTGCAACGGCGCGATAAAAAATCGCGGTGTGCGCATCATTGGCATTGCAGAAGAGGTTAGAAGACGGATTCGCAAAGAGTAGGGTTAAAAAAGCGGGGTTCGCAGATGCGGACCCCGCTTTTTTTCCAAAAAAATTCGTGGGTTTTTGCAAAGCCCAAGGTTTTAATCACTAAATCTTAAAAATATTGCATAATTACCGCGCACTTGTTATAATGCGCTTTAGTCAATATTCACAAACTGCGCAGGAGGTACTTATGAAAGTTTATTCGGCAAATGAAATTCGCAACGTGGCTGTGCTCGGGCATAGCGGCTGCGGCAAAACGACATTAATGGAAGCGGCGCTTCATTTGACAAAAGTGACAAACCGCATGGGGCGCACAGAGGACGGAAACACGGTTTCGGACTATGACGAAGAGGAAAAGCGCCGCAAGGTAAGCATTGGCGCGTCGCTTGTACCTATCGAGTGGGAAAATAATAAAATTAATTTTATAGATACGCCGGGGTATTTCGACTTTGCCGGTGCGGTAAGCGAAGCGCTTGCAGCCAGCGACGCGGCGCTTATTTTGGCGGACGCAAAAGCAGGCATAGAAGTAGGTGCGGAATTGGCGTTTGAAAAAACGCAGGGTATACCGCGCATGATTTTGGTAAACGGCATGGACGACGACAATGCAGACTTCTTCCGCGTAGTTGACGAAATGCGCGACCGCTTAGGCACGGGCGTTGTACCCCTCATGCTTCCGTTTTATGAGAACGGGAAGCTTGCGGGCAACATCGACTGCGCTAACGGACTTTCGTTTAAATTTGAAAAAGGGGTGTCAAGCAAGTGTGAGTTCCCCGCGGACATGAAGGAAACGTATGGCAAATACCACGATATGCTTACCGAAGTTGCCGCCGAAACGGACGAAGCGCTGATTGAAAAATACCTGGGGGGCGAAGCGCTCACGCAAGAGGAGATTACCCAAGCCTTCCAAAAAGGCATCGCCGACGGCAGTATTACGCCTGTACTGTTTAGCGTAGCAAATCAAGGGATTGGCATTTACGCGCTGCTAAGTCTTATTGTAACGCTGCTTCCGCCCGCTTCTGTATTGCGCCCCAAAATTACCGCAACAGATATGAAGGGCGAAAAGGTAGAGCTGAATTGCACCGCGAGCGACCCGCTTTGCGCATTTGTGTTTAAAACCATTGCCGACCCGTTTGTGGGGCGGTTAAGCGTTTTCCGCGTATTCTCGGGTACGATTAAAAAGGATACGCCGCTCATTAATTCATCCAACGACAAGCCCGAGAAGGCAGGGCATTTATATGTGCTTCGCGGTAAAGACCAAATTGAAGTATCGGAATTGCGGGCGGGCGACATTGGCGCAATTGCCAAACTCGCCGACACAGCAACACAGGACACGCTTTGCACCAAGGCAAGCATGGTGAAAGCGACCCCCATCAAATACCCCGAGTCCATGCTGTCCATGGCGGTAGTGACCAAGAAAAAAGGCGACGAGGACAAAATCTCCGGCGCGTTTTCCAAGCTCTTGGAGGAGGATAAGACCCTCATCTTCCAAGTAAACCGTGAAACCAAGCAGGTTATTATCAGCGGAGTTGGCGACAGCCAGTTGGACGTAATGGTAAACCGCCTAAAATCGCGCTACAAGCTGGAAGTCGAGCTTATCACCCCCCTTGTGCCGTATCGTGAAACCATTAAAGGCAAATCCGATGTGCAGGGCAAGTTTGTTAAGCAAACAGGCGGCGGCGGTCAGTACGGCATTGTAAATATGCGCTTTGAACCGTCTGGCGATTTGGAAAAAGCCTATGTATTCGAAGAGGTAGTAGTAGGCGGAAACGTTCCCAAACAGTATTTCCCCGCCGTAGAAAAAGGCATACAGGAGAGCGTAAAGGCAGGTCCTGTAGCCGCCTATGCCGTTGTTGGCGTAAAAGCCACCCTGCACGACGGCAAATACCACGCCGTAGACTCCAGTGAGCTTGCCTTTAAAATGGCGGCAAGCATCGCCTTCAAGGATGGCTTTATGCAAGCAAAGCCCACCATTTTAGAGCCGATTATGAAGGTGCAGGTGGTCGTGCCCGACAACTACACGGGTGACATTATGGGCGACATGAACAAACGCCGCGGGCGCATTCTTGGTATGGAAAAAGAAGGCAAGAACCAAGTAATCGCCGCCGAAGCGCCCCATAACGAAATGCTCAAATACCCCATTGACCTGCGCTCCATGACGCAGGGGCGCGGTAGCTTTGCCATGGAATTTGAACGCTATGACGAAGCCCCAAGCGATGTACAAACAAAAATCATTGCCGCGCGTAAGCTGGAGTTAGAAGCGCTGAAAGACGCGTAAACGGTAAGGTCACAATCTATAATCACAACAAGCAAAAAGCTGCCCGTAAAACAGGCAGCTTTTTTATATAACACCCTGCACTGAGTGGGGACAAAGTGCCCGGGGTTATGCGATTTTTGAGTGCTCGCGGACATAAGCAGCCATTTGCTTATCACTGCCCAGCACGTGTTCTACCAGCCATTTTACAATTACGTCGTTTACTTCCAGACTAAGGGAAAGGCTTTTGCCGTCAATACCGTTTGTTTTTTCTGTAAGCTCTTTGATTTGCTCCAGAAAATCGTCGTGTTGGCTTTTATGCAGGGGGTATTCGGGGTATTCGCACTCTTCCATTAATTTTTCTTCGCGGCGAAAATGCTGTATCGTATAATCGCCTAAAAAATTAATTACTTTTGTAATTTTTTCCCCACGGTCCAGGAAGTTTTGGTCAATAATATCCCTAACCAAGTCAAAAATACGTTTGTGGTCGTCGTCAATGGCTCGGTTTCCCGTTAGGTACTTGTCACTCCATAACATGCGTTAAACACTCCCTTTAATTAGTTTTGCTTATTTTAGTGCGAATCCGACTCCTGCTCAAGTTTGCTGAGAATGTCTAATACATTTTTAGTGCGGTCGGAAATTTTGTCTACATTGCCGCGTATTTCGCCCGTTGTTTCCTTAATTCCGTCAATCCCGCTGGTAATGGTGCTTGAGCTTTCCACAACATCGCCAAGCGACTTGGCAATAGAGCTGGAATTGCTTTCATTTTCCACCGCTACGCGCAGTATTTTTTGCGCAAGGTTTCGCATATCCTCGGCGATAACGCTAAAGCCCCTGCCCATTGCGCCCGCGTGTGCCGCTTCTATAGACGCGTTAATGGACAAAATATTAGACGTACGCGCTACATTACTTATTTCCGCATACGATGCATTAATTTTTTGAAAGTCCTCTTGCAAACTGTTTAGGTTGGTTTGCATTTTTGTACTGCTTTTTACCGCTTCCTCCACGCGCTCGTTGATGTTGGTCGCGTCTTTGGAAATGGTGATATTGTCCTCGTTTAGGTTGTGGATAACATCGTCCACTTCTTTAAAATGCTCGATTACGGATAATTGATAATCCGTTTGCTCTTTGTTGATAACCTTAAGGTATTCCGCACAGTTTTCTTTATAGTTAATGCCCATTGCCATCGCTCTCGCCATGGCTTTGCAAGACTTATAACCGCACGCACCACAGTCGAAGCGTTTTTCATCTTCGGTGGATTTGCGCATTTCGGCATAGGCGTTGTCTAACGCATGGCGCGATATGGACGCGCGGTGGGTGGTTCTGTCGTCATATTTGCACAGGAAGTCATTCAAATGCAAATCCTTAAACTTTTCGTTTAATGCAGCAAGGTTTTTCTCGGGGCTATGCCCTTCGTCAATATTGCCCGAAATTTCGCGGAAGACTTTGCGCTTTGCACGCTTTAGGCGGTGTATTTCTACTTGAATTGCGCCGTTGTCCTCGTGGCGGAATTCGGTTGCGGTACCGTAGTTACAGCCGCGCCCGCAGTTCAAAATATCCACGAGGGTAGGCATTTGACTAAGGCGCAGCCAGTCGGATTTTAACGCACGGTAATGCTCCATACATTCATAAGCGTGAGATTCGCCCTCGGCTTGTACTACCATTGCATCTTCCCCAAGGAAGAATTCTACGTTTTCGCGCAGCCCGCCCGGAGCAGGGTAAATTGAACCCAGCGTGTAACTTATTTGGTCGTCAATTTCCGGGTAGGAGCGCAGGTTAATGCGTTGCCGACGCAACGATTGCACAAGGTTTACAAAGGTAACGTTATACCGAATCATGCCCAAGCCCCGAGTGGATTGCATTTCCACTTTTTTTGCAATACAGGGGCTGAGGAAGGCAAGCTCGTCGGTTACGTTCATGTATTTTTTCAAATAAATTGCCATGCACATCATTGGACTTTGTACGGGGATAATTTCGCTAAGCAATTCGGGCAGGTGGCGCTCGGCATAGCTAACAATAGCGGGGCAAGGCTGCGAAAATTTGCCCACGGCATTATTCTCGGTAATATATTTCAAATATGCCCAGGTTGTAATATCCGCACCAAAGCTTACGCTGTAGAAATTTTTAACGCCAAGGCTCTTTAAGTATCCCAATATATGCTTGTATTCCGATGCATAATTTATTAATAGCGCAGGCGCAATAATTACCGATATGCTTTTTCCTTCCTTCAATCCGGTAATAAAATCGTCGTGGTCATCTCTAAAACGGCGCGCTTGGTGGGTGCAAGTATCTAAACATGTACCGCACAATATACATTCTGCTGCGTCTAAGTGCATTTTACATACGCCGTCCGTCCCCATTACACCTACGTTCGATTCTAACGTAGGGCATTTACGGATACAGTTGTTACAGCCGATACACCTATCCTCGTCTGTGTACATTAATCCGTCATTCAATCTTTGCTGTTGCATGGTAAGTCCTCCCATTTTTACTTCATTTTTGGAAAAAAAATACACCCCTTCGCTGTGTTGATACGCAAAGAACCGGGTGCATTATGTATGATTAGCAGCAAAAGCTACATGGGGGG
>WQRX01000012.1 GCA_009786535.1 Defluviitaleaceae bacterium | reverse complement strand
GCTTTTCCTCACATTTTTTTCCAAAATCAAAAATTTTACCCCCAGTCGATTGCTCGATTGGGGGTTTGTCTTCGCTCTGGGACCTTGGGGACAGCGTCCCCAAGGTCTTAATCTTTTCACTTTAATCTACCCCACAGTCCCATCTGCATGGCGTAGCTCCGGCGGAATATCATCCAACGACCCGGGGCGATTTGGCATACCTTCGCGCCGCATCTCGGGTGTCATTATTTCCACAGACCGTGTTGGTTCGTTATCTCTATCGCCGCAGCCCGTTAACAGCCCGCCGATGAGCAACATTGCAACTAAAATCACAATCACATTTCGCTTCGGTTTCATGTTAACCCCTCCCCCACGTTATCGTTGCTTCGCGGTCAACATCAATTGGTAGTATATCATTGTGGGAGGTGGTTATCGTAACCCGCTGGAACTCGGCATCCGTAAGTGAAATAACAACGTAAGCGGCACGCCCTGTTTCGTCTGTAATGGTGAAGGCAAGGGCATTCATTTCCACCGTAAAATTGCCGGCATCGTCCACCTGCGTACCCACATGAATGCCCGAAAACAACATAGGCGTGCCCGTAAAATCGTGGGTCATTTGCCCCAACATTACACTGACAACTTCCGTCTCGTTAAAATGGCGTTGTGCGTATTCCATGGCGCGTTGGGTGTAGTGGGCAAGTCGAGCTTGGGTAAAGTTAAAATACGCCATAATTTCATCGTCGCTTTGGTTCATTAAATCTGCCATACGGCGGCGGGCAATGGTTGCATTTTCCCCATCAATGGGGCGCCGTATATCCCGTGGAAAGGCGTCGAAGTAAGAAATATCAATCCATTCCCCCGTTTCCGCATCAATGGAAAAGGAGAATGTGGGGGTTCGCATCTCTATTTCCGTGGTGTGGAAAACCTGGGCACTCCAAAAATAACGGGAATGGTTATGCCACTCGGAA
Organism: Defluviitaleaceae bacterium; assembly: GCA_009786535.1. GTDB lineage: Bacteria > Bacillota > Clostridia > Lachnospirales > WQUN01 > WQRX01. The sequence goes on along the minus strand of WQRX01000012.1, from coordinate 89,730 downwards.
AAAAACATAAATACATACATGTCGCTAATATCCCGCTGGAACACTTCCCAAATATACAACGCACCAATTTTTGCCGCCTCATCCACGCTTAACACGTTGTCGGGCAAAGAAATGGAGGGTATCTCGGGGTGGGTGCGTACGGTAACATTGGTTAATGTGAACGATGCATAGACTTCCCCCTCATCCAATTCTTCGTCAGGGGTTACCCACGTCATTTCCGTCATAACGGGGATGTCAATTTCCAATACCTCTGTGTGGGCCGCATAGGCCTGTAATGCATGGTGGTTAGCCCATAATAACGCCGCGCTAAACCCGCCAATTGCCACCACCGTAACAATGGCTACCTTCAAAATTTCCTTTAATCGTGCCTTCATTGTATAGCCTCTTTTCTTTTTTATTTTTGGGGAAGCAACCTCTGCGCATAAGCTCCCTCGCCCATGAGAAGAGTATAAATGGGAATTATTAATAATTTATTTTCAATTTATTATGGTTTTGTAAAATGAATAATGATGCGCGTTCCTTCATTTAATATAGACGCGATTTCCATTTTAGCGCCATGGACCTCGGCAATTTGCTTACAAAGGGTTAAGCCAAGCCCCGTACCACCATGGGCACGATTGCGGGCTTTATCTACGCGGAAAAACGGCTCCGTCAACTTAGGCAACGCTTCTATAGGAATGCCACAGCCATTGTCCGACACGATTATTTTATTATTTAAAAATTCCATTTTAATTTCACCTGCGTCGGGCTTGCACGCCTTAATTGCGTTGTTACATAGGTTAAATAATAAGCTACGGATTAAATCCTCTTGCGCCTTTATCGTGCCGCCGTCGGTGTCGTATACCATACGTACGCCTTTTTTGTCCAGCAAGGGCGAAAGGGATTGGGTCACTTCATTAAATAACGCCGCAACCTTAATTTCTTTTAAAGTAGGAGAAAAATTGCGCAGGGTCGCCAATTCCAGCAGGGTATCGGCAATATTTTTCATGTGGCGCGTTTCGTCCATAATAAAATGGGCAGACTCGGCAATTTCTTCTGCGGGAAGGGACGCTTTTTGCAAATATTCCGCAAACCCGTAAATAGAGGTAAGGGGCGTCCGTATTTCGTGGGTAAAATTGTCTACGAATTGCTGCTTGCTCTCCGCCTCTTCCTGTAAAAGAATCACCCGTTGCTCGGCACGTACCATCCGCTCCATAGGGCGAAAAACCACCGCAAGCAATATGTACAACGCCACCGCCGCAAGCAATGAAACAACAACGACAACCAACAAAAGCACCTGCTGTATGTCCAGCATTTCTTGAATATTTGCGTCAATATTTAAATTATATTCCAATAAAAAATGCCCAAAAGGTTCGGGCATGTGTCCGACTATGGAAATGCGGTGCCCCTCTTCGCCGTCCAATACAAGGGTAACCTCGGCATTGGCACTACCGTTCTGGGCTTCCTCAAAAATATTTAACGAAACGTTGTGGCGGCTAAAATACCGCGCATATTCGTGTACCAAGTCCTGTACGTCCCACCCGGGGCGCCCATGTAATATAGAAATATCCCGCGCCAGCGTTTGAATAATAGACTGGTACTGTGCCGCGCTTTTATTACGAAGCATATCCAACTGGCTATTAGACAAATAAATTAGCACCACCCCTACGCTGGCATATAAAATAAATAAAAATAATAAATAAGTGGCAATAAATGTTTTTATGCGCAATTATTTAACCTCCAAGCGGTAGCCCAGCTTGTACACCGTTTTAATAATATCGTCCCAATTTAACTTCTTGCGAAGCGCGTGAATATGTACATCCACCGTGCGTGTGTCGCCGTAGAAGTCGTACCCCCACACCATTTCCAGTAATTTATCACGGGACAAAGCAATGTTACGGTTTTTTATCAGCGCCTCAACAAGCAAAAATTCCTTGGGCGACATTTCCACCGCGCAGTCATTAACAAATACTTGCTGGCTCAGAAAGTCCACTTTCACATCACCCAGCGTAAATGCCATGTCTGCTTTATTTACCCGTCGCAGCACCGATTCCACCCGTGCTTGTAATTCCAGCATGTCGAAGGGCTTTACAATATAGTCGTCCGCGCCCAGCTTCAACCCGCGTACCCTGTCCGCCACCGCACTGCGCGCCGAAAGAAAAATAATGGGAATGCGCTTGCCCACCTCTTCAATTACCGCGAAGCCGTCCATTTTTGGCATCATTATATCCAGCAATATTAGGTCGTAATGTGCATTTTCAATTTCTTCTAACGCCGCTTCGCCGTCGAAAACAGAAAAACAGGTATGCCCCACCAGTTCCAAATTTTTTTTAACCAGCGTATTTATTGCCCCTTCGTCCTCTGCGATTAATATCCGCGCCATGGTCAATCACCTCATTTCGTAGGATATTATATAATTGTTAAGGAGTTGTTGGGGAAGGTTTTATTCTTTTAACCCCGCACTAACCGCGCGATAAAGAAGCCGTCATTATGCGAGCCGGGCAGCAGCTGTTCTTGGCTGTCTAAGTAGAATTGGAGATGGTATTTTAAAAACCATTCGACCATATCGTGGTTTTCGTCACGGGCTACGGTGCAGGTGCTGTATACCAGTGTTCCGTTGGGTTTTACGTGCTTTGCGGCGTTGGCAAACAGGTTGCGCTGTACGTCCGGTAGGGTTTCATCTGTGCCGTTGTATTTGTACTTAATTTCGGGGCGTTTGCGAATTGTGCCAAGTCCCGAGCAAGGCGCGTCTAAAAGAACGGCGTCATACTGTGGTAGAGAAATGCTTGTCCCATCGCCCACTAACGTTTTTATTTGGGTGAAGCCTAAGCGCTTTGCCGTCATTTCTATAAGGGTTACGCGATGGGGGTGCAGGTCCAGTGCGGTAATTTCGCCTGTGTTTTGCATAAAGGCGGCGGCGGCGAAGGTCTTACCGCCCGGGGCGGCGCATAGGTCTAAGAGGGTTTGATGGGGCTGTAATTGCAATGCGCGAACGGCGGCTACTGCGCCCGCGTCGATAACAAAAAACAGCCCTTCCTTGAAGGCAGGCAATGCAGATATATCGCCTGTATTACGCAGCGCGAATAAACCGTTTTCCAGCGGTTCGCATTCAATGTCCACTGCGGCTAGTGTGGCGGCCAGGGCTTCGGGTGTGGTTTTGGTTGTGTTGGTAAAAATAGTGAGCGCAGGGGGGATGTGAGAATTTTGGGCAAAGGTTTTTGCGTCTTCTTTCCCCAGCCAGCGTTTAATGTCGTTTGCCAACTTTGCGGGGTAGGAATACCGTAGTGCCCAGCTGTCTTCCGACGGGGGCGGGGGTGTATCGGGGTTGCGTACGGCGTTGCGAAGTATGCCGTTTACAAAGCCCGCAAGCTTGCCGTAGCCTTGGGATTTTGCAAGCTCCACCGCTTCATGTACCGCGGCGTGGGGCGGGATTTTTGTTAGCACGCGCAACTGGCAAATGGAAATGCGAAGCAAATTGCGTATGTACGGCTTCATTTGGTCAACGGGCAGTGTAGAAAAATGATTAATAATGCCGTCAATGACCCGCAGGTTACGCAAGGTTTCGTTCACAATTTCGGTGACGAGGGCGCGGTCGCGGGGTTCTAACGTGGTTTGTGCCAGCCCTTTGCGCAGGGCAATGTTGGCGTAGGCTTCGTTTTCCGTGACTTCCATTAAAATAGCGAGTGCAATATTTCTCATGCTTCCTGCTCCAATCTTTTTTTTGCGCCCGCGTATGCCAGCGCAATGCCGTAAGCGCTAAGGTCGCCAATGACGGTTAGCATACGGTGCATGACCATGGCGGAAATTAATATCCCTTCGTTTAACGCGCCGCCCATAAACATGAGCATTACCACTTCCCGCACGCCCAGCCCGCTGGGCGCACCGGGTGTAAGAAAGCCCGCAACCCACGAAAGCATATACAATCCCATTACCGTAATGCCCAGCCCAAGCGTCATTTCCTGCCCCAGCAGCATTAGCGTAGCAAGGAAAGTAAACGCCCATAAAAACATTAACACAAACGCAACGCACAGGCGTACCAATAACAACGAGGGGCGCAATTTATTTGAACTATCTTTGATATCGCGCCATTGCGCGTTTATTTTGTGGCGGAAACGATAAATAATCGGTATCGCCGCCCAAATAACAATCAGCACAATAACGCCAATTACTGCAAGGTTTTCCATCTGCCGGATATAGTACATCGAATGCTCAAACGAAAACACAATGGCAATGGTTACTGCGGCAATGGCTATTGACGCGCCCTCCAACACCGTGGCGACCGCGACCTTCGCGTGGGAGAGGTCTTCCGTATCTACTGCAATTTTATTGCGCCCAAGCACGTACATTACCCCGCCCGGGATATATTTGTACACATTGGACATGGTATACACCACCATGGCAAGCGTAGTTTTAACCCGAATGCCCGAAACATGCGCCACCATCGCCCGATAATTAAACGAAGCCATGATAATGCCCGCACCTTCCAGCAGTGCAACGCCCAGTAGCGCCATTACAATCACGGGATTGTAAAAAACGCTGAAGTCTACATCTCCGTGGGTTAAAAATATCCTTCGCACAATAAACCCTAATGATGCGACCATCAATAGCGACCCTGCGTATGATGCCCATCTTTTAACGTCCATTTTTTTGAAAAAATCCATAAGTCACGTCCTTCGAAATACAGCGTGTAATAGTATACGCCTTAAAGCGATTATTCAAGACCTATTTAGGGTTAAAAGATGAAATGATGCCCTTCACCTTCCCGCGTGTGCCTTCATAATATAGTTTATCAAGACAACAACGGGGGTAAAAATGAGCGGAATTGGCGGAAGTGTGCGGGGTATGACATGTGTAAAAATGGCAGAGCAAATGTGTTATGTTGGGCAATATATTTCGCAGAAGGCGTGTCTGTTTGGTGCGCCGTTTCCCGTGGTGGGTACAGAGGGCACAAAAACGTATGTAGGCGTGTGCGACGGCGAAATTGTGAACCGCGACGCACTGCACAAGGAATTGCAAGCGAAGGGCTTTCGGTTTGGTGACAGAAGCAGTGCGGTGGTGGCGCTTCATGCATATATGGCATGGGGTGCTGCGTGTGTTGAGCGGTTTGTTGGTACGTTTGCGCTGGCGGTGTGGGACGGGGAACAATTATTTTTAGCGCGAGATAGACTGGGGTACAAACCATTGTATTATTATGCAAGTGCGCAAGGGCTGGTTTTCGCCTCGCATATGAAAACAATGCTTCGCCATAATGAAATTAAACCCACGCTTACGCGCGACGGAATAGAAGCGCTATTTCTGCTTGCGCCCGCCCGCGCGCCCGGCTACGGTATTTTAAAAGGCATAAATGAACTTAAAGCGGGTCATTATATATTGTATAAGGGCGAAACCCCGCCGGAAATGCATTGTTATTGGCAGATAAAAGCCTTCCCGCATCGCTTGGACGCTAAACAAAGTGCGCATACACTGCGCGGCTTGCTTGCCGATGTTACGCCCACGCGTGTAAAGGAAACCGAGGAATTTGCTCCCCATTTTTTTGGCACAGACGAATTGGCGGAAGCGTTAGAGTCCGCAACCCTTGCCATCGGAATGCCCAACGAAGGCATCATAGATGCGGCTACGTTGCTGCTCTTCCGGCAGATGCGCGGCAAAGGGCATGAAGTACGGTACGACGAAGGGGCAAGCATCCTTTTTGGGGAAGCGCTTCACGGTATTCATGCATCACACCGCGAGCCGTTTCTGCGTGAAGAATTTCAGACCGCAACAACCGCAGATGCGTACATGCGTGCCGAAGCACCGCACCTAAGCGACGACTCGGAGGACGATATCCGCGTACGGCACGCATTCCATACCAATTTGCAGTGGCACTTGCCTGCAACCCTACGCCGTATCGAAGGCATGGCGCAAACTACGGGGCTTACCGTTCACATGCCGTACCTTGACGCGGCGCTGGTGCAATTTATGTACAATGTGCCGTGGGCGCTTAAACAAAGCTTGCCCGAAGTCTTGCTTCCGCGCAAGCGCAGTCCTTTCCCAAGCACGCAAAACCCCGCTTTTTTAAAGAAAATGCAGCATATGCTGCAAGCACTAAACGATGCCCCCGTTTTTGAGCTTGTTGACCGCGAACGCACCCTGCAGGAGGCGGACGCACCTACTCTTGCCTACTTTTTGCAACTCAATTATTGGCTGGAACATTTTACCATTGACATATATGTTTAAATATAGATATACACGAGCGAAGGATGAATTCCCATGTTTGATTTTAAAACTGAACTGGCTAAATATAAAACAATTCGCACCGCAGATGAAGTAGAGGACGCTGTACGCGACGAAATTACCGATATCATGGATTTGCTGCAATACATTTCCGCCCCACCTGCCAAAGAATAGAGGAATACCCATAATGCACTGCCCTAACTGCGGCAAGAATTTTGACAGCGGCAACCAATGCCCTTACTGTCAAATAGATGCGGTGCTTTTTAAAGGCACCGAGCGTATGTCTAACAGGCTGTATAACGAAGGCCTTGAGCGACTGCATTCCATGGATTATACCCATGGAATACAAGCGCTTACGCGAAGTGTCGCGATAAATAAGCACAATATAATGGCGCGGAATCTGTTGGGTCTTGCGCTATTCGAAATTGGACATATCGGTGACGCATTAAAGCACTGGGTAATCAGCCAATCCCAGCTTCGCGAAAATAACCCCGCCAAAGATTATCTGGAGAGAATAAACAAGAACACGCGCAAATTTGAGCAACTAAATGAAGCGGTGGTCTTGTATAACCGTGCGTTGGAATACCTGCGCCAAGACAGCGACGACCTCGCCGTTATCCAACTAAAAAAATCGCTGGAATTTAATCCGCGCTTCCTGGATGCGTTAAACCTGCTTACCTTGTGCTATTTACAGCAGCGCAACCGCCAGCAGGCAAACGTAATGATGGAGCGCGTTTTTTCTGTTGACGCGCGCAATCCCATAGCGCTTCGTAACTTTTCCATTATTAACCCGGGCGGAAAGCGAAGCGAAACGCGGCGCAGCTTTTTTAAATCATCCCCTGCCGCTGATACGGCGGGCGCCGCAAAAACGGGGGACGCAAGCCCCTTTAAAACCATTGCAATCAAAGAGAAAAAGACGACCTATTTCCACATCGTGGGCATTTTATCGTTTTTAATTGGCGCGGCATGTATGCTGGCGTTTGGGCTTTTCCTGTACCTTCCCGGTATTGAGCGCAGCCATACTATTGCGCTACGTGACGTACAGCGTGATATGGATAACGCAGCACTCATGCATCAGCAGGAAATGGGCGCCCACGCAGGCGATATATCCCGCATGTACGCGCGTATAGACGAAATTAACGCCGAGTTGGAAACGTGGCAGGAGCAATATACCAAAGCCGACCGTATTATCCGTGTTTTCCTTGCCAATACGCGCTACATCGCGGGCGAAATGGAAGACCTGCGCGCCGCAGTGGATATGCTGGAGATTATTTCCTTGGAAGGGTTGCCCGTAGACACGGTGGCAATGGCGCTGGAAATTATCGAGTCGGCACAGCCGCGGCTTGCGACCTTCTACGCGTTAGGCGGTATTGAAAGCTTTAACGCAAGCGACTACGACCGCGCGCTTATCCAGTTGCAGGACGCACGGCGCTTTATTGCCCCGTATAACCCGCAGTACCCGCATATGCTGTATTTCCTTGGCACATTATATTACCGCGCCCCCGCCCGCCAAGAAGAGGCAATAGAAACGTTGTTGGAACTTACCAATATAAGCGGCTATGCCGACTTCCCGGCAAATCCATGGAACGCCCGCCGTACCCGTGTAACCGGCATGTTGGAAAATATGGGCGTAAACCCAAACAATGAATAATCTGATTAACGATAGCAGACTTTCTTTTTTGATGTGCGTATCTCTGGTTAAATCATATAAACGCAAGCATTGCACTGTGAATTTTACTATGCTTGCCAGGGAGGTATTCATATGAACAAATCAGTATTCGGTTTAACCGAAAATCTTGCCGCCGCGCTCAGCTATGTGGTCGTTTTCTTCTCGGGGGTAGTGGTCCTCATTTTGGAACGCGAAAATAAGTTTGTGCGTTTCCATGCGTTGCAGTCTACGCTGTTTTTCCTCTTCTATGCCATTTTTGTCACGGTAGTTAATTTTATACTCAGCATTCCGTTTTTGGGTGCGGTGCTGGGTATACTGGTAACCCCCGTTATGTTGTTGCTGGGGATTGTCGTGTTTTTTGTATGGTTATTCCTTATCTTTAAGGCATTCCAAAACGAAACGTATAAACTGCCGTTTTTCGGCGACGTAGCGTACAGCCAAATTTACAAGTGATTTAATCGTAAATCCCCGAATGAACCGCACCCCGCGGGAATAGGATAATATATCCTACCCGCGGGGTGTTTTATGTTAAAACGCAAACGCCGATTTATGGTGATATTAATTTTATTTTGCACCGCAGTAGTAATAACAACAATGGTGCTCGCTTTTCCGCCTAGGGAGGCTGACGTAATTTATCGGCATTTAGTGGTGTTTGGCGTGCCTGTCGGCGGTTTAACGGCACAGGAAGCGCAGGAAGCGCTTGGTGCGCATTACCAGCCTGGGCTAGACGCTTTGCGCATTCGATTTGTTTTGGACGGAAAGGATATTGCCGAATATGGTTTCGGCGATTTTAACGCGCGGTTTGATTTTACCCATACAGCGGATGCGGCATTGCAATACGGGCGTACGCGTAATGTACAACGCCGCGTTGCACAGCTGTTTGGCAGGTCCCATGAAGTAACGGTACAACCCGCATTCCGCTTCGACATTGCCCGCGTGGAAGATATTATTGAAAAAATAGCGGGCGAAATTCATATCGCACCCGTTAGCGCGCGCCTTTCGCAAGAAAACCGCAGTATTATTATTTTGCCCGAAACCCAAGGCCGTGCGCTGCAAACCGCCTCCGCAATAGAAAATACCCTGTACGCCCTTGCGCAATTAGCCGACAGTACTGTGCAGCTTACAACCGATACGCTGTATCCGCGCTATACGCAAGCGGATTTATCCTTCCCCATATCTGTGTTGGGTACATACAAAACGGCGTACCATGGCGGCTTGGAAGAAGCGCGGACCCGTAATATTCAACGAGCGGCGCGGCGTGTGCATAACCAAGTTGTGTTTCCCAATGAAGTGTTTTCCGCAGGCACAATTATTGCCGCTCATAAAGCAGACAGTGGCTACGAGGCGGCGCTGGTGCTCGTTCGGGGCGAACCCGTGGAGGATATAGGCGGCGGTGTGTGCCAAGTGGCGACTACCCTGTACAACGCCATTTTGCGTGCAGAACTGGATATCGTACAACGGCACAACCATTCTGCGCGGGTGGGGTATGCCGATATTGGCTTTGACGCAACGCTGGCGGGTACGTGGTATGATTTAAAATTCCGCAATACCACGCCCCAGCCCCTGCTCATTACTACGGAAATGCGCGGCGGGCAGCTTCATATTTCCCTCCACGGTTACGAAACACGCCCCGCAGAACGCACCTTGCGTTTTATCAGTGAGCGCACCGCAACGGAAGCACCCCCGCCGTATAAGGAAATTATCGACGCCGCTTTGTTGCCCAATGAACGTGTGCTTACCCTCGCTGCCGCAGACGGCTACACCTACGAAGCGTTTAAACTGGTATATTTACATGGAAAAATGGTAGAGCGCGTGCGGGTAAATACCTCTACCTACCGCCCGTTGCAGGGGGTTGTGCGGGTAGGCACGTTGCAGTAAAAAAAAATTTTTAATAGACTTGACTTTAGACTTACCCCATACTTTACACTTAGGTTGCTTTCGCGAAGCGACCTTTTTTTATCCCCGTTGAAAGGAGGTATTTTATGGAAATTTCTAACGAGATGCACGCCATTGGCAAGCTGGCGAAAATCGTAGGCATTTCCGCCGATACGCTGCGGTATTACGACGAAATTAGCTTGCTAAAGCCCGCACACACTTCGGCGGAAACGGGCTACCGCTACTACACGCTGGCGCAGGCGAAGGATTTGGCACAAATTATTGAGCTAAAAGCCTTCGACTTCCCACTGGCGGAGATAAAGATGATTATGCAGCAAGGAAACGGAGCAAGTGTCCCCGCCATTTTGCGCCAACGGTATGCCGCGCTGGTGCAGGAGAAGCGGCGCCTTTCCACCGCCATGGAGAAATTGGCGCACAAATTACAATCCCACGAGGAGGAAATGATGATGAATAAAAATATTTTATTGGTAGACGACGCCGCTTTTATGCGTATGATGTGTAACGATATTTTTACAAAAAACGGCTTCACCGTTGTAGGCGAGGCCGTAGACGGCGAACAAGCCGTAGAAATGTATAAGCAGCACACACCCGATTTGGTGGTAATGAACATCACCATGCCGCGTATGGACGGGATTGACGCCTTGCGCAAAATCCGCGCCCACGACCCCAACGCGCACGTGGTTATGCTTTCTGCCATGGGGCAAACCACCATCGTATGCACTGCACTTATGGAAGGCGCACGGCGTTTTGTGGCAAAACCCTTCCAGCCCGATACCTTACTGGGTGCGGTAAAGTCTGCGTTGTTGGAAGAAACGCCCTTTAACCGCGAAACGCTGGAGGCCATCATCCTCGCCGTGGACGCCAACAAGCATTTGCCCAATTTTAATGACGTGCGTTCTCAAAATGAAATTGACGATATTACCACGCTGGCGCAAGAAGCAAAACCCGATTCCACCGCACTCAACAACCTGCTGGAACGGCTGTGCATGAAGCCTCATGACCTACCCCCTGCGCCCACAGACGATGAATCTTTCGCCGCTACCGAACGCGTCATTACCCGTATGAATCAACAACTCAGCGAAAAAGATGCCCCCGACCCCATATTAAAAGCGCTGGAACGCCTGGCCGACGGGCAAGAGAAAATGACGGCACTGCTGGAGAAGTTGTTGGAGAAGAATGGGAAGTAAAAATTATACGTTTATTTGCCCCCGTAAATACCGGGTAGCTTGCCCGCTTACCAGTACGCGGTTGCCCTTGTCTTCGCATTGCAACACACCACCCCGCGCAGATAATTGCTGTGCGGTGAGCGTTTGCTTTCCAAGCTTTTTTGCCCAATAGGGTACGAGCGTGCAGTGTGCGCTGCCCGTTACAGGGTCTTCGGGGATACCCACATTTGGTGCGAAATAACGAGAAACAAAGTCGCATTCGTTCCCTTGCGCAGTCACGATAAGCCCGTGCTTGGCGTATTCTTGCCCTGCTTCGCTTACCAGCGTTTCAAACGCGGCGAAGCAGGGCTTTATGCTGCGCACGGTGGCTTCGTTTTCCACCACCGCCATAAAGTCGATGGATTTGTACACCACCAGCGGCGTTATGCCCAGCGTATTTGTGATAAATGGGTACGATGGGCATTTTTCCGGGGGAGCGGCGGGTAAGTTCAGACATATCCATTCGCCGTTACGTGTAACGGTTAATAATCCGCTCGCCGTTTTGAATTGCAATTTTTCGGCATTTCGCTCGCGCTCGTCGAATAAAACGTACGCGCTTGCAAGGGTTGCGTGCCCGCACAAAGCCACTTCCGTTGTGGGCGTAAACCAGCGCAGCCCATAACGGGTGTCGCCTTTTTTCACCAAGAAAGCCGTTTCCGATAAATTATTTTCCGTAGCGATGCGTTGCATTTGTGCTTCCGACAAATCGCTGTCGGGCAGGCACACCCCTGCAGGGTTGCCGCTAAAAGGCGCGTTGGTAAAGGCATTTATTATGTGGTATTCCATGGTTACACCAGCCGCAACCGTTTAATCAACACGGAAACCGTACCATCGGGGTGGGGGGTAATTTCCAGTTCGTCCTCGTCGGCGGCGAGGGAAGCGGGGAATTTTATTTCCACGCCGTTTTCGCCCTTTATTTTTTGGGTGGCGAATTGGGCGCGCACTACGCGTTCGCCCAGCGGAAGGTCTGTGGTTACGCCCGCTTCGCGCAGTGTTTCGATGTAGCGGGTTTTTTCCTCGGGCTCTTCGGCAAAAACCGCGGCGGCTACATTGTCTATGGACACGAAGCCTTCTTCGTTTTCCGCTTCCTCTACGAGGGCGGATTTTATTTTTGCCGTAATTTTCGGGTTGTTGTGGTGGTATTCCTGCACAAATTCGTTGTTAATTTCGTTGATAAGCTGCGCCTGCTCCTTCTTGGAAGGGCTGGTATCGCATTCCAGAAAAAGCTCGGAGAAATACAGCACCGCGTTGCCGTCCAGCACCTCATGCTTTTCAATGAGATTGATGGGCATTGCCGCGCCATCCAGCCCAATTAGGCAGGCATTTTCCACCTTGCCGCTGGCGAAGGGAAGCGCCTGGGTTTTGGTAATTTGGTTGTCTTCCCCCTTGGAAGAATGGCGGTAGGCGTCCTGATACCCCAGCTTGAGAATGGCGAGGGACTCCGCCCCCTTGTTGGCGATATGGGCGATAAGCAACGCACAGGGCGGCAGCTGCTTAAACCGCGCCATCAAGTCCTGCATCTTCTGCGCCAAGGTAAGGGAGGTTTCCTTGAAATACACCGCGCCGTTTTGATACGCGCCCATGTGCTGGTACACTTCGCTGTCGGTCTTAAAAAGGGCGGTGCGGGTGGCGGGGTTGTTAATGAGCTTTTTTACGTGCTTTAGGATGAATGTCTCGCAGGTTTCGCTGTCAATGTCCAGCTCTGCTTGGGAGAAAACGGAGGGCGCGTCGCTGCGCAGAATGTGTAGGATTGCCTTTTTTATGTTCAATGCCATGAGAATTGCTCCTTTGTTATGTGTATTAAATGCAGGGAAAAGATAAGACCTTGGGGAGAACCTTTTGTGAACAAAAGGCTCTCCCCAAGGTTTTTACACCCTTGTCCGTGGTATTATACGGCAAAGAAATTTGATTTACAAAAAATTTTCGTTATAATGGCGGGCGGACAACTACAAAAAAGTGAGGTTTACGTATGAAACTAGGCATTGTGGGGCTGCCCAATTCGGGGAAAAGCACCCTTTTTAACGCGATAATGCAAACTGGGGCGCAGGCCGCCAACTATCCATTTTCCACGGTAAACCCCAACGTGGGGCGCGTTCCCGTACCCGACGAGCGGCTGGAGCGGCTCAACGAAATGTACCAGCCCAAGGTCGTAACCCCCGCCGCCATCGAAATGGTGGACATTGCGGGCTTGGTAAAGGGCGCAAGCAAGGGGGAAGGGCTGGGCAACCAATTCCTGGGTAATATCCGTGAGGTGGACGCGATTGTACACGTAGTACGCCTCTTCGAGGACGAAAACGTACCCCATGTATACGATACCATCGACCCCCTGCGCGACATTGAAACCATTGACCTTGAGCTTATTTTCGCAGACCATGAAATGATTGAACGCCGCGCCGCGCGGGTGGAAAAAGTGGCGCGTACGGACAAGTCCTTCGCCCGCGAGGCGGAAGTGCTGGCGAAAATCATTAAAACGCTGGAGGACGGCAAGCCCGCGCGGTCGTTAAAATGGGAGGATGCCGAGGACGAAAAGCTGGTTTCTACGTTGTCCCTTATCACGGCAAAGCCTGTGCTGTACGCCGCCAATGTTTCCGAGGAAATGTTGGAGGACACGGACAACGAAATTTTAAAAAAGCTTGACGCCTACGCGAAAAACGAGGGCTTCGAGCTTTTTGTTTCCTGCGCGAAATTGGAAGCGGAAATTGCCCTTTTGCCCGCCGAGGAGAAGGAAGAATTCCTCACCGCCATGGGCCTGCAAACCAACGGGCTGGACAGGCTCATCTCCGCAGGCTACGCACTTTTGGGGCTAATCAGCTTCCTCACCGCGGGACCAAAGGAAGTGCGGGCGTGGACGGTGAAACGCAATTCAAAAGCCCCCCAAGCGGCGGGGAAAATCCATAGCGACTTGGAACGGGGCTTTATCCGCGCCGAGGTCGTTGCCTTCGACGACCTGATGAAAGCGGGCAGTTACAACACCGCCAAAGAACAAGGCACGGTGCGGGTGGAAGGCAAGGAATACGTGGTGCAGGACGGGGATGTTTTGTTAATTCGGTTTAATGTGTAACGACGGGATTATCGGACTTGAGCGTAGGGATGTAAGGCTTGCCAACTATAACCCTAGGTGGAAAATAATCGCATTCGCAACGATTAAACGGCTTTTGAATATTTTTGGTGAAATTGCCAGGGATATTCAACATATTGGAAGTACAGCCATCGTTGGTATCCAAGCCCAAGGGAATAGTAACACATTATATTCATGTCGTTTATTATGGTGGCGAAGTGTGGAATAACTACTTAAATTTTCGCGATTATTTGAACACAAATATATCTATAACGCGTGAGTATGAATCATTAAAAACCGCCTTAGCAAACAAAAAGGCATCCAGCCGTGATGAATACCATGATGGGAAGAATGATTTTATCGAAAAAACACTTGCAAACGCCGAAATTTGGCGGTTGCAGCAAAATGATATAACTTTATAAAAATTGGCGAGTGAAAAGGGATTGAAAGTATGGGATATGAAATAAATTTAACATCCGTCTATGTTTTTGTTAATGATTTGGAATGCGCAACAAAATTTTATGAACAAATATTTAACCAAAAAGCACAAGACAATACATTCTTTGTTGGTGGTGGGATACGATTTTGGTTGTTTGACTATCAAGCCGCAAATGATAATCGGGCTGTATTCGGTCATAATTGTTTGCCGAGTTTTCAAGTAAGCGATATAAAATGTTTTATGGAAAAGTTAGAAGAATTACACGCGCCTATTGTATTTCCGCTCACGCTTATAGGAAATAGCTGGGTTCTGGAATTTACCGATACGGAAGGAAATGATATTGAAGTATGGCAACAAAAATTGCATTAATGTACTGTATCGTTATTGAGCAAACGAAGGATTACACGAAGCGAATCGCCTACGACCCCGTTACAAATACGTTCCATGAAACGGGAAATGATTGTCTATTTCACCAGCGAGGGTTTATTTATCCCTACGGCTGGTTGCAAGGTTTTGGCACACCCCCACAAAAACACTTGGATGCATTCCTGTTATCGCGAGAAAATTACGCCCTTGGCGAAATAAAAGAAATTAAAATCGTTGGTGTATTTAAGCGAAATGACGGCGACCATAAGCTCGTGGGTACTTTACCCGAACGTAGCGAACGGGATTTTTCACAGCTTCCCAACGAAGAAAAGAATGCCCTGTATAAATTATATCCGCATGTAAGCGACGGTGAAGGCTGGTTCGGCGCGGAAATGGCAAATGAAATAATTGTAAATTTTAATGGATTGGGGAATAAAAATAATGGCTTGGATTGACCTAATTTTCCGTTGCCCAAAATGCCACCACACTTTCAGACGTTCCAATTTTGCACGATTTTTCTCAATTGTTTTTGTAAGAATTGGTCCATATGTTAAACAACTACTACGTTGTCCCAACTGCCGAAGAATAAGGATTTGTACCACGGTATCGCAATAAATATGCACAATTGAATTAATAAAATTGAAACGGTGGAGGAAAAACATGTTCGCGGTAAAAGCTATTTATGATGGTGTTAATTTTAAACCAATGCAACCAATTTCCGTAAGCGGGAAATATGAGGTTGTTATTACTTTTCTTGAGCCTGTGGAGAAGAGCTTTGCAGTTGACGAACAACCCCAAAAACGTCCGCTTTCAGAGCTTAAGGGACTTTTGAAAGATAAGGTTTGGATGGCGGATGATTTCAATGCACCTTTGGAAGAAATGAAGGAGTATATGGAATGAGTTATTTACTGGATACACACGTTTTGATTTGGTATTTTGAGGATTCGGTAAACCTACCGATAAAAATATCGCGCATTATTGACGACCCCACATGCCCAAAATATATCTGCGTTGCGTCTTTATGGGAAATTTTGATAAAACTAAATATAGGAAAATTAGATATGCGGTTATCCTTTGACGCACTTATAGATGCCATAGAGCGCAGCGATTTATCTGTGATTTCAATTAAAAACGACCATTTAAAGGGACTTTCGAAGCTCCCATTTATTCACAAAGACCCTTTTGACAGATTAATCATATCCACTGCATTAGCAGAGGACCTAACCATAATAACAATCGACGAAAACATACAAAAATACAATGTTCCATGGATTTGGTAAATAATTTGTTAAATGATTAATTAAATCTCCCCATGATAAAGTTTGGGTCAAGCCTTTTTAAAGGCTTGCAGGTTATGCGAATGCTTTGCATTCGCAACGGGATAGCGTCCCACGGTTTTAATCTTTTAAATTTATTTTTTTTAGGAGCTTTCCACATGTTCATTGACCACGTACAAATCACCATCGCATCAGGGCACGGCGGGCACGGGCACATCTCGTTTCGACGGGAGAAATATGTGCCCAACGGCGGGCCGGACGGCGGCGACGGCGGTAAAGGCGGCGACATCGTTTTCATCGCAGACACCAGCATAAACACACTGCTTGACTTCCGCTACAAAAAGAAATTCGCCGCCCAAGCAGGGGTAAAGGGTGGCGCCAGTAAAATGTCGGGAAAAAATGGCGCAGACTTGGTGCTAAAAGTACCCGTCGGCACGCTGGTGCGGTATGGCTGGGAAACGGAAAACGGCGAAAAAGGCATGGTAATGGCGGACTTGAACGTAGCCGGGGAACGGCGCGTCCTTGCCAAGGGCGGGCGCGGCGGGCGCGGCAACCAGCACTTTGCAACGCCTTCTCGGCAAGCCCCTAAGTTTTGCGAGGACGGCCGCGCAGGGAAGGAATTTAAGGTAACGCTGGAGCTGAAATTGATTGCTGACGCGGGCATTATCGGTTTCCCCAACGCGGGCAAGTCTACGCTTTTGTCGCGGGTGACGGCGGCAAAACCCAAGATTGCCAACTACCAATTTACCACCCTTGCCCCCAATTTGGGGGTGGTGCGGTTGGATTATGACACCGATTTTGTCCTTGCGGACATCCCGGGGCTGATTGAAGGCGCAAGCCAAGGGGTTGGGCTGGGCTTCGATTTTCTGCGGCATATTGAACGCACGCGGGTGCTGATTCACATGGTGGACGCGGCGCGGCTGGAAGCGCCGGAAGAAGCGGATGATTACGGACTTTCCCCCGTGGAAGCGGTGGAAAAAATTAACGCGGAGTTGGGGCATTTTAACCCCGCATTGCTGGAACGTCCGCAAATTCTGGTGGCGAATAAAATGGACTTGCCCGTAAATGAAGGGCATATCGAAGAGCTAAAAGCGTACGCCGAGCAACACAATCTGCCCCTATTTTTCATTTCGGGGGCAACGGGGCAAGGAATGCAGGAGCTAATGCGCGGCGTGGCAAATGCCCTTGCCGAAGCGCCGCCCATCGCGGATTTTGAACCCGATTATGAAGCCCACTTCGAACCCGAACGGCGCGAGGACTTTATCACCGTGGAAAAAGACCCCGAAGAGGAAGGGCGCTTCATTGTGGAAGGCCCGGGCATTGAGCGGATGCTGGGCTACACCAACCTTGCGGACGAACGAGGCTTCGCCTTCTTCCAACGCTTCCTGCGCGAGAAGGGAATTATCGACAAATTAGAGGAATTGGGCATACAAGAAAACGACACGGTGCAACTGTATGAGTTGGAATTTGACTACTGGAAGTAGCGCGCAGGGTGTGCGCAGTAGCGGGGAGAATCGCGTGCTAATTGCCATGAGCGGCGGGGTAGATTCATCCGTTGCTGCTTTTTTATTGCAAAAGGAAAAATGTGAATGCACAGGCGCAATGATGAAATTATTTGACGCAGAGGCACACGGCGGGGAAGAAAATGCCAAAGGCTGCTGCACCCTATCCGATGCAGAGGACGCCCGCGCAGTGGCACAACGCTTAAACATGCCGTTTTACGTGTTTAATTTTACGGAAATGTTTGAGCGGGAGGTGATGCACCGTTTTGCGGACGCCTACCAGCGCGGTATTACGCCAAACCCCTGCATTGATTGCAACCGTTTTATAAAATTTGAGAAATTTCTGCACCGCGCCCATGAGTTAGAACACGGGTATATTGCTACGGGGCATTATGCACAAATTGTGCAAAGAGATGACGGGCGCTGGTTACTCAAAAAAGGGCTTGATGATACCAAAGACCAAAGCTATGTGTTATACGCTATGACGCAAAAGCAGCTTGCCCATACGCTGTTTCCGTTAGGCAAGCTTACCAAAAATGAAGTTCGGGAGATTGCCCAAAAAGCGGGGCTGGTTAATGCAAAAAAACGGGACAGTCAAGACATTTGCTTCGCGCCCGACGGCGACTATGCAGGGTTTATTGAGGGATACGGCAAAAAAATGTGCAAACCAACCGGTGCGGAAGGCAATTTCATAGACATGCAGGGGCGTATACTGGGCAAGCACCGGGGGCTTATCCATTATACAGTTGGGCAGCGCAAGGGGCTTGGTGTTTCCGCGCCGAATCCGCTGTATGTATTGTCGGTAAATCCTTTCGGTAACACGGTAACGCTGGGAACAAATGACCGACTTTTTACCCGCACATTAACGGCAAAGGAGATAAATTTAATTCCCTTCGATACGTTGCCCGCGCCTATGCGCGTTACGGCAAAAATTCGTTATTCCCACGCGGCGCAGCCCGCAACCCTTGCGCAAACCAGCGAGGACGAATTGCGCCTGCAATTTGATGAACCTCAGCGTGCCATCNCCCCGGGGCAAGCCGTTGTGCTGTATGACGGGGACGTGGTTATCGGTGGGGGAACGATTATAGGATAAACAATTAATTTTATTATAGGGAGTCTGTAATGGATATATTAAATAAAATAATTCCGTCTAATCAATGTGAGAAATACTATGACCCCGATTCATCGCCCGAAGCTTGGGAGCATTATGATTGCGTTTATGAATCAATGTTTGATGATTTATTTGCATTTAAATTTGAAACAAAATATAGAACTATTCAAAATTCAAGAGTAAAATATAAAAGGTATGTACAATCTATTGGGCACCACGATGAATACCCGCGTATATTTAAGCTTGGCGGCGAAACGGATTTTAATTTTAACAAAAAGAAATATGCGCATTTTGCAAAAATATTAAATGATGACAAGAATGGAAAAGATTTGCTGGAAGAGTGTAAAAAACATCATCATACGTTGAAAAACTTTTCTCTAATGCCCGTAACAGGGCGGATTAATAATTTTAAAGGGAGCAGATGCCGTGGTGATAGACTAGATGTATTCGCGATGCATTTAAATGATTTTTATATTCATGCAGGTTGCAAAAAAGATACAGCGATTATTAAATATGCTTCACCCGAAAATAAAAAGTGGCTGATAAAGTACTTATCTAATTTTTGTTGTGTGTATAATTATTTCAATAAAATATATTTTATCAAGTGCGAACAACTTATTAATGAGTTAATAAAGAATGGTGAAACTAAGCTTAGTAGACCATGTGACCTAATTAGATATATGGAGTTAGCAAAACGTTTTTGGAATGAGAAAGAAAAGAATTTAGCGCCTGTTTACAATAAATAATAGGAATAACCCTTCATTATGTGCATATGCATAGAAAACGGCATACACATAAGAGGGGTTTTTTATGTCTACGCGAAGCAGCCGAATAAAAAAACGGCACGGCATTGGACGAGCCGTACGGCGTATGAAAATGGCACGCCTTCCGCGTGTGCGTATGCCCGTAAACAAGCGGGCTGTGAAGGCGCTTTTCTTCCGTTTTTGTGTGCTTGCGGGGGTGCTTTTGCTGATTTTTGGGGCGTGGCAATTGGTGCGCCCGGGTAAGCGGATACAAGTGAGTGCTGATTTGGTTGCGGCGTTCCAAGTACCGCACAGGGCAATTGGAATGCTGGAATTCTACGCCTACCGCCACGATGTGCCCTTTGCAGAATTATTTACGATATTTCTCGCCGAGAACGCATTTTTCCCCGATAAAACGGTGACCCACGATTTGCGGGTTATTGAACAGCTTTATGTTGTGGATTTTGAGCGCATACGAAGGCGCTACAATGCGCGGTCGCTGGCAACCTATGCGGCGATGTTTGATGCCTTGTTTTCGGAGTTGGAAGCGTTTCCAATCCCTGCGGGCTGGTATGAAGACGAGCCGTCCGTTATGTTCGGCGATTCGTGGGGCATGACGCACAACATGCAGGGCAACCGCTCGCACATGGGTACGGCGATACTCGACCGCGAAAACGTGCGCGGGCGCGTTCCCGTGGTAAGCATGACCCACGGCCGCATTGAAGAAGCGGGCTGGAACAACCAACTCGGTTACTTTATCGGCGTCACCACCATTAACGGAACGTACTATTTGTATGCACACATGGACAGCCTTGCCCACGACCTGCGCAGCGGGCAAATGGTACACGCGGGGCAAGCACTGGGTTATATGGGAAACACAGGCGGCGGGCGCGGTGCAGGAGCATTCCCCGTGCAATTGCATATTGGAATTTCGCCTGTTGCGGAGTTTACGCGGGGCAGGTTTTGGATAAATCCGTATCCACTTTTGCGGTATTTGGAGGCGCGGTAAAAATTTCATAGCTTGCGAGGAAGACGCATTGTTTGTATTATTATCGCGAGGTTGGTGTTGAATCCATGAAGTTATATGCGTTTTTGCTGTTAATTTTACTGCTCACCGCTTGTGGTAGCGGGTCTGCTGATTATCCCGCCGGTGGCGCGCGCCTTACCCCGCAGGAAGCACAGGACATGCTTACCACCCATCACGTATTATTACTGGATGTGCGTACGCCGGCGGAATTTTACGAGGTACGCATACACGACGCGCTTCATTTGCCCTTGGGTGAAATTGAAGCGCGGGCGGCGTCTGTGTTGCCGAACAAAGACCAAGTCATTTTCGTGTACTGCCGTGCGGGTAACCGCAGCCGTACGGCTACGGATTTGCTGGTTTCCATGGGGTATACGCAGGTATTTGATATCGGGGCGGTGTTCGATTGGCTAGGCGAGTTGGTTCGTGAAGCTACGGAATAGGGGAAGTGTACGAATGAAACAAAGAATAAAAAAGCTGTGCCTTTTCCTCTTCGCAATTATCGCCGCCATTCACCTAATCCACGCCGCCACACTGGACAGGCGTATACAGTATGTCGAAATTTCCTTTGCTTCGTCCAATATCCCCGCGGAAATGGACGGCTATGTTATTGCTTTTATCGCGGATACCCACGGGCTTTCCTGTGATGTGCTGCATGGCATTGTAGAAGAATTAAACAGCAAAAATATTGACCTGCTATTACTGGGCGGGGATTTAGATTCCCGCCGTAACGACCCGCAGCGGACCTTGGAAATATTGGCGCAAACGCGCACCCGCGACGGTATTTTTGGCGTGGAGGGTAACCACGATATCCGCGCCGACCTGTTTGACGCGAAGCGCGAAAACGGCATCGTGCCATTGCAAAATGAAGGGCTACATATCCGCGACGGTTTTTTCCTCGCGGGGGTAGAGGACGCATGGCGGCGTCCCTGTGTGGTATCTGCCGTTGAAGGCGCATACGAAAGCGATTTTGTGCTACTGCTTTCCCACAATCCCGATATTTCCATGAAGCAGGACATGGCACGTGTTTGTCTGGTGCTAAGCGGACATACCCATGGCGGACAAATTACGTTTTTTGGCGTGTGGGCACCGTATTTTACTTTTCGCAGCAGCATAACGGACTATGGGCAGCGGTTCCGCTCGGGGTGGGCGGCGGGGCATGACGGTACGCCCGTTTTTGTGAGCAATGGTACGGGGCAATATTTGCCCCGCGTGTTTGCGCGCCCTCAAGTAATTTTGCTCGAATTGGCAGCTTCGTAAAAAATTTTTACCAGATATGTATAATATTCTCAAAACCTTCCCATACTATGAGCGTACCAATACAAATCCCTGCATTTACGCTGGGTATTTGTATGCACTACTTATCATTGCGAAGGGAGGTCATTGAAATGGCTAACAACAATAACAAAAAGCACGCGGCAGATATGAACACAACCAACAAGAAAACCGACAACCGCACCGAATTTGCCGACGAGATGAACATGAAGGAAACACAACCAAACAAGAACAAGAACAAGTAGTTATGTTTTACAGAAAAGCCGCGAAAGCGGCTTTTCTGCCGGTTTTTATTAGGCTTTTACAAAAAGTTTACAGGGGTTTGGGGACAGCGCCGCCAAGAATTTGTTATACTTTAAGCATGGACATTACAAACTTAACGGGCATTGGCCCAAAACGCGCGGCAGCGCTTGCAAAAGCGGGCATACATTCGGCAGAAGATTTGCTTAACTGCTTCCCCCGTGATTATGACGACAGGAGCGAAATCCGCACCGTGGAAAGCCTGATTATAGGCGCGGTGCAAACCCTTCGCGGTACGCCGGCACAAGCACCGGAAACTATTCCGATGCGTGGCGCAAAGGGAAAGTCTATGACGCTTACTAAGGCGGCAATCAAGGACCGCACAGGCCTGCTGGAATTGGTGTGGTTTAACCAACCATATTTGGCAAAAAATTTTAAGATAGGGCAGGAATACATATTTACAGGCGCGGTACGGCAAGGGTCTAACGGGCGTTTGCAAATGCAATCCCCCGAGTATGAAGCCGTGGGCGAAATACTGCTAAGCGGCGGGCGCATTGTGCCGCTGTACACGCCCCCTGCGGGCTTTTCGCAGAAAACCTTCCGCGCGTTATTATTTCAACTGGTTACAAATTGTAAGCGGTTGCCCATGCAGGTTACCGATGATTTGCCCGCAGAAATACAGGAAAAATACCGCCTATGCAACCGTGAAAGGGCAATTAAAAATATACATTTTCCTGAATCCGATGAAGTCTTTTTACAAGCCCGCCGCCGCTTGGTTTTTGAAGAGCTTTTCTTCATGCAGTTGGCATTATTTCAAATAAAGGGCAATGCCCGCACACACGCGGGGGAAGTATTTGCCGACATCAATTACGCACCGCTGTTAAAGCAATTTTCCTTTAGTCCTACTCAAGCGCAAGTAAAAGTACTTGAAGAGATAGCCCGCGACCTGCAAAGCGGACGAGCAATGAACCGCCTTGTCCAAGGGGATGTAGGCTCGGGCAAAACCGCCGTTGCGCAGGTTGCCGCGTATTTGGCGATTAAAAACGGCTGCCAAGCCGCAATTATGGCACCTACAGAAGTGTTGGCACAGCAACATTATGAAAGCTTTACGCGGGTTTTTAACCCGTTGGGGATAACTACTGTTTTGCTTGCCGGGAGCGTTCCCGCAGGGGAGCGCCGACAGGTATTAAAGCAGATAAAAAGCGGTGCGGCGCAAATGATTGTGGGTACGCACGCACTGGTGCAAAAAGGGATTGCCTACGCTAATTTACAGCTGGTCATCACCGATGAACAGCATCGCTTTGGGGTAAACCAACGGCTGGTGCTGCGGGAAAAGGGAACGCTCCCGCATACGCTGGTAATGACGGCGACCCCAATCCCCCGCACGCTGGCGCTTATCCTGTACGGCGACCTTGATATTTCCATTATTAATGAATTGCCTGCCGGGCGCATACCCATTAAAACTTACGCGGTGGACAGCGCTTACCGCCCGCGCTTTCACGAATTTATTCGCAAAGAAATTGCCGACGGACGGCAAGCCTATATCATTTGCCCCGCCATTGACGAATCACTAAGCGAGGATGATGGGAGCGCTCCTGAAAAGGCGGCGTTAAACAATGTTTTACAATACACAAAAGACCTGCAGAAAGCTTTGCCCGCCGTAAAAATTGCTTGCCTGCACGGACGTATGAGACCCGTCGAAAAAAAAGAAATTATGGAAAACTTCCACGCAAATCGCATACAGGTACTTATTTCCACCACGGTTATTGAGGTAGGTATTAACGTACCCAATGCCACGATTATGGTTATCGAAAATGCCGACCGTTTTGGGCTTTCCCAACTGCACCAGCTGCGCGGAAGGGTAGGGCGGGGGGCGGCGCAATCGTATTGCATTTTAGTTTCCGACGCAAAAGCGCAAGCCACCAAGGAGCGGCTGCAAATAATGGCGGAAACATCGGACGGCTTTGTCCTTGCCGAACGCGACCTGGAACAACGCGGCGCAGGCGATTTTTTTGGCACACGGCAGCACGGGCTTCCCGCGTTTAAAATCGCAAATCTGTACCGCGATGCGGATATTTTAAAAGAAGCGCAAGAGGCGGCGCAAAATTGTAATTTGCAAATAAAAAACGCGGTTATGCACCGCGTTGCAAATGTGTTATAATCTTAGTGGGAGCGCTCCCGCTAAGTAAGCGACCGCTCAATATCAAAATCGTCGTCGCCCGGCGGTATATCGTCAATGGAAAAGGGCTTTGGTTCAGCGGCTGCGGGTTCTTCTACCACTTCTTTGATGATAAATACCTCCTCTTTTTTTACCGTTATCAGCGGGAAACGAATTGCATTAATGTTCGACAGCGAAACGGGCGCGGTTAAATGCTCGCGCAGGCTGTCGGCAAGCCAGTCATTTGGCAAAGCAAATGCCGTATATTTTGGGTTTTTTGCCACTTCTTCCACGGCTTTGTGTATTTCGCTTTCGTGTATGTAAATTTCGTCTATTGGGGTAGTACGTTCCTTCGCGTTATACAATTTGCATTGGAGTACGCCATGGTTTAACGAAATTTCTGCGTAAATGCCCTTGGTGTAAAGGTTGGTATTTAGCGCTTCCATACAAACGTTAAAGGTTGCTCTGTCCATCATTTTATACAGCCCCTTTTGTAAAAATCACAAAAATTCTTGCTATTAGTATAACCAACCCACACGATGCTGTCTATGGTATAATTGGTACAATTATAAATAATTACTTGAAGGAGCTACAAAAATGCCTGCAGAAAAACGTGTAGAAAAAATCACCGATATGAATCATGATTTCCCCCAATGGTATACCGACGTGGTGCGCAAAGCTGACCTTGCCGATTATTCCGAAACGGGGGGCTGCATCATCGTGCGCCCTTACGGCTACGGCGTATGGGAGCTGATTCAAGCGCAATTAGACGCGAAATTTAAAGAAACAGGGCACGAAAATATGTATATGCCCATGTTAATCCCCGAATCACTGTTAGAATTGGAAAAAGACCATGTAGACGGCTTTGCCCCCGAAGTGGCGTGGGTCACCCACGCAGGCAGTGAAGCGCTAACGGAACGCCTATACGTGCGCCCCACCAGCGAGCCGTTGTTCTCCGCCCATTTCGCCAAAACCATCCAAAGCTGGCGCGACCTACCCCGCCTTTACAACCAGTGGTGTACCGTAATGCGCTGGGAAAAAACCACCCGTCCCTTCCTTAGAGGGCGGGAATTTCTGTGGCAGGAAGGGCACACCGCCCACGCCACCGCGGAAGAATCTCTGGCAGAAGCCTTAAAAATACTGGACATTTACGCCACCTTCTCGGAAGAAGTGCTGTGCATTCCTGTCATCAAAGGGCAAAAAACCGAGCGGGAAAAATTCGCAGGGGCACAATCCACCTATACCTTCGAAGCCCTGATGCACGACGGCAAAGCCCTACAAAGTGGCACAACCCACGACTTTGGGGATAAATTTGCCCGAGTTTTTAACATCCAGTACACCAGCAAGGACAACAAACTGCAATACGCCTATCAGTCAAGCTGGGGGGTTTCCTCCCGATTAATCGGCGCCCTCATCATGGTACATGGGGACAACAATGGCTTAGTTCTGCCCCCCGGTATCGCTCCCATACAAATAATGGTCGTGCCCATCGCCGCCCACAAACCGGGGGTAACAGAAAAAGCGGAGGAAATCCGCGCCAACCTCGCAAAAACCCTCCGCGCAAAAATAGACACAACAGACCATGCCCCGGGCTGGAAATTTGCCGAATGCGAAATGAAGGGCATTCCCCTGCGCGTAGAAATTGGGCCAAAGGACATGGAAAACGGGCAATGCATCCTTGTACGCCGCGACACGGGGGAAAAAATCACCACCCAAATTGAAAACGTTACCCAAAAAGCCACCGAACTGCTGGAAGAAATTCGCCAAAACCTCTACGCCCGCGCCAAGGAACGACTGGCGTCCCAAACCTTCACCGCCCAATCCCTCCCCCAATTAAAAAGCATCCTCGACACCACCCCGGGCTTCGTAAAAGCCATGTGGTGCGGCGCAGATGCCTGCGAAGTACGGGTAAAGGAAGAAGCCACCGCCACCTCCCGCTGCATCCCCTTCACCCAAGAAAACCTAAGCAATACCTGCTTCGTCTGCGGGGAAAAAGCAGAGAAAATGGTGGTATGGAGCAGGGCGTATTAATGTGTGATATTCGCAAAAATATAAGCGGGCAACCGTTCATATGGAATATTGAAAAGTATAATAAGAATATTACAGAGCATCATGTTACTTTTGAGGAAGCCGCAACGGTATTTTTAAGCGATGCGGTAGAAATTTTTCCCGACGAAGAACATTCGTATGATGAAGCGCGTTTTCGTGCCGCCGGGTTAAGTGACAAGCTACGACTTTTGTTGGTTTGCCACTGCGAAAGAGATGAAGGCGACGCAATAAGAATCATCTCTGCATGGAAAATAAAACCCGAGCAATTGCGGCGGCTAAGAGAGGAGTATTATTTGTGATTAAATTAAAAATGAAAAATAAAATTCCGCACCCGTTACAAGCCAAATTTGATGATGGCACACTTGCGCCCTTAAATTATTGGGATATTTCTGATGAAGAATGGGCGGATAAAATTTCCCAACTTTCAGCAGATGAGCAAGAAGCCGCAAACTGGTACAGACAGGAAAAAATAAATGAACGGCATGGAAATTTACAACAAAAACCATGCCGCATTGCCGTATAATTTTATTTGAGGGCAATATTAACCCGCCCGCCCCTGCCAAAACCGTTCCAACCCCACCGAAAGCCCAAAGGAAGCAACATACGCCACCCCAATAACCCCCAGCATCGCCGCCGTTCCAAACAGCGCAACCAGCCGTGCCAATCCAAAAAGTGACCCAAGCATCGCGGCCATAAAGATAAATTTATCTATATCGCCCTTTTCGCCGCGAAGCAGGTACATAACGGGGTAATAAATCGCCAACGCCATATACGCCGAGCCAATGGTATGGACGAGATTTTTCCAATACCCGTCATATAACGGGGACACAAACCACACCGCAGAAACCACCAGTGTAAGCAAAGCAAACAACATGTAGCGCGCAATAATCATCATCCAAGGGGGCGCCAGACCAACTACGTTCGTACATGCTCCAACGGCTCCCATACGACGACCGCGCCGACCATACCGAAAGCATGGGAATCATAATTAATATCAGCATTTGCGAAATATTTCGCCCCATGGGAACGTCCATAAAAAGATACAACACCGCGCCACAGCCCGCAATCGCCAAGGCAATCACCATGGTGCGGTCAAGCATAAGCAACAATACATTTAACATCGAACCATACAAGCGTTTCATTAGAAAACCCTCCCACGATGGAAATTATTAAGCGCAATCGTAATTCCCGCAGAAATCATGTACAGCACAATAATAATCGCAACAAATAGCCATATACTTATGCTGATTAAAACGATAAACATCCAAGCAGTCATGGCAATAAACATGGTGACAAGGGTAACAATCACTAACGCACCCGTACTTTTGGGGTTAATTGCATACAGTATTGGGTAATAAAAAATGCAAAACAATTGTGCCATACCCCACGTAAACGCGGTAGAAAGTAACGCAGGATTGTCAACTTCCGGCGTATAGCTGGGTAACACAAACCACAACAACGCAAGTAAAGAACTAATCGCAACAAATAGCACATAACGAGAGGCTACGCTTATCCACGGCGGGATGCTAAACGCCCGTTCAAATATGTTCCAACGGCTTACCATGGAATTTTCATCCCCTAAAAAGGACATGGGAACCGCAACGATAATAAACGACATGGCAATTTGCGTGGTTGCAAATTCCCGTGCTTCCAACGCGCCTACATACATAAGTGCCGCCAACGCAAACATGGCAACAATGCCCCAACTGCGCATCAAATATAACTGATTCAACGTAGCACCCCACCACATGCGTATCATAAGGCTTCCCCCTCCAGCATCAGCTCAATTACGCGGTCAAGGTTGCTGGCAACCGCATCCAATTTGTATTTTTCTGCGAAGGCGCGGGTATCCTTTGCGATGATATAAATCGCGTGTTCTTCCCGTTTTATCTTGGAAATATCGCCTTTATCCATCCCTACAAGCTGCGCCGACGTCACTTGAAAAATCTTATGCTCGTACAGCAAATCGTCTTTATTGCTAATGAATTGTACGTTTCCGTCATCCACCAGCATAATCGTGTCGCTCATGCGTTCAATCTCCCCCATGATGTGGGAGGTCAAAATAATCGCGTTTTCGCCGTTAGAAACATGATTGTGCAGTAATTCCCGCACCCGCGAGGAAGCGCGAACATCCAGCCCGCGGGTGGCTTCGTCCAAAATGAGAATCTTCGCGTTATGGGAAAGGGCGATGGCAATCGCCAGCTTTGTTTTCATCCCCGAGGAATATTTGCTGGTGCGCAAGCCTTTTTCCAGCTCCAAATGCGCCAAAATTTCAAAGAAACGCGCCGCATCCCACCGCCTGTAGGTAGCAGACATAATGCGGGAAATCGTCTTCGCCGTAAAATGGTCGGGAAAGCCGTATTCGCTGGAAACGATGCCCAAATCATCCAACAGCGCAGGGGTAATTTTCTCCTGCACCTCGCCGTTTATGGCATAACGCACCGTGCCGCTGTCAAATTTCAAAAAGCCCGTAAGGCAGTTCAAAAGCGTGGTTTTCCCCGCGCCGTTTAGCCCAATAATACCCAAAATCGTACCCTTCGGCAGGTCAAAATGTACTCCGCGAATGCCCTTGCCCGAGCGGTACCGCTTCGTCAAATCCCGCACTTCTAAAATATTCATGAAAAATCCTCCCACAATAATTGAATTAAATCCGTTAATTCGTCCCGGGAAATCCCATTCTGCTTGGCAATGTGAATGACCCGCCGCGCTTCGTCCTCCACCGCCATAATCAGCGCGTCCTTTAGCGACGCCTTGCTAACCCCCGCAGAAACAAAGTTCCCCTTGCCCTCCGCGCTCTCAATAATCCCCTCTTTTTGCAACTCGCCATACGCCCGCTGTACCGAAATGGTGCTAACAGAAAGGGACTTCGCCAGCCCCCGCACCGAGGGCAAAATATCCCCCGCCTGTAGCGTGCCGTTGGCAATCGCCAGCTTTACTTGGAAGATAAGCTGGTCGTAAATCGTATCCTTGCCCAAGGGATTTACAATAAATTCCAAAGGAATATCCCACCTCTCCGTAACGCAGTGTGATGGTGCATATGCACAGTAAAACACGCACGAGAAAATATGTCAAGTAAAATTTTGCAAAAATAAAAAACGCCCGCATTTATGGGCGTTTGTGTGTGTGAAAAAAGGGGATTATTCAGTTTTATCCAGCACTTCCTTTGCTTGCGTAAGCACTTGTTTGGCGTATTTCAATCCCATCTCTGCGTCCGCTTCGGTGAAATCGTATACATCATCAGGATAACGGGATTTTGTAGCAAATCTTGTTAATGTTCGGGTTGCACTGGGTTGCAATGTAAAATCCACACCCGCCTCTTTGCATAATTGATGAAGTTCCCGAATGTCATGGGTTTTAGGATAATCGCCAACCATTAAAATTAAAACGCCTTTTAATGCCTTTTCAATGGCTTGCTGGCAGTTATAACAAATATTTTCTACGGGCAACGGATGAAACGATTCATTTAAATGCAGGGCAATATCATAATCGCGTTGGGCGTATCGCAGCCATTCCTTTACAACGTCGAAATCACGCACCTAAAACCACCCCGTCCTTTTTTATATCATACTGCACAAAATATTTCTTTTGTGCTTTTTCCTCAAATTCATCATGTGTGTAAAGCATTAAATCCATTGGAATCGGAAAGTTTTCACGTATCGCACAAGCCGCGTCAACTTCCATATCTGCCCGCCGATACGTTAATTCGGGTACAAGCACGCAAATATCCAAGTCCGAATCCTCTCGCTGCTCCCCCCGCGCGTATGAACCAAATAAAATTACCGTACAATCGGGATGCACCCGCTTAATAGAAGTCGCAACCTCGTCCAGCAATTCGGGCAGTCGCGTTTTTGCTTCGTGCCTCCATTTTTGCAATAAATCCGACATGCCCTCACCGCCTTTCTCTGCGAATTATACCTTGCAAATCACACTTTTACCACCCATCAAAATTACTTCGTATGAAGCCATTTATGGGCAACCTCACTCCCCTGCGCACCAAGGGCATCGCGGTAAACCGCTTGCACGATGGGGCTTTCGTGGGATGCGTTTATTGGGCGAAGCGCCGCCGCACCCTGATACAGCGCAGCGCTTCTAAGCCCATTTATATCTGTAAAATTTATCGTACTTCCATCGTGTATGGGCTGCCCGCCACCACCAATACAACCGCCTGGGCTTGCCATTACCTCAATAATATCATACCGAAGTTTTCCCGCTTTAATGCCCCTTAATAACTCCCCCGCATTTTTTAAGCCGGAAACAACGGCGACTTTTATTTTTCTTCCATTAAGGTCGTATTCCCCTTCTTTTACACCCTGCATACCTCGTAATTCGCTAAAGGTCTTTTTTTCTGCAAGGGTACGTAGTGCTGCTTCCATTACGCCCCCCGATGTGCCAAAAATATACCCGGCGCGGGTAGAAATACCCAACGCGGGGTCAAACTCCCTTTCCTCCAATTCATGGAACATAACCCCCGCAGATGTGATCATGCGCTTTAATTCCCGCGTGGTAATCACAATGTCAACATCATAAATACCCGCTATTGCTTGGTTGCACGGGCGGCGAATCTCCTCTTTTTTCCCCGTGCAGGGCATAACCGATACCACAACAAGGTCTTTGTGGTCTATCCCTTTTTTTGTAGCGTAGTAGGTTTTAATGAGGGCGCCCAGCATGATTTGCGGCGGCTTACAGCCGGAAATATTAGGCAAAAATTCGGGGAAATATTGTTCGCAATAGCTTACCCAGCTACAGCAACACGAAGTGATAATCGGAAGATTTTCCCCCGTTTCCAGCCTTTTATTAATCTCTGCACTTTCTTCCATGATTGTGAAATCTGCACCCACGGAAACATCAAAAACTTCGTCAAAACCAAGCTTGTGCAAAGCGGAAACCATTTTAACCTGCACATTCGTACCAATGGGCAAGCCAAAGCCTTCGCCCAACCCAACGCGTACCGCAGGGGCGGTAATTGCCACCACATATTTAGATTCATCTCCCAGCGCTTCATATACACGGGCGCGGTCGTCTACCTCTGTTAATGCCCCCGTTGGGCAAACGGCAATACACTGCCCGCAAGCAACACACGCCACATCGCCCAAACTACGCCCATTTTCACACCCGATATAAGTTTTACCGCCCTGCTCGTGTACGCCGATAACACCAACGCCTTGCATTTCCTTGCAAACCGCCGTGCAACGTTGGCACAATACGCACTTGGAATTATCGCGTACCGTGTGCAAGGTAGTGCATTCAATTTGCGCCTTCTTTTCATCCTCTGCAAAGCCGATACCCTTCACGCGGTTTTGCAACGCAAGGGTTTGAAGCTCGCATTCCAAATTGCGGGCACAGGTCAAACAATCCTTCCGATGGTTAGACAGCATAAGCTCGAGGGTAAGCCGCCGCGCGTCCATCACTTTTTTGGAAAACGTAAAAACCTCCATACCCTCGGAAATTAAGGTCGTGCAAGCCGCTACAAGATTGTTTTCGCCAACGACCTCTACCTTGCAAATACCGCAAACACTTGCCTCATTTACCCCTTTTAAATAACACAGCGTAGGAATATGTATCCCTACGGTTTTTGCCGCTTCTAGAATAGTTTGGTTAGCAGGGTAATCCACTTCCATTCCGTTAATTTTTATTCCCATAACAAGCGCCTCCAATGTAAGTTGGAGTAAGTGTAGCGCACAAAATTTGTGAGCTGTTTAATTTTGAACCATCGGCATAAAAAAAGACCTAACGACAGGGCTTAGGGTCGTTGGGTCAAAAATACGGTTGTTTATCCAAGTAATTTTTTTCCGTTGCGTGAAATGGGGCAGCGGCTATGATTTACCATGGTTACGGTGCTTTCTTTTTTATTAACGGAAAGCACCCTGTCCCTGTTAATAATAAATGACTTGTGCAACCGAATAAACCGCTGGTCTAATAGTGCTTCCATTGCTTTTAATTCGCCGTTAAATTCCAGCACACGGCTGTGGGTGTGCAACCGTAGCTTGTGGCGCAGTGGAGTTGTTTCGATGAAAATAATTTCATTCATATCCAAGGAAATTATTTTATCACCTACGGTAAGTTTAATCGTCTTTTCTGCGCCAATGTCCCTATGCCGCTTGTAGGTAAGGCTAATGCATTCGGCAATTTTGCGTTTTATATTCTCGGGGCTGTCTTTGATAATAAAATCCAAGGCTTCCACCTTGTATTGTAGGGTGAGCAACGCCAGCTCGGAATGGCTCGTTAAAAAAACTATGGCGGCTTTTTTATTTTGCTTTCGTATACGACCGGCTAATTCTATGCCGTTTATTTCTGTATTTAGGTCAATGTCTAAAAAGAATAGGGCAGGATTTTGTGCCTGCTCAAAATGCGTGAGAATTTCCCTTGGTTCGGCACAGGAAATGGCTATGGCGGCGTCCAAGCTTCGCAATACACAATAATCATTAATAAACGAATGCACAAACACCCGCTGCTTTGCATTATCCTCGCATATATAAATATCCAGCATCATTAACCTGCCTTTATCGTAAGGGTTTGTATAAATTCGGTGTCCGTTACTTCGGTTTCAAGGTGTAGTCCCTTTATTTTTTCGGTATATTTTCTTACAGTATACAAGCCCATGCCGCTGCCCTGTGACTTGGTTGAAAAACCAAGCTCAAACATTTTGTTTATAGGGATAGCCTGCCTTACCCATGTATTTTTGACAATAAAAACCGCAGCACTTGGATTGTTAATCACCGCGATATGCAGTTTTTTATTCGCCGTTTCTGCGGCGGCGTCTATTGCGTTGTCCAGCAATATCCCTAATATTTGACACACCACCGCCGTAGAAACCGCAAATGTGTTTATCGGTTCGCTCACTTCAATATCGGTATTAATTTCATGCTGCTCCGCCATTGCGCATTTATACGCTAGTATGCTTTTTATTTCACGGGGTTTAATATTTTGCAAGCTCCCCATACGTTGGTCTTGGCGTAATAAATCCTTATTTATTTCCGAAAGCTCTTCATAATAGTATTTCCCAAGTCCCTTTATGTCCTCGCTGTCAATATACAGCTTAAAGGAGGTGAGGATATTAACATAGTCGTGCTTGATGGTGCGCAAGGCGGTGTAGGATTCTTCTAAATCGTGTACGTATTTCATAAATGCCTGTGCCAGCATCATTTCCGCTCTATGGGCGGACTCCATGGAAACAAAGCGCACAATAATAACAATCATCGCCGCCCCCGACGCTAAAAATAACAATAACGCAATATCGCCAAAATCCATCGTCCATTGCCCCAGCGTAACAGAAGCGCCGTCAATCACAAAATTTTTTAAGATTAATACCAACGCAGCCCCGGCACAAACCAATAAAAATCGTATCACCCTATGGTGCAAGATATTCGCCCATATTTGCTTGCTTAAAAATTGTTGAAGCAAAAACGCAAGTAAAAAAACAATAGTTACAACGCCAATATTTAATGAGAAAAGCACAGGAGTGTTCCCCTCAGCCCCAACCAACCGCGAAGAAAATACCGTTAACCCTTCGATGCCAAACAATAAAGCCATTAAAAATACCGCAGACAGCCCACCCCTTATCATATTTTTATACACTACAATGAAAAAAATTGCTGCCACAATCCCAACTGACCCCACCGCAATGAAGCTGTTTAATTGCGGGAGGCTCCTGGCAATAATGCCAAAAATACCCGTAACCCCAATCAATAGCCAAATCCCTTTTTTATATGCAACCATTACCACACTTTGCAAATACATTGCAATAAACACGCAAAAGCTAATTGCCCCTGCAAGTACAAAAAAGACCATGTGCCTCGCCCCAGTGTTCTCTCAAAATAAAAACCCGTTTGCTGCAAACATAACACATTCGCAACAAACGGGCAAAAATAAATTTCGGGTTAAAATATTACTTATTATCCACACCATGCATGTGAATCATAAGGTCAATTAATTTGTTTGAATAACCCCACTCATTGTCGTACCATGATACGAGCTTCACGAAGTTGTCGTTTAAGCTGATGCCCGCGCCTGCGTCGAAAACGGAGGTGCAGGATTCGCCAATAAAGTCGGTGGAAACTACTGCGTCCTCGGTGTATTTGAGTACGCCCTTCATTGGACCGTCGGCGGCGGTTTTGATGGCTTTTTTGATGTCGTCGTAGCTGGCGGGCTTCGTAAGGCGCACGGTTAAGTCAACTACGGAAACGTTTGCCGTAGGTACGCGGAATGCCATACCCGTAAGTTTCCCTTTAAGTTCGGGGATTACAAGCCCTACCGCTTTTGCAGCGCCTGTGCTGGAGGGGATGATGTTAATGCTTGCCGCACGGCCGCCGCGCCAGTCCTTACGGGAAGAACCGTCTACGGTAAGCTGGGTTGCCGTTGTTGCGTGTACGGTGGTCATCAAACCTTCCGTTATGCCAAAATTATCGTTAATAACTTTGGCGAGGGGGGCTAAGCAGTTGGTAGTGCAGGAAGCGTTGGAAACGATGTGCATGTCTTTGGTGTATTTTTCTTGGTTTACACCCATTACAAAGGTAGGGGTGTCTGCATCTTTGGCAGGGGCGGAGAAGACAACTTTTTTAGCGCCCGCTTTAAGATATACTTGCGCCAATTCCTGCGTATGGAAAATGCCCGTACATTCGGCAATGTATTCCGCGCCCGCTTCTTTAAAGGGGATGTTTGCGGGGTCTTTTTCCGCGTATACGTTAATGGGGCGACCGTTTACAACCAGTTTGTTGCCCTGCACTTCTACCGTACCGTTAAAGCGACCGTGTACCGAGTCATACTTTAGCATGTACGCCATGTAGTCCAGGTCTACGAAGGGGTCGTTGATGGCTACTACTTGCACGTCGTTGCGTGTAAGGGAATAGCGGAATGCCAAGCGGCCAATGCGCCCAAAACCTTGAATGCCTACTTTTACCATGGGTGTTTCCTCCTAGGAATGTAATATTGAGTTAATCTCATAAATGGGAGTATAGCATAAAGGTTCGGCGTTGTGCTATATATCGTAAATTAAATTCGTTATATTGTTAATTCCAACGAGATTAATTGCTTGAAGTACGCTATATCCTCGGTTTTTACATCTGTAAAAACAAATGAACCGCAATGGCATTTATTATAATTTGCGCCATTCATTTCAAAAGCGAAACCGCCTGAACACTTGGGGTTACACCCACCGCATTCAAAACCATGGGTACGAATAGCATGTTGGATTTTTTCGGGCATGGCTTTTACTTTATGCATATACTGATTGATGTTATGCAAATTAAGTTTAACGGAAAGGATATCCTGCGTTGATTTTAATTTTGCAAGCATTTTTTTATTTTGCTTTAATTTATAATCGCAAATCCATTCATTTCGCATAAGCGAAGCCTTACTGATGATTACTTTTGTATTGTCCGCCAATATAGGGTGCAGCGCCGCCGCACATTCACCTTGCATCGTGTCTAATGCGGTTAGAAAATTATCGAAGGTGGGAGTGGGTTCTTTTACCTGCTCATTTTCTATAAGCCTTGGGTTCATCATGTAAAACCATTCATTTTGGGGGTTGCGGCGGTCTCCTAATGTTAATTCATTTAATGCATCTGCCATGGATTTTAACGCGGTGGTAAGGTAGCGATTATCTGCATATGTGATGGTTAATAACTCACCCGTTGTGGGTGCTTTTCCAAAATCATTTATATCAAAGGCATAATCACGTAGCTTGGCGAGTAATGCAGGCATTCCTGTAATTTTGAATGCCTTTGCTTCAGCGGAAACCACACCCCCGTCAACTACCAGCGCACCGTTTGTATCCAGCGCTGCGTTTGTGGATAAGAGGTACAGTAAATTTGGCACACGTAATAAACTCGCATTGCTATTTGTGTATTCAACATTTTTTTCATATACATCGGTAATTTCTTTAAGTAACATGCCAAAATCGGCAGGGGTTTGGGCGATATCCGCGTAAAGCTGGCGCATTAACGATAATAGCGCATGATATCCTTCTGTAAACTCTTCACGACTTGTGCCGTGTAAAAACCTATCATGCACATTTATGAGGGGCATGTCTTTTGCGACATTTCTTAAGTAGTTACCCGCGATGTGTTGTACATAATATTTGCTCATTGTTTTTCCTCCTTCTCTATCCAAAGAGACCACATTTCCATGAAGGTGTAACCGTTGGCATTGTCGGCTTCGCTGTAATAAACTTCCGCGCCAAAATCAGCAAAGCCCAGCCCTTTTTGGGCTTGCCACATATATTGGTATTTTAATGCCTTGTTAAGTGCCACGCCTACCAACTCGTCAAAGGTTTCGGCTTCGAAGCGCATTACTAAGTATTCATTGGCGGGTAATGTCCATATTTTATAGTTGGGATGCGAAACGCCTTCTTCCACTTCTGCACCCACAAAGTAGGAAAAAGAACCCGCCGGCGCGTCGCCGTGGTATGCAACCCCTATTTTACGCCCATTGGGTTTGTTGGGGATTTGTGCTTCCGCTTCATTAAATAACCGCCATATTTCACCCGGTTCGCTGATGCCCGTTGCTTCCCCGTTGGGGAATTGCTTTGCAATAGAAGCGTACCCCTGTACGCCCATAAAATGAATGGGTGCGGTTAAGGTACGGCGGTTCATTTCCAGCACCAAGCCTTCCGCAATGAGTGGAACGTCCAAGTCAATTAACGTGTAACCCATTGCCAAATTGGGCTTAATAAAAACGTTTAATCGTACGTCACTTTCCCTATATTCCGTGGGGGTTATTCCATAAGCGTTTTTGAATGTACGTGTAAAAACCTCATGCCCGCCAAACCCATATGCCAGCGCAATATCCAGAATACGGTCGTTGGTATCGCGTAGTGCTTCACATGCCATTGCCA
This sequence comes from Defluviitaleaceae bacterium, assembly GCA_009786535.1. Lineage (GTDB taxonomy): Bacteria > Bacillota > Clostridia > Lachnospirales > WQUN01 > WQRX01. The sequence goes on along the minus strand of WQRX01000012.1, from coordinate 52,695 downwards.
AGCGGCGCAGCTTGATATACTCCATAACAGGGCGTTTAACCAAACGCGAAAAAAGTCGCTGGTAATAAAAAACCGAGAGCGAAGCGGCGCAAGCCAATTCCTCTACGGTTATTTTTTCGCTTATGCGTGTTTCAATGATGTCCAGCGTTTTTTGAATCGATTCCCATGCGTGCATATGAGCGCACCTCCTGTTAGCGTAGGCGAAATATCTTTTACACAAGAATCCTACCATGGGAAAAATTACTTTGCTTGACTCGCTCTGCCCTTTAATACCCCGCAATATGCCCGTCTGCCCGAATCTCCGTACCCCCTTGCAACACACCTGTTTCCGCATTGCGCCAAATAATTTGCCCGCGCCCGAAAGTCCCACTGTCCAGTGTGATATCCAGCATGTGCCCCTTTTCCACCAGCGCTTCCGCAATGTGCGGGGGGAAGTTGCGCTCTGCAATAAACCGCTTACCATCCAGCCACTGCCAACGGGGCGCATCCATCGCTTGCTGCGGGGAAAGGTTAAAGTCGATGAGGTTCATGAGCACCTGTACATGGGCTTGGGGTTGCATGTACCCGCCCATGATGCCGAAGGGTCCGATGGGAACGCTCCCACGCGTGAGAAATCCCGGGATAATCGTGTGGTATGTTTTCTTTCCGCCTGCCAGCGCATTGGCGTGATTGGGGTCTAGCGAGAAGTCTGCCCCGCGGTTTTGCAGGGCGATACCCGTATCGGGAATGACAATGCCCGAGCCGAAGCCCATATAATTGCTTTGGATATAACTCACCATATTGCCCTCGCCATCGGCGGTTGCAAGGTATACCGTGCCGCTTTTGGGGGGCGTATGGGCGATGTATTTCCCCGCGCGGCAGGTAATTTGCGCGCGCAGATGGGCGGCGAAATTTTCGCTTAATAGCTCATCGGTGGAATATTGCATATACGCGGGGTCGGTAATCACTTGCTTGCCACATGCGAAGGCGAGTTTTATCGCCTCGAATTGCTTATGTGCGGCGTCCGCATCCCTCGCGGGAAAGTCGAAGCCCTTTAAAATGTTCAACGCAATTAACGCGACAATGCCCTGCCCGTTGGGGGGTAACTCCCATACGTCATAGCCGCGATAATTGACAGAAACGGGACGTACCCACTCGGGAGTAAATGCGGCAAGGTCGTCGGCGTTTAAAAAGCCGTTAAATTTTTTGCTGTAATCAGAAATTTTTTGCGCCAGTGCGCCGCGGTAAAAGCTTTCCGCACGGGTTATAGCAATTTCCTGCAGCGTGTTTGCGTGAGCGGGGGAAGCCCATGCTTCACCCGTTTTGGGAGCGCTCCCGGTTGGAGCAAAGGTATCAAACCACGGGGTGTATACTTCGCCTATACACCTTTGCTTGTATATGTCAAAAGCGCGCCGCCAATTTTTCGCCACAACGGGAGAAACGGGGTAGCCGTTACGCGCGTATTCGATGGCGGGTTTTAGGCATTCTTCCAGTGGAAGCCGCCCAAATTTTTCGTTTAACGCCGCCCACGCGGCGGGTACGCCCGGCACGGTGACGGGGATTAATCCGTAAACGGGCATTTTATCGTGCCCTTCTGCAATCACTTTTTCAATAGAAATGGATGCGGGAGCGCTCCCGGACGCGTTTAGTCCATGCATTTCACCCTTTGTCCAAACGATGGCGAAGGCGTCGCCCCCTATGCCGTTGGATGTGGGTTCGACCACTGTTAGGCACGCCGCCGTGGTAATTGCTGCGTCTATTGCGTTGCCTCCTGCCTTAATAATATCCAGCCCCGCTTGTGCCGCAAGGGGCTGCGTAGTTGCCACCATGCCGTTTTTTGCGAACATTTGCGTCGCCCTCTTTCCGTGGTATAATTTTCGCAAATTCTATCATAAAAGGAGCGCACAAACATGGCAAAAATTATCGGCAGTCCCATTCCCAACATGCCGTGGGAAGAAAAACTCGCATCTTGCAAGGAGGTTTTATGGCGTTATTCGGGCAACCCTGTAATTGGAATGAACACAAATCCCAAAATTGCCCGCGTTTTTAACTCGGCGGTCATGCCCTACGGCGACGAATATGTAGGCATTTTCCGTGCCGACCATAAGGATATTTCCATGCGCATTCATTTTGGCAAAAGTAAGGATGCCATTAACTGGACGCTGGATGACGAAGATATAAAATGGGTAGACGAAAGCGGCGCGCCTTTCCAGCCCGATTATTGCTACGACCCGCGCTTATGCAAAATAGAAGACACCTATTACATGATGTGGTGTACAAGCATGGGCGGCTTCCCCACCATTGGGCTTGGCTCGACCAAGGACTTTAAGACTTTTACCCGTCACGAAAATGCATTCTTGCCCTTTAACCGCAACGGCGTGCTTTTTCCGCGGAAAATTAACGGTAAGTACATGATGCTGTCCCGCCCAAGCGACAACGGGCACACGCCCTTCGGCGATATTTTCCTTTCCGAAAGCCCCGACCTCACTTACTGGGGCAAGCACCGCATTGTTATGCGTAAAAATGCACCGTGGGAGGGCTTAAAGATAGGACCGGGTCCTGTACCCATCGAAACCGATGAGGGCTGGCTGATGATTTATCACGGCGTTGTACTCACTTGCAACGGCTATGTATACAGCTTTTCCTCTGCTCTGTTAGACCTGGAAAACCCCTCGAAAGTCTTATACCGCTCCAAGTACTATCTGCTCACCCCCGAAGCCCAATACGAAACAACGGGCTTTGTACCCAATGTATGCTTCCCTTGCGCCACCCTCGTAGATGCGCCAACAGGCAGAATCGCCATCTACTACGGCGCGGCCGATACCTACACGGGCATCGCCTTCGGCAATATTAATGAAATCATTGCCTATACCAAAGAAAACAATCAGCTTGGCGACATTGACGCAGATTTGGGGAGAGGGTAGGTCAAGGGATTAAAAGATGAAAGATTAAGTGCAAGCTCGCCCTCGGCGACCCGCTTTTTACAAAAAGTTCGTGGGTTTGGACGAAGCCCAAGGTCTTACATTTAATCCTTCAATCTTCTACAGCAACACAGCCCCCGCCTTTTCACAGGCATCCCTTACAGCCTGCGGCCATAAGCTCGCCTGTACCTCGCCTATGTGTGCCTTGCCAAGCAGAAACATGCATATCCGCGACTGCCCTAAACCGCCGCCTACGGTGAGGGGCAGTTTATTTTTCAGCACAGCCCTGTGATAGGGTAGGGTTAAGCGGTCGGTTGCGTTGACCTTTTCGCATTGGCGGGCAAGGGCTTCGGCATCTACGCGTACGCCCATTGAGCTAATTTCCACTGCGCAGTTGAGGGTGGGGTAGTGAAAAAGCAGGTCGCCGTTTTTTTCCCAATCATCGTAGTCGGGGGCGCGGTTTTGGCTGATTTGGGTAAGGAAAACCGCGCCATGCTCGCGGCAAATGGCGTCCTCGCGGGCTTTTTCGCTAAGGTTGGGGTAACGGGCAATGAGTTCCTCTTGGGAAATGACGGTAAGGGATTCGGGTAGGGTATGCTTGAGAAGCGGAAATTGGCGCACCACTTCTTCTTCCACAGCTCTAATCTGGGTAAATAATTGCTTCGCGTGTGTAATGCAGGTTTCCAGCGTGCGTTCTTTTTCGCATATCACGCGCTCCCAATCCCATTGGTCAACGTAAATGGAATGGGTATTGTCCGGTTCTTCGTCGCGGCGGATAGCGTTCATTTCGGTAAAAAGTCCCTCTCCAAGCTCAAAGCCGTAGCGGTGTAAGGCAACGCGCTTCCACTTTGCAAGGGAATGTACAATTTCTGCGTCCTTGCCAATGGCAGGAATATCGAAGCGTACAGGGCGTTCCGTACCCGAAAGATTGTCATTTTCACCGCTCTCGGGGTGTACATACAAGGGTGCGGAAACGCGCATAAGTCCGAAATCATGCTCCATTCTATAATGAAATTCCGAGCGTATTAGCTTTATCGCCAGTTGCGTTTCATGTAACGAAAGGGTCGACTTGTACCCCGCTGGTATTAACATAGTGTAAATCCTCCTAGGTCAATTTCTGTACCGGGCAAGAAGATAAAGTTAATCGTGCCGCTGCCCGTTAGTGCCGTGTCCAGTGTTATGCGCGTAGAGGCGTAGTTATCCTGCGCGGGCAGCGGAAGCAGATTAATTATGTCGCTGCCGTTTTCGGGGGTAAATACCATGCGAATGGTATTGTCCCGTTGTGCGCGCCACGATATTTCAATTTCCCGCGCGTCTTTTTGGGCAAAGTTCATGCCTTCAAAGGTAATGGTTACGTTGTTGCCTATTTTTTCCACCGTTTCCGCCCTTACGGTGAAGGTATCGCCGTAAATCTTATCGTGGGCGGCGAAGTAGTTTTTCGCAAATGCGCGTTCCAACGCCGTAAATTGGAAACCGCGGATATGCGCCTTCCTGTCAAAAACAAAGCAAAGCGTTTGTATACCCGTCAACCGCTTGGGCAGTGTGTACGTAACGGGAATATACGTGTTCCACTTAGAGCCTTTATCGTAGAACGCGGTAGAAATTTTGTGCCCGCCGTCGTTGGGCATACCCGTATAGATATCAAAGCTAAAGGGTTCGCCGCTTAGCGGGAAGAGGTCAATCGTAAATTCGCTTGCGCCCATCGTGCCGAAGTTTAAATCTGCGAAGCCCACATGACTTTCGCCGTCGCGTAAAGTGGCTACGCCGCGGTCGTTGCCGTTGCCAAGCTGTACGTTGCTTCGGTTATGCAAACCGCCCGAAAGGAAGGTGTACGGGTTTAAAAACGGCTTGCCAAAGCCCGCCAGTGTTACGGGAAGCATGGAGATAAAATCGGGGTGGTTTTTGCCGTTGTTTACGGCACAGCGGACAAAAATTTCGCCGTCGCCTTTGGGCGTAAGCTTGATAGAAGAATTCGCCAGCGTTTCCATAGAAGCCAGTGGTGAATCTATACCCCCGGCATCTGTAACACGCCAGTGTAGGGTTTTATACGTGGCGTTTTCGGGGAAGATGCGGGCATCATAAATGTAGTCACTACCCGCCGATACTAAATCACTTTTTATTCTCGGATTTGATTCAAAATTGTAATCTTCATAAAAAGATGGCAACTGAATAATTTCAATTTTGCGCACGGGAATGTTGTGTGTATCAAGGGTTGCGGAAATCACAGGCATTGCGCCTTTGGTAATGGCAAGCAGTTTTCCGTTAAACAATTTACGGCTGTGCGAAGTCGCCTTTGCGGGCTTGTAGGGGTCATAATCGGTGGAGTCGCCGTTGTCCAGCGCAAGTAATTCGCCGTTTGTTATCTGTACATGAACGCGGTTGTTTGCATTTTCTACGGGGTTGCCGTTTACATCTATTGCAGAAATTTCGGTAAATGTGAGTTCGCCGTAGTTGAAATTTTCAAGCACAAGCTGTGCTGCATCGCCAAAGCTGCGGCGCGCGGTTTCCGCCGCGACGGTGCCGTCGGGGTGGTAGGCGACGGCTTTAATTTCGCCCGTTTCGTAGGGTACGATATAGTCTGCGGTTAAGCGCTTTCCGTTTTTGTGGTCGATATTCTTTGCGCCAAGGGATTTGCCGTTAAGGAATAATTCAACCCTCGGCGCGTTGGAAGCAATGCGCACATCTACAGGTTGCCCCGCGTTCCAGTCCCAATGCGGGAAGAGGTGAACCATGGGATTTTTTTCGAAGTCCGTCCATGCCGATTGATAAATATAAAAGGAATCCTTGGCAAAACCCGCCGTGTCTATTTGCCCGAAGTAGGAATTTTTCGTGTGGTAGGGCGTGGGTTCGCCGATATAGTCCGTTCCCGTCCATATAAATTGCCCAAGGGTGAATGCCGCGTCGCGGTGGTCGGTGATACACGCCTCGGTGGTTTTTGCGCCCCAGCTCGTGGTGGAATTACCAAGTGCAGAGCATTGCAAATCATCGTCCGAGAGTAATGACTTCGCCAGCGGGAAGTGGTATACTCCGCGGCTTTGCACGGTGGAAGCCGTTTCCCCACCGTAGATAATCCAGTCCGGGTGGGCTTTGTGGTGGTCGTGGTACAGGTATTCCGCATAGTTATAGCCGATGAGTTTGATTATATCGGCGCATTTTTGCGTATTTTCCCACGGCATATAGTTTGAGCAAAAGGTAACAAGACCATGGCGGTTTGGGTCGTGGGTTTTTACTAAATTCATGAGCATTTGCAGTGTTTTTCCGCCTTCCTTTGCGTCTGCGTGGGTATCATAAATTTCGTTGCCGACGCTCCACATGATAACGGAAGGGCAATTACGGTCGCGCCGCACCCATGCGGCAACGTCGCGCGCTACCCATTCTTCGAAGAAGCGGGCGTAGTCGTATTGTGTTTTCGACTTTTTCCACATATCCGTAAATTCGGACTGTATAAGAAATCCCATTTCGTCCGCTAGTTCCATGAATACGGCGGCGGGTGGGTTATGTGCGGTGCGAATGGCGTTTACGCCCATTTCGCGCAATTTTTCCAATTGACGGCGCAATGCATCTTTATGCACCGCTGCGCCAAGTCCGCCCAAATCGTGGTGCTGGCACACGCCGTTAAGCGCTACCCGCCGCCCGTTAAGCATAAACCCATGGTTTGCATCGACGGCAATTTCACGGAAGCCGAAGCGTGTTTGCACTGTATCTTGCAGTTGTCCGTCCACGTATAAATCGGAAATAAGTGTGTAGCAGTGGGGGTTATTTATGTCCCACAATTGGGGGTTGCTTGCGATTAAAGAAGCAAAATACCTGCCCGGCTTTTTGCCGTGTGCAATCCCCGATTCGGAATTATGGTCGTCAAAAACCAGTCCCGCAATGGCGTGGCGTACTTCGTAGTTAAGCTGTTTTGCGGCTACCTCAGCTTCGATATGCACGCGCCAGTTTTTCCCTTCGCGTACGGGGGTAATGTAGACGCCGTCTTGTACAAAGTGCGCCGCGTTTTTTACCACAATATAGCAGTCGCGGTAAATGCCCGCACCGCTGTACCAACGTGAATTGGGGGATTGATAGTTCACCGTTAGCAAAATTTCATTTTCCCCCGCCTGCAAAAAGGGGGTAATTTCGTGAGAAAAAGCCGTGTACCCGTGCTTCCATTCCCCCGCATTTTTCCCATTTATGTATAGGGTGGAATCCATATAAACGCCGTCAAAATGCAGGAAAACCTTTTGCCCCGCAAGTAATTGCCCCGGGTTAAATGTTTTGCGGTACTTGCCAACGCTTGTTTTGTATAAATTCAACGTGTCGTAAATTAACCAGTCGTGGGGAAGCGTAACATCCTGCCAATTGTCCGTGCCCTCTAATTGAAATTGCCAGCCGCTGTTAAATACTTTTATCATAATTATCCTCCTGCTTGGATAGTGATAAGCGTAGACACGTTCTAATAATACCACCATACCATAAATAAAAAACATCTACAATGATTTAGTGGAGCGTTAAGGCTTTCGCAGGCATTTATTTTCTGTTAAAATCCCCAAAACCAAGCACAAGAAAGGACACCCCATGCAAATAGAAATCCCCTATCTGTTAAAAATCGGACGTGGTAAGATAAAAAAAGTCGGCAACTACTTAGCCGATAAGAATATGAAGAAAATTGCGTTATTTTTGGGCGAGGGTATTGAAGGCGTAGTAGGTGCGCCGCTACGCAAAAGCTTAAACGCAAGCAAGATTATTGTCGCCCACGAGCAGGTCGTTTCTACCGTTGATGTTGACGCAATTACGCATACGGCGTTTACAATGCCCGCCACTACCGCCATTGTGGGCGTAGGCGGCGGTAAAGCGCTGGACTTTGCAAAATACGCGGCGCAATTGTTAAAGCTCCCGTGTATTAGCATTCCTACAGCTATTTCTAACGACGGGTTTAGCAGCCCTTCGGCTTCGCTTACGGTTTTGGGCAAACGAAAGTCCGTAAAATCCAGCAGTCCTTTTGGCGTGGTCATTGATTTGGACGTGATTAAGGGCAACCCCGATGCGCTTTTATTTTCGGGCATAGGGGATATGATGTCTAAAGCCACGGCGTTAAGGGATTGGCGCACCGCGCGGGACAAAGGGCTTGCGCGGTTTGTTGACCTTTCGGCTATTTTGGCATACAACTCGCTGGATATTATGTTTCTCAAACACACGTTTAACATTCATAAGGAAAGCTTTCAGCGCAGTTTGGCATCGTCGCTTACCATGAGCGGGCTTGCCATGGAAATTGCGGGCTCGTCGCGCCCTGCAAGCGGGTCGGAGCATCTTATCTCCCACGCGCTGGATAGCTTGTGCGAAAAACCGCAGCTGCACGGGATACAAGTGGGTGTGGCTACGTATTTGTGTGCGTTGCTGCAAAATAATTCACATACAGAAGACATTCGCATTGTACTGGAACGTACGGGCTTTTTTTCCTATGTGGAGGACCACCCGCTGGATTATGATGAATTTATTGCCGCGCTGGAATACGCGCCGAAAATAAAGGAAAATTTTTATACAATATTGTCCGAATCCGACAGCTTCCCCTGTGCGGCAAAACTGATTAAAACCAATCCACAGTTGAAAAAACTCATTGTTAAAGGGGCAAAACGCGATGTATAACATTATTTCTGATATGGACGGCGTGATTTACCGCGGTTCAAAATTAATTGACGGGGCAAACGATTTTGTAAATCGAATGCTAAGCAACCGTGTGAAGTTTTTGTTTCTCACCAACAATTCCGAGCAAACGCCCCGTGATTTAAAGCAAAAGCTGGAGCAATTGGGCGTAAACGGCTTAGAAGAAGAAAATTTTATCACCAGCGCCATGGCAACGGCAATGTTTTTACGCCAGCAAAAGCAAAAAGCCACCGCATATGTAATTGGCGGCGGCGGCTTAATTAGTGAGTTGTATAATGTGGGCTTCACCATTTCCACCCACAACCCGGATTATGTAGTGGTGGGCAAATCTACCACCAATTTTACATTTGAAACCTTAAAAACCGCCGTGGCGCTGATTAAAAACGGCGCAAAATTTATTGGAACTAACCCCGACATGGTGGACCCCACCGAACGCGGGGAAGAACCCGCCTGTGGTACCTTTCTTGCCGCAATTGAAGCCGCAAGTGGTAAAAAGCCCTATATCATCGGCAAGCCTAACTCGTTGATGATGATGATGGCGGCAAAAAAATTGGGCGTAAGACCCGAGGAATCCATTATGATTGGTGACCGTATGGATACGGACATTGTCGGCGGCTTGGAAGCGGGCATGAAAACCTGCCTAGTGCTTTCGGGGGTTACCCGCCGAGAGGATGTAGACAACTTCCCCTACGGTCCTGATTATATTTTTAACAGCGTTGCGGATATTTCTCCCGCAGTGTTTACGTAACAGTTACCCAAACAACCGAAGCATAAACGAGTTTTCATACGCGCCGGTGCCAAAAATACCGGTGAAGTACAGCACAAAAATAATCAGCCACGTTGCCACCGCGCCTTGAATTAACCCCGCAGTCAATCCCCCAATGCGATTGATAAAATTCAAAATAGGCAGTTGGGCAATGGCGTCTAAAAATTGTGCGATTATGCGTATAATAAGCCATATCAAAAAGAAGGCAATTAAAAATGTAAATATGCGGGCAATGGTTTCCACCAAGGCGTAGGTGATGGCGTTTTGGAATGTACCCGTAACCGTATTCATTTGCCAGGCAACGGTATCCCATATCGTTTGCACAAGATTTTCGTTAATCCCGAAGTTACGTAAGGCAGAAATTGTATGCGTGTCCAGTACACGCGCATCGGGATATCCTTCAAATTGGAAGTTGCCTGGTAACCGCTCCGCTTGCGAGTCCACCCATTGGCGGATAAAGGGTTCAACAAGCCCTTCCGCATGGTGGGAGAAGTTGTTCATCACATAATGCGCGCCAATTAGCGCTACCAGAAAGCCCAGCGCACTTACCGCCGCCATTACGAAGCCGCGGCTTAGCCCGCGCAAGGCAAAAATGGCGATAATACCTATGAAAATTGCGTCAATCATCCAATAGCTCATATACGAAGCCTCACAATAATAGCCCTAATAGTTCCCCGATATGGGATGCGCCAAACACACGCATTCCTTCGGGGGCTTTAATGCCTTTTTTATTCGCAGAAGGCAACACACAGGCGGCAAAGCCCTGCCGTGCGGCCTCTATCATACGGCGCTCGGGCTGGTTTACGGCGCGTAATTCCCCCGCGAGCCCTACTTCCCCCAGCACCAAATAGGCGGGGTCTAACGCCTTATTTTTGTAGCAGGAAGCCACGGCGGCAATTACGGCGGCATCGGCGGCGGGTTCGTCTATGCGTAGCCCCCCTGCGATGTTTACGTAGCTGTCGTAGGTTGCCAGCTTGTAGTTTGCGCGTTTTTCCAGCACTGCCATAAGCATGACCATGCGGTTATAATCCATGCCGTTTGCCGTACGGCGCGGCGTACCAAAATGCGTATGGCTTACCAAGCCCTGCACCTCCAGCAGCAGCGGACGGCTGCCTTCTAACGAACATGTCACCGCCGAACCCGAAACCCCTATAGGACGCCCCGCCAGCATATACGCCGAAGGGTCGGCAATGGCGGTTAGCCCGTGTTCACCCATTTCAAAAACGCCAATCTCGTGGGTAGAGCCGAAGCGATTTTTTACGGCGCGTATTACGCGGTAGCTGTCCCTGCCCTCGCCTTCGAAGTACAGCACGCAGTCCACCATATGCTCCAGCACGCGCGGACCTGCAATCGCGCCTTCCTTTGTCACATGCCCCACCAAAAGCACCGCCGTTTGCCTCACTTTTGCGATTTGTGTGAAAAATGCCGTGCATTCCCGCACTTGCGTTACTGAGCCGGGCAAGGATGATAACTCGCTAAGGCGCATGGTTTGTATCGAGTCGATGAGCAGTAGCGCGGGCTTTATTTTTTCCACCGCCTCCTGTATCGCGTGTAAATCCGTTTCCGCCAGAAAGTACAGGTGGGCGGGGTCAACCTTTAGCCGCTTGGCGCGTAGCTTTATCTGGGAGGGGCTTTCCTCTCCCGATACGTACAAAATAGGAAATGCCTCACTTGCCATTTGACGGCACATTTGCAATAACAACGTGCTTTTTCCAATGCCCGGGTCGCCCCCCAGCAGTAATAAGCTGCCGTTTACCAGCCCGCCACCCAGCACACGGTCCAGTTCCTGTATGCCCGTAGGCTGGCGTGCATCCCTTGCGGAGGCGTTTAAAGGAATATCCCTTAATAGGGACGCGCCGCTTAAAGCATTTTTACTTGAACGCACTTTTTTCACCGTGGAAGAGGCAGAAAAAGCGGCAAGCCCGCCCGCCGTTTTGGCAGGGGCGGGACGAACCGCACGTTCCTCCATGGTATTAAACTGGTTGCAGGAAGGGCAACGACCCAGCCATTTGGCGGTTTCGTAGCCACAGCTATTGCATTCGAACAGGGTTTTAGCGGGCATAAGGCAACCTCAATAGATGTAGGATTTATTATATGAAGGGTACTTTGGAAAATGGAGTGCCCTAAAATATACTCAACTGCCCTGTTTGCGGTAAAACATTGGTTTTTGAGAAGGAATGCGAAAGGGGGTAATGTCTTTTTCAGATAGTGGGCTTTGTTCTTTTGGAGAATATTTTAGACTTTACAGGAGCGAAGCCCGCTATATTTTAATCCCCAACGGGGCGCACGGCAGTTCCGACTTGTCGATACTGTATAAGTGCGCTCGGTGGAGAAAATGCCTATACTGCGACATCACTCCCTCAAACTTAAAGTAACTGTTTCGCCGTAAACTTTGTACCCCACACGCTTGCACGCCCCAATTGCAATGGGATACGAGAAACGCACACCAATTGTTTTGCCGCGTTTCGCTGCATCGCGTTCTGCAAAATACATCAATTGACTGGCAATGCCGAGTCTTCTATAAGCGGATAAAGTGCCAATATTCGTTAAATATAAAAAATCATCGCCATCTTTTGTCATACAAGCAGCAATCGGCAAGCCTTCGTATTCGGCTAAATAGAAATACAGCCCCTCGGTATTAAACATATCAAGATAATCTTGATAATTGAAAATCCTGTAATCACGCGCAGCATTCAAAAGTATTCCGGCTATCTTCAATTGTTCAATTTCACTAACTCTGTAGATGTTTAGGTTCTTTTCAGATACCGGCACAGGTGCGTTTCCAAACTCATGTGCCATATATACCGCTGTTATTTCTTTGTCAAACAATCCCGTTGCCATAAAATCGTCTAATCGCTCATTGCCAAACTCAAGGTTAAGAATGTTTGGTATTTCACCGTTTTTCATGCGCTGCACAAGTTCAATAATGTCAGTATTGCCTATAAAGTATATAAAGTTAATGTTTCCGCTTAGCCAGCGCAAATTATCCTCTATGTGATGTTCATTGCCGCATAAATTACCCAGCATGTCAAAATAGAGAAAGTTCATACGTTTGAATGTGTCAGCATACTGATTATTTTCCATAACAGTCACCTTTTCACAAAATATAAATTTTCTATTGCAAGTTAATTATATCATGGAAAAATGGTACACAATAACGAAAATTTCCCTGTGTCCTTGATACCTTGAGCATTTTAGCGTTACCGTTATTTATAAAGCTACCTTGACAACACAAATGCTAAAAAGGGTTGCTCCCGTTTTATTGAATTATTTGAGGTTGCCATCAATCATTTTCCAGTAGTTCAATCAGGGTTTTTAACTGGGCGTTAGAATCCATATACGCGTACCGCCCGCCTGTGTATTCGCCCTTTTGAATAAGCGGAATGCCGTTCTTCTCCAGCTTCATTACTATTTCCTTCATACCCTTTACGATAAATGCGATGTGATGTACGCCTTCGCCGTTTTTGTCCAAATCCTCGCGCCATGTAGAGGGGTGGTTATCGGGTTCGATTAATTCAATGGTCAAATTCCCGCCAACGGGGAAGAACATGAGTTTGCTGCGCGCTTCGCTGGGTTGCCCGCGGAACTCCGTTTCCGCTTCTTCCCGCGTACCCGTCCACGACCAGCCGGGGTAGTCGATGCCTAAAAAATCGGCATATACATGCCCTGTTTTTTCAATATCATGTACCAAAATACCAATTTGCACCACGGTGCTTGTCCCTAGAATGTTTTTTTCCACTTTCGCACGCCCTTTCGTTTTTGTAGAGTGTGCAAATAATAGCACGCCAAACGCATTGACACAACTTTCCACTTATGTAAAATATCTTCATACACCAAGGAGGGATTCATATGCAATATCGCAAGTTGGGCAACACGGGATTTGACGCATCATTACTGGGCATGGGCTGTATGCGCTTTCCCTATATCGACGATACCGACCTTAAAAAAGGCGTCCACCGTGAAAAAGCCTACGAAATGGTGCGCCACGCCGTAGACAACGGCATAAATTATTTCGACACTGCCCAAGGCTACCACGCAGGCGACAGCGAGGCGATTTTGGGCGAAGCCCTTGATTACAACGGGATGCGCGAAAAAGTGTGGATAACCACAAAGCACCCCTTCTGGGCGCCGTGCGAACCCGCACAAATACGTCGCAACCTTGAAAATACGTTGAAAAAATTACGCACAAGCTATATCGACACCTATTTAATGCACGGTATTGGACCAAACAACTGGCCAAAAATCCTTGAATGGAATATTTGGGCAGAGTTTGAAAAATTTAAAGCCGAAGGGCTAATCAAAACCATCGGCTTCTCTTATCACGGCAATGCAAAGCATTTCCTGGAGGTGCTAAACCACTACCCCTGGGAGCTTACCCTTGTCATGCACAATATGCTGGACCTTAACAACGAGGTAACCGCCAAGGGCATTGCCGCCGCGGCGAAAAAAGGCTGTGCCGTAACCATTATGGAGCCTTTGCGCGGGGGCGGGCTTTCTCAAGCGCCAAAGCCCGTAGCCGCCATTTATGACAGCTACGCGAAAAAGCGCACCCCTACGGAATGGGCCTTCCGCTATTTGGCTAACCTGCCCGGCATCGCGTCTATTACCAGCGGTATGTCCAATATGGAGCAACTTAACGAAAATCTCGCCATTTTCTCCCGTTCCAACATGACGCAGGGTCACCTCACCCCCGAGGAGAAAAGCATCATCGAAGACGCCCGCAAAGCGTATGAGTCCATTATTACCATACCTTGCACGGGCTGTAACTACTGCTTGCCCTGTCCGCAAAACGTGAATATTCCCAATGCATTCCGTCTATTTAATGACGGGCACCGCTTCGAATTCTTTGACCAAGTGCGGCGCTCGTACATGTTTGCCCGCCGTGGCGGAAGTGGGGCAGAAAAATGTACCCGCTGCGGCATATGTAACCCCAAATGCCCAATAAATATTGACATTCCCAAGGAATTAAAGGTCGCCCACGATATGCTAATCGGTTGGGAAGAGTAATTGCGTTAACCCGCACAGCCCAAACCCCCGTCGGAGCATTTGACGGGGGTTTGCTGTAGCACGAACAATTATGCGTAAATACCATTTACCGCACAATATCAATCACCTGCGTAGCAAGGCAAAAATCAACTTCTGCGCCCAAGGCTTCTACGACGAAGCGCAGAGGCACGAGTATTCTGTCGTTTTGCGAAATTGCGGGTACGTCCATATAGGAATTTCTCTGCCGCTTTCCAATATCACTTTGAAGCGGCTTAACTCGCGTATACATGCAATGTTTATCGCAAAGGATTGGTGGCAACGGGAAAATTTATGCTTCGGCAATGCGTCCATTAACGCCGTAAGCTTGCCTGTGTAGATATGCGTTTCCCTCGCAGTAATTATTTTTACCCGCCGTCCCTCGGTTTCCAAGCAAATAATTTCATCTACAGGGACGAGTACATTTTGGCTGCCCGTTTTTATCGTTAGGGTATTTTGCCGGTGCTTTTCTGCGTATACAGCAACGAGCAGTTGTTCCAATTGAACGGCGTCTACGGGCTTTAGGATGTAGCGCAGCGCGTTTGCCTCATAGCCGCTTATCGCAAAATCGGCACTAGCCGTGATGAAAACGATGGCGGTATTGCCGTCGTTTTTGCGGATTTCCTTTGCCGCGTCAATCCCGTTGATGCCGTCCATCATAATGTCCATCAAAATAATATCGAACTGCGCCCCATGCACTTCATACGCGGTCAAAAGCGCCGCCCCGCTCCTAAAATGGGAAATTTCGTGTTTGATATGTAAGCGGTCAAGAATTTGCGCGCATTCCCGCTGCTGCGCTTGGGCGAAAACGACATCGTCCTCGCATATGGCGATTTTGTACATTTTGGCTGCAACCCTCCCGTTGTAATGAAACGGGGGGACTATACCAAATAAATTTGTTTTAATCAATCATAAATAAAAAAAGCCGTTTCTTCTGCTGCGAGGAAACGGCGGTTTATGCGGTTTGTTTTTACTGCACAATTTCTACATTAACGCGCACATTTTCATGAATGGCGGCGGCTTTAATAACCGTGCGTATGGAGCGAGCAATGCGACCTTGTTTGCCGATAACCTTGCCCATATCCTCGGGGGCGACCTTTAGCTTTAGCGTGGTCATGCCGTTGGATTTTTCCTCAAGAACTTCTAATTGGTCGGGATTTTCTACCAAATTTTTGGCAATGGTGACGAGTAATTCTCTCATGATTCACCCGCCTATATGCCCGACTTTTTAAGAAGTACGCGTACTTTTTCCGTGGGTTGTGCGCCGTTGGCAAGCCATTTTTTTGCGGCCTCTACATCTACTTTAAGCACGGTCGGCTCTTTGGTAGGGTCGTAGATGCCAATTTCCTCTAGGTTTTTACCGTCGCGTTGAGTGCGTGCATCGGCAACAACGATGCGGTAGAAGGGGGCTTTTTTTGCGCCCATTCTTTTTAAACGAATTTTTACCATGGTGATTCTCCTTTTTTAATGTTTTGTGGCAACGTCTATTTACAGATAAAACGATTGTTGCTTGTTTTCTGATTTTTAGAGGTTGCGCTATGAAAGAAATGGGAGCTTGCCCATCATATTCTTTAAGCCCTTGCCTTTTTTACCGCCAAACATACCGCCTGTGAACTGCTTCATCATCTTCTGCATTTCGTCAAATTGCTTTAATAAGCGGTTTACTTCTTGTATGGTACGCCCGCTGCCCGCAGCGATTCGCCGTTTGCGCGCGCCGTTTAAAATTTCGGGGTTGGTGCGTTCTTTTTTGGTCATGGATTGGATAATGGCTTCCACGTAAACCAGTGCTTTTTCGTCGATATCGGCTTCGTTAATGTTCATCTGCCCCATGCCCGGCATCATGCCAAGGATATCTTTTAATGACCCCATTTTCTTTACCTGTTGCATTTGCGTTAGGTAATCGTCCAGCGTAAGGTTGCCGCCCATCATTTTCTTTTGCAGTTCTTCGGCTTCTTTTTCATCAAAGGCTTGCTGTGCCTTGTCGATAAGGCTTAGCACGTCGCCCATGCCTAGGATGCGCCCCGCCATACGGTCGGGGTGGAAGGGTTCCAAGTCTTCCATTTTTTCGCCCATACCTACGTATTTTATCGGCTTGCCCGTGACGGCTTTTACCGACAAAACCGCGCCGCCGCGGGTGTCCGAATCCAACTTGGTAACGATGATACCGTCCAAACCCAGCTTCTCGTCGAAGGTTTGCGCAACATTTACCGCATCTTGTCCCGTCATCGCATCGATGACCAGTAAGACTTCCTGCGGGCGAACGCTTTGCTTGATGCGTGCCAATTCGTCCATTAATGTTTCGTCGATATGCAAGCGACCTGCCGTGTCCACCAGTACAATGTCGTTGCCGTTTGCGCGGGCGTGTTCAACGCCTTTTTCCGCAATAACGGCGGGGTCAACCTTGTCGCCCATTTCAAAAACAGGAATGTCGTAGGTTTTGCCAACCACTTGCAGTTGTTTAATTGCGGCGGGGCGGTAAATATCACACGCCACCAACAATGGGCGCTTGCCCTGCTTGCGCAACTGCCCTGCCAGCTTACCTGTACTTGTTGTTTTACCCGCGCCCTGCAAACCCACCATCATATAAACGGTGGGTGATTTGGGCGAATAGGTGAGCAGACTTTGTGCCGAACCCATAAGTTCAATGAGTTCCAACTCCACCAGCTTAATTACCTGCTGACCCGGGTTAATTGCTTCATGTATGGTATGACCGATTGCTTTTTCCGTTAGCGTATTAATGAAATTTTTTACCACGCGGAAGTTTACGTCCGCTTCCAATAAGGCAAGGCGCACCTCGCGCATAGATTCGCGTACATCGGCTTCCGACAGCGTACCTTTACCGCGCAGTTTTTTAAAAATGCTTTGTAATTTTTCACCTAGGTTTGAAAAAGCCATTCGTCACATCCTTAACAATGCATCCAACTGTGTGAGAAGATTTTTCTTCATCGGTTCGTCCAGCGATTCGATTAAACCGCGCATATACTGGGCGGTATCTAATTGAAGCAAGTACCGCTGTACCAGCCCCAGCTTGGTTTCGTATTTTTCCAGCTTTTGTGTGGTACGGCGAAGCAAATCCGACACCGCTTGCGGGGAAGTGTTCATTTCCTCGGAAATTTCCACCAGCGAGCAGTCATCCTCGTGATACAGTGTAAAACATTGCTGCTGATGCTCGGTAAGCATTGCGCCGTAAAAATCGTATAACAGGGTTTTAAAATGCCCATCTAACGCCGAATCAGAACCATACAAGCTCGCCATGCGCGCTCATCCTCTCTCAAGGAAAAATGCTTTAAGCCAGTATAAATGCTTGATAGCCGTTTGTCAAATAATACGCAATTATGAAATAATTGTCGCAGACAGATTAAACTAAGATAGGCGCTCAATCAACGCGTTTAATGCTGTATATGAATTAAAATTCTCTGGTGTTAACTCGTCTGCGGGAATTTCCACATCCAGCTTATCTGCTATTTCACCCACTAAAAAAATAATGTCGTAGGAGTCGATAACCCTGTCGTCGATGAGCGTAGTATGCGTGTTGTAGTCCACCTCCGGGTGCAGTTCTTGTAAAATTTCCAGTAGCATAAAATCCTCCTATTGCAACATTTGTGCAAGCTTAACGCGGTCAATCTTCCCGCCCGCCGTCTGCGGAAGCGTATCCAATTGATGCACCGAATGCGGTTGCATATACCGCGGAAGTTCCGCCTTTAACGCCGCTTGTACGGCGGTTTTTTCTGTGCCGCCCTCTGCCATATAATATAAAACGATGCGCGATTTTTCGCTGTCGTACACCGCACACGCCAGTTGAATGCCCGAAATGCGTGCAGCTACCCATTCAATTTCTGTTAATTCTATGCGGTAACCCATGTGTTTAATCTGGTGGTCCTTCCGCGCAATGAAATAGTATAGCCCATCCTCACCAACGCGCCCAAGGTCGCCCGTTTTGTACAATAAATCGGCATAGGGTGCGTGTGGATTTTGTACGAATGCCGCGCTTGTGCGCACCGAGTCATTAAAATATCCCAAGCACAGGCCCGTGCCTCGAATGCATATTTCTCCCGGTTCTCCTTGCTTGGGAGCGTTCCCATGCTCGTCCAGCAAAACGACCCCCGTGTTGGGGAAGGGGCGACCGATGGGGATAATATCCCCCTCGTTAAAATTACGGTCAACTTTGTAAAACAGCGACATGCCTGTGGCCTCTGTTGGACCATACAGGTGAATAAACTGCGCATTTGGCGCGGCTTCGCGCCATTGGTTGAGGTGCTTTACGGCGAAAACTTCACTGCCGAACGCCACGGTGCGCAGGGTATGCGGCATCACCTTTTTAAACGCGCCAAGCCCTGCAACCAGCCCCAGTGCAGACGCCACCCAGCAGATGGTATTTATCTTGTTTTCGTTAATATATTCCACCAATTTTACGGGAAACATGAATAGCGATTTGGGGATAAAATGCGTAGTTGCGCCGAATTTTAGCGTTGGAATTAACTCCTTTAAACACGCATCCAAATACAACGGCGATTGGTTACCGAAAATCGTGTGTTCGTTTGCGTCAAGAATTACCGACAAATTTTCAATATAATCAATCACCGAGCGGTGGCAAGCGGTTACGCCCTTGGGTACGCCCGTAGAACCCGATGTAAATACGACATACAATGGGTCGGTGTCTATAGCACCCAAGCGAATTTGCTTTAATGCCGAATCATTGACGGTATGTGTCACTATTTGACTAAAGCAAATTTGCTTGAATGGCAAATTCCATGCGGTTAATAAATCCTTTGCCGCGTTGTCATGAATGATGAGCGCCGGGTTTACTGTTTCAAGTATTTGTTTGATGCGGTATACGGGCATTTCTGCATCTAGCGGAACATAATAGCAACCGCCGCACACTACGCCGTAAAAAGCGGCTGTCATGTCTGCACTTTTTTCCATAAACACAGCAATGGGCTGCTTTTCCAGCGCCTGTGAATGCAGGTAACTACCAATGGCACGTGCCTTTGCATGTAGCTCCTCAAAGGTGAGTGCGCCGTTTTCGCCTGTAAACGCGATTTTTTTGGGGTGGCTTTGCATGGTATTTTCAAGGTATTCCAATATATTAATCATGCACATTCTTCCTTCAAGTAGTTTTGCTTGAATGTTAGTGCAGCTTGTGCCAATATTTCTAATGCATCGCAATAGCCGACGCGGGGCTCTTTTGCCAATGCTACACTCAATTCTGTACAGCCTAATATGATGGTTTGTGCGCCTTTTGCCAACAACGCATCGGCGGTGGTGTGAAGCAACCGCGGGTCGGAAAGGCGATTTTTCTTAATACGGTAAATAAAATCCATGAGTTTTTTTTGCATTTCTTCGTCGGGGGTAAGTGTTTCGATATTTTTTTCTGCCAGCGCATGGTGAAACATTTGCCCATGCAACGTGCCGTTGGTGGCGAGTAATCCAATTTTCTCGTGTCCCAGGCTTGCTACGTGGCTTGCTGTTTCTTGCGGTAAATGCAAAATGGGCGTGAAAACGGCTTGCGAAAGCGCGGGGTAAAAATAATGCGATGTAATACACGGGACGGCAATGCACGCAACACCCGCAGCTTCCAGTGTTTGTGCCGCGTGTATAAGGGCAGGGGCGGGGTCGTTTTCACTTTCGCCTATGATAAACGCTGTGCGGTCGGGGATAGAGGATTTGCTGTAAATCAAGATATCTGCATATTCCTGCTCAACATCCACCGTTTGCAAGGCAATAAATTTTTCATAAAAAAGTGCGGTGGCTTGCACGCCCATTCCGCCGATTACACCGATGGTCATGGTGTCACCTCGGGGTGCAGTGCCGTATCGAATGTGTAAAAATCAACATAGGGATAGAAGAAGCGTTGCATAAAGCGTTCCGCGTCGGATTGTGTAAACATAAAACGTTCCTCGCGCGTTATCACGCGGTTGCTGGTTGCGTCGAAATGAAACCAACCAAGTTCATCGGGATTAATTAAATTCCAGCGGTGACGCGTGGGGTTGGGCGTATCGGCAATACGCTCCACACGGCGGTTGGGAATGCCCGCCCCCGTAAGCATTAAATCCGCAAGAGCAAAAAAGACAAAGCAGTTTCCGCGCCTGTGTATCAGCCCTTGGTGCGCCGCCTCGTATACCGAATCCATACCCACTGCTGCCGCAAAGGAAATATGGTCGCCCAACCAATTATGAATGGTACGGGCTTGCTGTACCTGTGTCATATCCTCCCGCAGAATTTGCGCGAGTAAGGCGTCCACCATAGTGACAACCGCTTCGGGGTCAACGCTTAACACATGCACATAAATGGTTGCCGAAGTTTCAAGCCCCCATGCATCTACGGCGGTAAACGTTGCGGGGTAAATGCCCAATTCATGCATATTTACTTGGCTGGAATCCACCGCAAAGGAAAGCGAACGACCAAATGCATCATATGCCGTAACCCCTGCGCGGAAACGTATCGGCTCGCCTTGCGGGGTTTGAATGTCTGTAATGCCAAAAAAAACGGGGGGTATTTCGTTAGGCAAAAGCGTTGCAGTTGTAGTATAGGTCGCCTCGTTGCCATGTTCATCAAGTAAAATTACTTGAACCGTATGTTCGCCGGGGGTGAAGAGGTCGGGCTGTATCACGGTGATGGATACAACCTCGGAATAATCAAATACCGATTCAACGATATATTCCGCCAGAATTTCGCGCCCCATTTGCATCGTAACCTCGCGCAGTACCGCCGTGGGGGGCGTGGTGTCAACGATGTTTATTGCGGATGTAAAGCTCCAATTATCCGCGGAAACAAAAACCATCCGCATTCCAATAGGGTTATCAAAGTGGGGTAGCGTTAACAAAACTTCTAATTCCTGTGCATCTAATAAATCGCGGGGCATTTCGTGGGCGTTGGCAACGAAAGAAATAGGGTCAATGTTTGGAGCAAACATTTCGTTTGGCACATAACCCCCCAATTCCACTGTCACGTATTCCCGCGGTTCAATTATGTATAGCGTAGCAATGGCTTGTGTGGTATGCCTGCCGCGCTTTAGGGTAAGCAGCACATCTCGCCGCCCTGCGGCATTAAAATCTACTTCTTCATAAAAATAAACGGTAACGTCCGCCATTTCTTCGGTTTCGACCAGGAAGCGCTCTGCATCAACAGGAAACCCCGCCACGGTTATGATGGAGTGCAATTCGTACACAAAGCGCGGCGGTAAAGCCAGCATGACCGCCACAACAAACAAAACTACCGCAAGGGGTACAGCGCATAATAAATATACTTTCCTCTTCACAGGGATTGCCCCTTATAAACGTTTTACACCAACAATTCGTATGAAATTGTTTGCACAATGTTATTCATTACATTAAAGCGCAAGG
This sequence comes from Defluviitaleaceae bacterium, assembly GCA_009786535.1. Taxonomy (GTDB): domain Bacteria; phylum Bacillota; class Clostridia; order Lachnospirales; family WQUN01; genus WQRX01. The sequence continues at coordinate 31,021 of WQRX01000012.1, read as the reverse complement.
TGGTATTGCCCCGCGTAAAAATATATAAACCGTAGGAATATTTATAATCATGCCCGTATGCCGAAAGCAAATCATCCAGCGATGCGCCGATAAAAATGCCGTTGCCGGTGGTTTGACTGTCGTCTACCAGCATAATGGTATGCACGCGGTCTTCTCCGTTAATGGGGTAGGTCATTACCTGTACACCGGCGAAAAGGAAGAAGCGGTCAACCCCTTCAAATGCACAGCTGGGGCGGTCGAAGGTGCTAATCGGCTCGCCCATTTTGCCAAGCACGTCGTCTATGTTTGCATCTAAATAAATCGTATTGCCTTGCGTTGCAAAATAGAAAATGCCGGTAGCGGCAAAGGTTTCGATAGTGGGGTTTACCGTAAGGGGTGGGGTGGATGCTTCGCCGATTGTGGGAGCGTTCCCATCGTAAATGCTTTCTACGGGAGCGTTCCCGTTTTGTGTGCTGCCGTTTCCGTTGCTTTCGCCGCCGCAGGCGGATAGTACCAGTACCATCAAGCACAATGCCGCAAATGTTAAAATCCGTTTCTTCATTATAATACCTCCGTTAGCTATTCGATACGAAAACATTGTATGCGCCCATATCGTTCCAACTCTGCTACCTGCCGAGCAACTACACGGTGATACAACTCGGCGAGGGCGTTCCAATGTTCGGCGGTGTCGGCTTCGCCCCTGCGATCGGGCAGGGAGAAATATTTCTGCACCCGTTCACCAAAGAAGCGTGCCAGTTTTTCCGCGCCAAATACATTTAAGTCCAGCCCCGCACTAAAGGTGTGGTAGTTAAAATCCAGTCCAATTTCTTCAATGTAATCCAAAAAGTTAATATACAGTAAATTGTGCGTTTGTGCAAAGTCTACGATTTGCCGTTCCCACTGCGCGGGCCAATTTGGGTATAGCGTAGGCGCTTTTACCAGTACCAATTCGATATTATTTGCGGCGGTGAGCGTTACCATACGTTCTAAATAATAGTACGCCTTGTCGCCGAACTGATAATTCCCGCGCGGTGTTGGGAAGGGTATCCACTCTGCAGGTTCTACGTCTGCGCGTATCATAAAGCCTTGCAGCGATACGCGCGGGCTTCGGAAGAAATAACGAAAATCGTTTGCCCCAATATTGCGCCAGCGGTCTTTGTAGCGGAAAAATGGGAAAACGTGCGACAGCCAGTCCTCTTCCTCGGTCATGGACGCGCTTATTGCCCGAATTTTTGGCATTCCCCAGCGCATACCGTCCAGCGTCAGGCGGTTGTATGCCTCGTTCTGCGGTTCGTTATACTGCATGGCAAGTACGTTAAATACGACCATTCGCGGTGTTTCGAAGCGCAGGGTATCTTGTAATAGGTAATACGACTGCCAAATCAATTGCTGCGGTGTGCCGCGAATAAACGACGTAATGCCAAACTCTTCCCACAACGTAATGGGCGAAAAATTGGCATATACCTCGCAATCGCCTAAAAAAATAATGTCGTGGTCGAAATTGGACCGGTAATACTCGCGCATCATACCGCCCTCCAGCCCGGGTGGGGTGGCAAATTTAGGCGTGAGCAAACGCTGCAAGCCAAAAAACACCACGGTAAAGGCGGTAATTGCGATGAGTATTCTAACAATGGTGGTGCGCATTCCGCAAGCCCCCTTTAAAATTGGTTGTAAATGAACTGTCGTGCGTCATACCCATGCCCATATGCACCCAAAACCAGCGTCATAAACAATATAATGCCAATCACGGCATATCGTGCAACCCAGTGGAAATTTTGCGTTAGCTTATCGCGGAAGTCTACCCCGTCGCGCCCAAGGTAGCTTATCCATAAAATTACCGCAACGCCCGTAAGCGCGGCAATATAGTCGGAAGTATAAAGCGTAAGCTCCGAAACGCCGCGTGCAAGGAAATCGCTTAACCCAAAATCCGTAACTACCGAAGCCATCATACCAAAGGTATTCCGTACACCGGCGTAAATATCGAATGAGCGTATCATATTCATGAGCCAGAACGTCCAAAATATCTGCGCGCAGATAAACAAGTAATTATGCTTGATAGTGGTAAACCGCGCGTGGAAGCGGTTTTTTAGGGGCGTAAGCTCTTGTGCCAGCATAATTACAATGCCGTTCGCTAAACCCCATGCAATAAAATTCCACGTTGCCCCATGCCACAAACCTGTGAGAAACCACACCCACAGGAGCGATAAATGTACGGGAATGCGCTTGCCAAGGCCGTCCCCCAGCACGCGGCGGCAAAATTTCGTGGCGCGTAACATGCCCTTGCTTAGCGTCATTGGGTAGAAGAGATAATCCCTAAACCACGTGTACATGGTAATGTGCCAGCGCGTCCAATATTCTTGGATAGAGCGGGAATAAAACGGGCGGTTAAAGTTCTCGGGCATTTTTACGCCAAACATTTCCGCAACGCCGATGGTAATATCTATCCCGCCTGTGAAGTCCATGAACAAAATAACGGCGTACATAAAAATACTGAATAGGTAAAAAGCACCGCGGAAATCCTCGGGGTAAGACGTAAGCACCACCAGCGCAGGCCATAGGCGGTCGGCAATAACCAGCTTTTTAAAGAAGCCAATCAGCACGCGCATTCCCCCGCGCGATAGGTTATGTTTTTGCAGCGATTCGCCGCTGTATAGCGTTTCCGATAACATGCCAAAACGGCTAATCGGCCCCTGCACCACCTGCGGGAAAAAGGAAACAAACAGTGCGAGCTTTAGCGGGTTGGCAAGGGGCTGTGCCTTCTGGCGGTGTACGTCCAGCAAATAGCCCACGGTTTGGAAGGTGTAAAACGAAATACCCATAGGCAGCGCAAAGCGCATAAAGCCGAAGGAACGGTCAACCCCAAGCCAGCCAAGCACTACGTTGGTATTGCCTATAACAAAGTCCGTATACTTCACCATAGCAAGCAAACCCAGCACAATTACCAAGGCAGAAACGAGCCAGCGTTTGCTTATTGCCTTGGCTTCTGCCTTATACTGCTTGCGTAATTGTTTATCTTCGGTGAAATCGGAACGCTGTGCGCTTTTTTCCCATACGCGGCGCATTCCCATGGTGCAGATGTAGGTGACAATAATCGTCGTGCATATGTAAAGAAGAAAAATTGGTCCTGCAAAGGCATAAAAAACCATAGAGCCCAATAAAAGCGCTGCCCAGCGAAGCTTCTGCGGGGTGCATTGATACAGGGCAAATAGGATAAGTAAAAATAATAAAAAGTGCGCAGATGTGAAAAGCAAGTTAAATCACCGCCTAAACCATAGCATTTTTCGACAATGTTTACAAGTTTACAACACAGCGTAATTGCGAAGCAATTATCGCATTCCACAAGTCCATATGTTATACTTGCCATAAAAAAGAGGTGCTAACCTATGAGCCAGCCATTAGAAACAATGTATTTAGATGATGTAAATTCCGCATTGGTGATTTTAGACCAACAACTGCTGCCCACAGAAGTAAAGTATGTTCCCCTGACAACGCTGGAGCAGGTGTATCACGCAATTCATACATTACAGGTACGCGGCGCGCCCGCAATAGGCGTTTCTGCCGCTATGGGGCTGTACATTCATATGAAGGATTACGCGCAAAAAAATGCGCCGACTTCCAGCGCATTTATGGCGGAAATGGAGCGCGCGGGCGCGTATCTTGCGTCTTCGCGCCCTACGGCGGTAAATTTGCAATGGGCGTTAAATGAATTAACCCATGCCATCGAAATTAATAAAAATCGTCCGTTTTTAGACCTTGTGGAAATTCTGCGCCAAACGGCGGAGCGCATTATGGCCGACGATATGGAAAACAACCGTTTAATAGGAAAGCACGGCGCGGCATTACTAAAACCGGGCATGGGCATTCTTACACATTGTAATGCGGGTGCGCTGGCAACGGCGGGCTACGGCACGGCGCTTGCGCCCATTTATTATGCAGATGAAAACGGCATGGACGTGCGCGTATACGTAGACGAAACCCGCCCCATTTTGCAAGGCGCGCGCCTAACCGCCTTCGAATTAAACGCCGCGGGCATAGACACGACGCTTATCTGCGACAATATGGCTGCCACCGTAATGGCAAAGGGCTGGGTAGACGCGGTATTTGTAGGGTGTGACCGCGTAGCCGCCAACGGCGACACGGCAAATAAAATTGGTACCCATGGGGTTGCGGTGCTTGCCAAGCATTTTGGCATTCCCTTTTACGTATGTGCGCCTTTTTCTACAATAGATAAAGCTACCGCAACGGGGGCAGATATTCTTATTGAGCAACGCGACCCCAAAGAAGTAACGCACATGTGGTATACATCGCGCGTTGCGCCTGATGGGATAAACGTATTTAATCCCGCTTTTGACGTTACCCCTGCGGCACTTATAGAGGCGTTTATCACGGAGAAGGGTATCCTCAAACCGCCGTTTGATACGAAGCATTAGGCTTTGTATTGAGGATTTATGTCGTTTTAAATATTAAATTGCGATATAAATTTGTTGCAAATTTATTAAGAAAGTGTTACCATTCTTTTCGTTGATTTACGAAAGGATGTGTAACATGCACAAGATAAAGGCTGTTTGCGCCGTATTGGGCTTCGCCTTAATCGCGACTTTGCTTTTGCCGCTGGTGGTATTTGATTTCACCGCCGCAAATGAGGATTTTCCCGTTGTTACGGTAAACGATTCGGGTCGGGTGCATACGCATGAAACGGCGGCGCAAACGGTGGGCGAATTGTTAAGTCACGTTGGCATTTCCCTGGCCGAGCTTGACCGTGTTTCTTACCCGACAGAAGCGCCAATATACGATGGCATGGAAATTGGGATTAACCGCGCGGTGCGTTTCTATGTAATGACCGATAATAACCCACCCACCGAGTGGACAATGCGCCACGGTACAACCATTTTTGAGGTGCTTTCCATTGCGCAGGGGCGTTACTCCGAAGCTTTTCTGTACGGTTATGATATGACCCGTGCCGTGACCCCGCAGGATATTTTGCGCTTCTCCTCGTGGCGCAGCCGTTACTACACCGAAATTGTAGAGCTGCCCTACGAAATTTACCGCAACTATACCAGTTCGGTACGCATTGGACGTACATATGTGCGCCAGCGCGGTGTAGTGGGTGAACATGAAGTAACCATTAATGTTGTATACATCGGCGGTTATGAAGACAGCCGAACCGAAACCGATACAGTAATGCTTTCCTACCCCGTTACCGCTATTTATGACATAGGCACATCGCGCCTTGGCGAGCTTGCTAACCCCCATGCAGAGGACTTCCATTACATTCGCCGCGTGCGTATGCAGGCAACGGCGTACTGCGCTTGCTTCCTATGTACGGGGCGTAACCCGACGGACAGGAACTTTGGCGTAACCGCATCCGGTCGCCGCGTAGAGCATGGCATTGTTGCCGTGGACCGTAATGTAATTGCATTGGGTACGAATTTGTACGTAGAAAACTACGGCTTTGCTCTGGCTGCGGATGTAGGCGGCGCAATTATAGGCAACCGCATTGACCTGTTCATGTACAACCACCAAGACGCACTGCGTTTTGGGCGCAGGTATGTATATGTATGGGTGCTTGGGTAAAGCAGCGCGCGTTATGGATAGTTTATTAGAAACGGCACATGCTTGTGTGGAAACCCATGCAAAACAAGCATTGGCGGTGAGTTTTATTCCGCTTGTTTCTGCGCCCATTGTATATGGTGTGTGTGCGAAAATGATTAAGCAATTGGATGAAATTTTCGGCATTCCCACCGCAACGGGCTGGGATTCGGAAATAACCCACGACATTATGGCGGGCATAATCGCCGCGCCTGTGTTGGCGATTCCGTTGCTGGGTGCGGGTGCGGCTTCGGTTTTTATAAAGTCGATTGGAATGAATTATGTGAATGCCGTAGCAGAAATGTTGCGCACCGCTTCGGAAGAAGAACGCAAGGACATAGCATTTATCAGCCGCCGCGTGAAAGAGGAACTACAAAAATTGCATGAGGAAAAGCGTAAAAAACGCCGCGCAAGAGGATAAAAGAGGGGGACTGTATTAGTCGAATAATACAGTCCCCCTCTTTTTATCTTTTCAATTCACATCGCCCCTACATGTGACATTCAATGGGATGTGCGGGTAAAACGTGCCGTATTTTTTTTCTACCTTTGCGGCGAATATTTCTATCCATTTGCTATTCATCTTGTTCCTTTCTTTGTTCAATACTTAGCAGTAACTTGTTTTCGTGTATTACTTCTATTTCGTTGGTAAGGGTGTGCCCAAAACCACCTTCCAGCATCATGGGCAGCTTGTCCTGCACCTCTGCAAGGAAAGCATCTACGTTGTCGCAGGGGGTGGGCAGGTAGATGCGCAGGTATTTGCCTGTGGGGATTTCGATGTTTGCCTGCGCCCTTGGCGTTTGCCCTTTTATCCGTGTGTGGCTTGTACCGTCATAGGCAAATGCAAAGGCTTCCAGGTCCGTTACATCCCACAAAAGCTGTGTGTCGGCGATATAGTTGGGGTTTGCGGTGAAGGGCTTCACCGTTACTTCAATATCCTCGATGATAAAGGGCATTTTACGCCCCAAACGATGGCTGGAAATGCGGGCATCGCGGATGAGCTTGTCCTTCATCACGGGGAAAACATAGGTAAGGGTAAAGGTTTCGCCATCGGTTAAATAATGCTCTCCCATTAGTTCGTACCCCGGCAAGGCGGTTAAGGCAACGCATCCCTTGGGGAATTTTTTCAAGGTGCCCGTAATGCGCCCCCGTACCTCTATGGTGCAGTAATGGTTGGGGGTAAGCCCCATATCGCTGAGGTATAGATTTACGCCGTCCCAATCGTTGGCGCGGTTGGTAACTTCTATGCCGTTGCGCCCCGCCACCTCGCAGAAGGTGTAATTGGGGCTGCCCGTAGGGCCGATTTGCTTTCTGGAAAAACCCTGCCACGTTTCCCCGCGGTTAATGTCTTGGATGTAGGCATCCGTTGCCAAAGAGTATACCGTTGTCCAGCCTTTTTCGTTGAAGGCAATGGGGATATACACCTGTACCTGATGATAACCCAGCCCGTTTTTTATGTCGTCGTGGGGGAACAGCATGTGGGAAATTTGCACCCGCTTTTCGTCCTTAATGAAATTTGTGCCCTCCAGCCAGTGGGTGAATTTCCGTTCAAGGCTGTTAAAGCCTTCGTCGTCCATGTCTATACACACAATGCCGGCGTACAATCCCCCTTCTACGGTAATTATTTCATAAGGGGCGACGTCCGTTGGGGTTACGCCATCCTGTAAAGCACAGGCGGTAATATCGTCGGGCAGGTAAAATTCATAATTGTCCCACACAATATTTTTGAACAGGTCCTTGTGCCCCTCAGACCATTCCCAAAATTTATGACCGTAGGTACAACCCCCCGAGGACACGGCGCTGAAGGTGGGCAACTTTACCACCTGTACATGAAACACCTGCTTGTCCGTACGTTCCATTACCTCCTGTACGCGGTTTGCGTCGATGGGGTTGGGTTGGGTAAGTTGGTTTTCAATTTCCTTGGCTTTTTCGTATAGCATTTTTACGTCATCTCCTTTGGAAAAGTCCGCCGCTTTAATTTGGCGGATAAATTCGAGGATAAAACCTTTAAGCTCGTGGAGAAGCGCCACCTCGCTGTCAATATCCGTAACTTTTTTGCCCAATACCTGTAACACCTGCGCCGTACCCGAGGCGTTAAAAATCATTTGAATATCCTTAATGGAGATATTCAGCTTGCGCAGGATAAGGATTTGCTCCAGCTTTTTTACCGCCGCATCGTCATACAGGCGGTAGGCGTATTCATCGGTACGGATGCTGGTAAGCAGTCCCATATCCTCGTAATACCGCAAGGTACGGGCGCTAACGCCATACTTGCCGCACATATCGCGTATCTTTGTGAGATTTTCCATTGTGGTTGCTCCTTATGCTGTATTTTTGCCTTTGCAAAAATATCGCCGTCATTTTATTACTTGCGCGCGTTGGGCGTATGATAACCGCTTCCCTAAGGGAAGAGTCAAGAGGGTAATTTTATTTTAAATAAATGACATTGTATACGCTCGTTTCATAAGATGTACTATCTTTAGAATTAAGGAAGTGCAGAATGACACGAGTAATTTCTACAGGTGTATGGCCGCCTTACCCGGGCGTGGTATTACGGCGCGGTATGAACGGCCCAAGCATACGGCAGGTGCAGGAACGATTAAACTTTCTTGGTGCAAGCCCGCGGTTGGTGGCGGACGGTGCCACCGATATAATAGGACTAAATTTGAGAAGCGACGGAGCTTCAACGATTTAGTCCTTTATTTACGCCATTCCCCGCACATTGAGGGAAAATTTTCATAGGAGGTTAGCGCAACATTTGATGTAGAAACAAGCATAGCACGAAAGCAACATTCGCAACAGGGCTAAGTTACAAAAACCCGAACACAAAGGGGTATTTTGCGTAGTCCTTTTTTATTCCAAAAATACGAGGAGGTCGCAATGAAAACAGTAATATCCATTGACCACGGCAACCGCCTAATCAAGTCAACTCGGCAAGTATTCCCTTCCAGTTTCATGGAAAGCAAGCACTTACCGTCCATAGGCGGTGATGTACTCAACTACGAAGGCAAAACCTACACCCTTGTAGACCAATGCCTACCGGTGTTGAATGATAAGACCGAAACCGAGCAGTATTTCATTCTCAGCCTGTTCGCTATGGGCAAAGAACTTGTTACGGAAGCGGATATGCTCCGCAGACTCACACCCAACGACCACATCAAAGTGGATTTGCTTATCGGCTTACCGCTTCAGCATTACGAAACCTACAAGAATAAATTTGAGCGGTATTTTAGCGACCGCTCCGGCATTATTCGGTATGAATTGAATGGGAAACCTTATTCCATACAGATAAAAAGTGCCCAAGCGTTTCCACAAGCCTTTGCTGCGGCTGTTACCGTTTACGACAGATTGAAAGATTCCAACATCGTGAACATCGTAGACGTTGGCGGGTTTACCGTGGACTGCTTGCAACTGAACAAGTTTAAGCCCAACATGACCTTATGCACATCGCTTTATTGGGGAGTAAATCAATTGTTTCAAAGCATTAACGATGAAATGCGTTCCACTGGCGGCAGGGATATATCCAGTAGCATAATCGAAGGGATTTTGAAAAAAGACCCCTCCGACCTTGCCGAGTACAGCGAAAAACGCATAACAACGATTATGTCTGCCGCAGCTTCCCATACGGAGCGTATGCTGGCTGAGGTAGCGCAAAAAGGATTCGACTTGGAAGAGGATAAAACAGTGCTGATGGGTGGCGGCTCTATTTTACTCAAAGAGTATATCTTGAACACCGGCAAAGTTAAAAAGCCCATTTTCATTGATGATGTTCACGCAAACGCCAAAGGCTACCGCATGATGTACGATATGCAAAACAGCGGAGCAAACAAGCAACTCCAAGGCGCATAGGGTTTGGTGGTGGGTAAATGAAGAAAGACAAAACCCGCTTTACAATACGATTCAATGAAGCTGACCCTCGCCAATTAAAAACAATGGCGGCTCTTGAAGTAGCAGGTCGGCGCAAGGCTTCATTCATAGCCGATGCGGTATGCGATTATCTGGCAAGGTATGGAGATGGAGTAGCGGCGGTCATGCTTCCTTATACCCCTCCACCCCCCAAAGTTACTTCGCACGAAGAAGCACAAGTACCGAGAACTGAACTGCCTATTCAAGCATTGAAGCTGGAGATTGATGTGTCGGGTACAGATTCGGCAGATAACGATTCTTTTGATGACGATATGCGCGAAGCCGTTATGGAGGGGCTGGGAGCGTTTCTGTCATAACTGAACATTTATATTCAACTACAACGAAAGCCAGTTTTTCTCCAGTGTTTTGGTGAAAACTGGCTTTTTATCTGAAAGAGGCAACGAATGGAGCTGATGAAATACCTGTATTCAGAACTGAAAAAGTAAGCGACTACGCCGTAATCGCAAAGCACCACCTAAAGAACAGAGCTTTGTCGTATAAAGCCAAAGGGCTTTTGACCTTCATGTTAAGCGTACCCGATATATGGGATTTTTCTCTTGGCGGGTTGGCAACTTTGGCAAACGACGGCATAGATGGCGTTCGTAGCGGGATTAGGGAATTAGAAAAACATGGGTATTTAACCCGCCGCCGCATTCGTGATGCAGGAGGTAGGCTTGGGGATATTGAGTACACGATACATGAAATTCCTCAACCCCCTAATAACGGCGATCCTACACGCCCACCAAGAGAACCGCCGCCTAACTCCGATTCGCCAATATTGGCAAACCCTACGTCGGATTCACCTACATTGGAAAAACCTATACAGGTTTTACCTACGCAGGAAAATCCAACGGAATTAAATAATAATAAAGCATTATGGAGTACCAATGAATTGAATAATAAAAAACACAAACCCCCGTGTGTGCCTGTGGAATACCCCGGGCAACTCACGCTGGACGATACCGCCGACGCTTCTCAACAAACCGAGTGCCTAACGGTTCAAATGGCCCAAGGAACAGGGAAACCTGTAACCCACACCATGACGTTTGTTGAGCAGAGCTTTGAGCAATTTTGGCATTTGTACCCACGCAAGGCAGGCAAGAAAACCGCAAAAAAAGCATGGATGAGCATTAAACCTGATGAATCCTTGCTTGCAACCATCATGGGTGCGCTTAACACCGCCGTAAGATACTGGAATCATCATGGCGTGTCGTTGAAGCATATCCCACACCCGGCAACATGGCTGAATGAAGAACGCTGGGAAGATGAACTCCCCGTTGAAAAAATCGCAGGCAATATGGGCGTAGCCCATGCCGAGAAAATTGGAGGTGAGCAAACTGCGTCCATTGGAGCAAATTATACAATCGGGGGAGAAGATGACCCCTACCGAACACTCATGCAGGGATGAAAATTCCCCTGATATGGGATTTTCCGTTGGTGAGCTGCTGACTCAAATCACCGAATTTAGCCAGCCAATCGTTTGTTGCGAAACCTGCCGCGACCCTACTCAAAAAGATATAGAACTGCTTGGGGTAAAAAAGCGAGTGCCTGTCCTGTGCAGATGCCGGACCGAAGCCTACGCCCGCGAAAAAGCCGAAGCGGAGCAGCGAGATTTACGGCGGAGATTGGAAAAGTTTAAGGCATATTCCCTTATGGATAATCGTTATGAGGCTTCCACTTTCAAGAATTGGGAGCATAGACCAGACAATCGTGACGATTACGCCCTCGGCACAAAATACTGTGAAATGTGGGCAGATATGTATGCCAACAACCGCGGGCTGATGTTTCATGGCAGAGCCGGCAACGGCAAAACCTTTCTCAGCTTTGCCATCGCCAATGCGGTTGATAAACAAGGTAAAGCGGTTATGGCAATATCCATATCAAAGCTACTGGCAATCATCAAAGACAGCTTCGACAAAAACGGCGAGCTTGGGGAAATTGATGTGTTAAACACCGTCCGAGATGCCTGTTTGTTGGTTTTGGATGACTTAGGTGTGGAATACAAGACCGCCTGGGCGTATGAAAAACTCTACGCTATCATTGACACTCGATACCGCACCGCCAAGCCGACCATTATTACTACAAATTACAGCCTCGATGCCCTGCGTGAAAACCTTGCAACCATTGACCTGCGCACACGGATAACTGACCCCTCTGAGCGGATTTTTAGCCGAATTACTGAAATGTGCGCTTTCCATGAAATCAAAGGAGCCAGTTGGCGTATCTCAAAGGGTACGCGAAACAAGGCGGCCATGTTCGCTGAACTGGGTCTAACACAAAAACCATAAAGCCGATGTTTTAGGGAAAAACCTTAAATCGTCGGCTTTTTTGTGCCTATTATGGCAGAAAGGAAAACATGATGAAATCAACATGCCCGACAGAGCAAGCGGTATTTCGTTCATTGGCTGAATACTACAACCATAACCCTCATGGATTAACGCTGTATGAGTTGGTTGAAATCGCCATTTACACCGTAAGGAAAATTAACAAATACCCAGAATCTTACGGAAAAACCGTAGAGAATTATTTTCATTTGCTTTTCCCCGACGAAATCAAGTCATATTTAGCGGGGCAAGCGATAAATAGTAGAACACTTGAAATGCTGACGAGGAGGGAAAATTGAATGGCAAATAAAAAAGCCAAAAAAGGGCAAGAGCGACCAAACTGCTACCATGACCCCGAACGGTTGTTAAAAACATACCGTGATGTGCGCTGGAATCTCAAGCTGTCTATGGAACACCACCGGCAGGACTTTGAAATGGAGTATGGTATGTCAATAACCGAGTATCTTGATGATATGTATGCCGCAGGGATTGAGTTTGCAGGTACAAAATTGGAACATCACGCAAACAGCATGAAACGCACGGCAGAAATGCTAAAGCTGATTGACATCGCCGCACATCTTATCCGCCACAACAACAGCGAGGGCGAGACATTTTATTGGATTCTGTACTACACCTACTTCTCACCGCTTAAATTGAAAAGCGTGGAGGAAATCATAGACAGAGTTCAAATGCACATCCCATACGCTACAAGGGACACCTATTATCGGTATCGAAGGAAGGCCATAAAAACTTTTTCGTCTGTATTGTGGGGATTCACGACAAAGAGTGAAGTATATATCCTTGATGCGTTCGTATAGGATTATGCTGAATTTGTTGAAAGCATTGCTTTTATTTGGTACTATGTCGAAAAACAACCTCTCTTGGTTTTTAAGAGAGGTTGTTGCGCGGAGTGCAAATGGATTGGATTTGGTGGCATTATCTTTCAAAATTCCCGCTATATACTTCATAGCCACACGAAGTCGTCCACCATTCATGCCCTCTATCATTGAAGTAGATGCTGACTACAGTAACTCGTCTGCCAACATTCCAACGACAACGTATTGTACCTTCACGGGCAGGTGTTGTTCGTATAGGTGTTCTTACAATGGTCGTTGCTGTAAACTCAGCGGGAGGAATCGGACTTACGCCTTTTCTCTCCCCAATATTACTCATATACACATATGTGCCATTTACAGTACGCCCCCACACTTCGTTGCCAAAGAGAGGACAAAATACCTCGACAATAGTAATGGGTGTTAATGCCGGGAGAATACGAATGCGCTCCGATGGGTAACTTTCTGTTGGATGAGACCATACGGGAGTTCGTCCAGCCGTAAGGTATGTGTTTTCCGACCATGCACTACTTGGTGTCGCACTCGCGTGCACCATAATGTTATTGGGTACGATTGTCACGAGTAAGACAATAATACCAGTTAACAGAAGCACACCTGCTTGTTTCTTCAATTTTAACATAATACGGCTCCTTTCATTAAAAGCAGTCAGATATGAGACCGCGAGGAAGGGTGACAACACTCCGCACAGAGCTTGTCTGCTCTGAATAATTGTAAATAATTACAACTACGAATGCCAGTCTTTTTACACATCACATCAGCACATTAACTTATCATGAAAGGATGCTTTTGATGAGCAAAATGATTACATTGACTGCAAAAATGATGAGTAATCTTAATTCAATTGTAGAACAGGAGGGAGGTAAAAAGGGGTTAAAAGTTCTCCTGAAGTGTGCACCCGTAACAGTGACTAGAATTTTTAAGAACAAAGAGATTAGTCGTAGATTTCTAACAATCATAGAGAACAAGTATGGTGAACTCGAATCCAGCGAACCCGTTGGAATGATAGGAAACATCTTTGATGATGATTATAATGCGTATTATTTCGGGGTAAACCATAAAAACATTATTCATGAATCAAAGATTTATATCCAACAAAATGGCAAGATTAGGTTTGTACATTTAGAGCCAAAAAAAGAGTGTTTTGGTGTAATTTATTTGGATCATGGGTTTATTAATATAATTTTAGAGGGGAAAGATCCGACGAACGTGTATCATTCATATATAATGATGCCAAGACCACGTTTGTTGGGAAGAAGAAAATATCGTGGTGGCATTGGACTTTATATGGTTCCTGGTTCTAGCGATATTAAACCAAGCATTAAAAAAATAATCCTAAGCAACATAGAATTGGACCATAAAGCAGGCCAACCCGACTACAAAACCCTGCACGATCATCTTTTGCTGGTGGAAGAGGTTAAAATAGATGATGTTATAGCTGTAAAAGCGGTTAATGTTTTGGAAGTATCAAATGATGATTCTTCAATATCAGAGTATATAAAATATAAAAATACGAAATAAATCACCTAAAAAACCTATTAACTTTGAAAATAATTCGTATTTCCTTAAATACCTTAATTGATGATTAATGAGTTGAGAAGAAGCGGAATGAAATATACAAATAACGATTAAAGAAATAGATGAATCCCAATTCTTTGCATTTAAGGGTGCTTTTGACATGGATGATTATTTAATAGGGCAAATTGTATATACAATTCAAGATTCGCCGGACGATGAGCAATATCATTATGCCCAGCGTATGTATGTCCGAACATTCCACGAAGAAGACCGTGACATAGTAGATGTTGGCATATGTAAGGATGAACGCATCGAGTTATATGTGCCGATGCCGTTTGATTCATCAAGAGATTTAAGGGTTTTCATGGACGAAAATTGTTATCGGACACGCATTATACAATTACGACCATCAACAAATGGCTTAAATTCGTTAAAATTGGACACGCAAAACATGTTTTTTGCATAAAAATATATTCATTGAGGACAGACAAGCAATATATAATTATTGACGTTATACATAGAAAATAGCGGTTAAAACGGTTGTATTTTGTCCTCAATATACAACCGTTTTAACAATGGATTGAGGACACATAAGCAGTGCACAATGAACTGTATGGTTCATAATTAAATAATCATATTCTCACCATGCTTTCTCAAATATAAATTAACTGCACTTTTTAACCGTGCTGTTACTTTATCCATTTTTGATATGCATATATTTTTATATTCTAGCCATGCAGAAACATCATTCTTGTATGGTAAAAATCCATTAGAGACGTGAAAAATAAGTTTTTCAAAATCATCAATTGCAAGTCTTATATATTTAAAATATTCTGTTTTGTCATTTTTTTCTAGTTCTGCGGCAAGTAATAAAGTTCCAAGATAAATATAAGATTCATATGTGTTCTTTAAATCATCTCCCGTTCGCTTTTCATGCATAATGTCATTTTCAAATCTATTGTTTTTGTATCTGATTGTAATTCCTTCATCAGTAAAAGAATCATAACTTATGCCCATAGAATGTGATTCACCTAGCAACCAATCTTCACTAATGTTAAATCGCAAGCAGATAAGTTTTATTAATGTTGAAGATGGTTTATCTTTTCCATTTTCGATGCCTGATACGTGCGCTTGTGAAATACCTAATTCATACGCGAAAGTTTTTTGGTTTAATTTCGCTTTTTTTCTAACGAGTTTAAATCGTTCACAAATATTCATAACAAACTCCCTTGAATATCACAATCCGATATTTAACTGTTTACAATATCAGAAGCCGATATTATTATATTATTAACAATACATGACAGTGATTTTATCATAAAGAGAAATGTGCCGGTGGCCAGCTTTGCTATCGCCGTTGACCGCTGCATCGTCCAAGGCAGAGAAAAGGTTACAGACTTTTTCAACGTGGTTGCATGGAACGCCACCGCCGAATTTGTAAACAAGCACTTTGTAAAAGGGCAGCCCATTTGCGTAAACGGCCGCTTGCAACAAAACTCATGGCCTGACCCTGAAACAAAAACCACCCGTTACTCCATCGAAGTTGTTGCGGAATCCGTTCATTTCGCAGGCTTTATGAGAAATGATGCCCGAAACAATACGGCCTCCCAAGCTGCTGATTTTGACCCCTACGCAGGGCAAGCGGCGGCATAATATAACAGCTACAGCGCGGGTCTGTTCCGAAAGATATTTTCGGGGCAGGCCTGCATACTGCTGTTTTTACTTTCCAATATGCCTTTGCGTGAATTTTTTGTTGGATTTTATTATGCCCTTTCGTGCATTATGTCGCAATTTTTTACTTGCCCTTTCGTGATGTAGGTGCTACTATTCTCCTTGAAGGGAGCGGTGGCAATGATTTTGAAACGTAAGGCATACAAACGTATTGTTGATTGGAAGAACCAAAGCAAAGGAAAAACGGCATTATTATTAAACGGTGCCAGGCGAGTAGGAAAATCCTTTTTGGCAGAACACTTTGGGAAAAGTGAGTACAAATCAATGATACTCATTGATTTTTCAAATCCACCTAAAGACGTTATAAGCATTTTTGAAAATGACAGCCATGACATTCCCATGTTTTTAACCAAGTTGTCGCTATATTATCAAGTGCGGCTTCATGTGCGTGACAGCTTGATTGTATTTGATGAAGTACAGCTTTACCCAAAAGCAAGGCAACTTATTAAACACCTTGTCGCAGATGGAAGATACGATTATATAGAATCCGGTTCGTTGCTCTCGCTTAAAGAAAATGTCAAAGACATTTTAATCCCTTCCGAAGAAGAAGAAATTGAAATACATCCGTTGGATTTTGAGGAGTTCCTTCACGCCCTTGGTGATGAAGTAACAGTATCATTTATCCGTGAATGCTTTGAGCAAAGAAAGCCCCTCGGTCAAGCGTTACACCGAAGGGTGATGAACAGTTTCCGCACCTATATATTGGTCGGGGGAATGCCGCAAGCTGTAATCGAATACGCAACAAGCCAAGATTTTGAAGCTACTGATAACATCAAGCGCAATATTCTTGCCCTATATCGCCGGGACATTGCAAAATACGCAGGCGCGTACAAGCAAAAGGTTACAGCCATTTATGACAATTTACCAGGGCAACTATCGAAGAAGGAGAAGAAGTACAAACTTTCTTCCATAGATAAAGATGCTCGATTTAGGGCCTATGAAGATGCTTTTATGTGGCTATCCGACGGCATGATTGTAAACCCCTGTTATAACGCAACAGACCCCAACTTTGGGCTGGCACTCAGCATGGACCACACAACGCAAAAAATCTACATGGCAGACACAGGGTTACTGGTTACTCATGCCTTTAGAAATCATACCTTCACCGGTAATGAGCTATACAAGGCTATCTTATTTGACAAGCTAAACGTAAACGAAGGCATGTTGATGGAAAATGTAGTTTCTCAAATGCTAAGGGTAAACGGGCACCGATTATTCTTTTATTCGAGGGTTGACAAGGAAAAACGCGAAAACCATATGGAGATTGACTTCCTGATTACCCATAAAAACAAAATTAGCCCCATTGAGGTAAAATCATCGTCTTATAAAAAACATTCATCCCTGGATAAATTTATGAGCCGATTTAAGTCAAAATTAAGCGAGTCATTTATTTTGTACCAAAAGGATTTTTTGTTCAAAGACGGCGTAGTACATTTGCCGCTGTATATGACTATGTTTTTGTAATATCCCATATCATTTTCTTTAAGCGGCAAAGCCGCTAACGGTATAACATGGCAAACATAGTCCCGATCCGCTATCTGTAGGTAGCGGGTCGGGCTTTTTTTATGCCAATCCAAGACGAAGGAGTTGTTTTACATGAATGACATTGACTTGGGCAGTGCTCCCGCTGAAGATTTTGACCCGTGGGCAAATGAAGATGAGCTTGCAGATGACGGGCAGGAGAAATCAACAACCGAAACGGCAGCCACAGAGCCCGCCAAAGCGGAAACCCCGCCACCCGCACCGAAACCGCCCAAAAAACCCGCTTCCGGCAATCCGCTTGAAAATGCAATAAACGATGCGGAAGAAAAAGATGCCGAAAAAGCACAGCAAAGCCTTTTTGAAAAGCTCCCGGTGTTTGAATATGCCAGTGCCACGGAGGATATTGAGGATTCCTCTCAAACCTTCGATGAGCTTCGCATAGCCAAAGCTGCTGACTTCCCCGAATTGGAGGACGGCAAGCGTGTAAGTTGGACTGTCGAATACGGCAAAATCACCAAAAACGTAACCGACGCGAAGGGTACAAGCATTTCCAAAATAAAAACGGAAATTGAAACATCCAAGGCGTTCCTCGACGCGCTCAAAAAGGACAAGGACAAAAATCCCGCGTGTAAAATCAAGCCCCGCGTTACCGCCCAATCAAAAGGCACTGCATCCGGTTATAAAGGTGTGTTTACCTTTATGGAAGAAGTTGAAGCCGCCGACAAAACCATATCCATTCTCCCTGCAAAAGATGGCAGGGTTTATGAAACCCGCAAAACCCCTATGGGCCGATTCACCACGCCCGTTGTTGGTTGTAATTTGCTGTCTGATGTCCAAGCCGGGTTTGTTCCGGCTTTGGGCATCCCTCGTCAGTTGTGCCACCAAGTATTTATGGATGCAAACAACCTTATTTACATTGACAGTGACAATGGGGAACATACAGGGCAAGTAATTTGCGGTGTGCGGCGCGGCGGGCGGACATACTACAAACCCATTGGCAGCATTTACCCAGATGTGCTTCTTGATGTTTATTGGGGTTGATGGCTGGGACCGTCCTGTTTACAGGGACAACAAAGGAAAGTTATGGAAAGATGTTAACCTTGGCAACAATGGATTGAGGCGCAGATACCGCCGCTTCCACACAGCTTAACTCCGTGGGAAACTTGTAAACTTTAATGTCCTCATACCAATCTATACCAATCTCCTTTTCTGCGCTTTTACAGCGATTATTTGGTCTTGTACCCATACCGCGTATTGCTCACGACTGCTCCAATACATACCTTCGTAGTAGAAGGGATGCTTTTTGGTTTTCTTTTTACTCATGGAAATTTCCCCTTTCTGCCACATAGAGCAACGTATTTGATTCGCAAACAAAAAAAGAGCGGGAATGGGCAGAATCACATTGTTGTGATTCCAAACCCATTCCCGCTCGATAAATATACAATATCGGCATTTTTGTAGACATAAGCCTGTGCTCGTGTCGGCTATCCCAGGCAAAGGAGCTTCCGATAAAGCAGAAAACTCCTTGCAAACGTATAATCCGAAATTAACATGAGTATATTTTACCATAAAATGGAATTAAAGTCAAGCTGCTTGTGCAAACTGGAGCTGAACACTTTAGGGGCACAGTTGAAAATGGAGCTAAAATCAAAAAATTGCGTCTTCTCTAAGGCTGAGGCAAAAAGTTAACAAATAAGCCATTTTCTCAACTTGCCCCATTTAGCTCCATTTTTTATGTTTGAAAAATGATGTTATGGTCAATAGTTTGAAGTCCTCATAAAATGGCACAAATACGCCATTTTTTATCTGCCTGAGCGAAATATTCCAACAGCAGGGCAACCGCATACGAAAAAATGCTGTAAAATCAAGGCTTGCAGGTGATTGACACATTAACCAACCTCTGATTTAAGGTTGAAAATCAATTATTTTGCTGGTTTTGGCGACACGCATCTTACATGAATCTAACTACAGATCCAGCATCCATGCGGGTTCGCACTTCTAATTTTCGTATGCGGTTGCCCTGTTCCAACAGTTTGCGCTCTGTTTTCCTTCCGCTAGCTTATCAGGCTTTTCCTCCTGCGTGAAAGTCGATTTCCGTGGGCATATACCCGTTGGGTTGTACGAGGAAGTTTCTGTTGTTATAATTCATTTTACTTCTAATAACTTTGCGTACAGACTGCCTTTTTTAACAAGTTCCTCATGTGTACCCATTTCCGCTATAGTTCCATTATCCATTACTACAATCAGATCAGCAGTTGCTATGCTTTCTATATTGTGCGTAGTCATTAAAATTGTATGGTCATTACGCAAGCTTTCTATCGTTTCTAGAATATTGCGTTCATTTTCTGCATCTAACGCGGATGTAATTTCATCAAAGACTAGAATAGGAGAATTGCGGCAAATCGCACGGGCTAACGCAATTCGTTGCCTTTGGCCTTCCGAAAAACGAATACCCGCTTCCCCGCAGATGGTAGCGTAGCCGTCTGGTAATTCACTGATAAAATCGTGAGCAAAAGCACGAGATGCCGCATTTTTAATTACCTTTTCTTCCATTTTTCCGCCCAGTCCCATTGCAATGTTATCGCCTACCGTCATATTGAAGAGCCTACAGCTTTGGTCTACATATGCAAATGCCTTGCGCCACTGGTTCATATTTTGGGGTGAATATTTTCGCGCCCCTATAGTCATATTTAAATCACTTCGTTCATACATCCCAATTATTGCACGCAGCAAAGTGGATTTTCCGCTACCTGACTCGCCAATAAATGCCACCATTTGATTTTCCTTTATTTCAAGAGTTATTCCATTCAAGGTTGTTTCTCCGGATATTTGAAGACTATCAGTATCTCTGTAAGAAAAACATAGCTCATTAATATGCAAATCGTATCCATCATTGCACGGTAAGGATTCTATGTTTTGTAAAGTGCTAGATTTAGGTATGGTATCTATGATGGATAAAACTCGACTGGCTGCAATTATCGAAGGTTGCAAGTTTGCGAAGGCAGAACCAATATTACTCATCGCCGATTCAATAGCTATGAAAAGATTCAGAAAAAACAAAACTTGAGGGAATTCCATTCTTTCTGTAGCGACAAACCAACCACCAATGGCAAAAACTGACACCATAGTAACCCAACCTTGTACAGTGGTAAATGCATTTTGCCACATTTCCCAAATCGCACGCTTAACTTCTAACGCTTTAAGACTTTTATTTATTGTATCAAACTGTAAAAATGAACTTTTCTGTCGATTGAATGCACGAATAGTTAACGAGCCTGAAAAGAAATTGGACACAGCTTTTACGGCCTCTTCATTAACATCCAATTGTTTCTTGCCTATCTTGGCAAATGGTGTGGAAAAACGACTTTGAACAAAAAACACGAGTATGCCTATTCCAATCGCGACTATACCCATTTGCCAATTAATTATCATTATAGTCACAGTAGAAAATGCTGCCGTAATGACGCTTGTGAATATAGGGTTTAGCCCATAAGTTATTGCATCGGTTGCAAGACGAGCATCGGTATTTAATTTTGATACTCCCTCTCCAGAGTGCCTGCCGGCTTCCGCGCTAGTTCTCATAAATGCATTAAAAAGTTTCATCGTGATATCGCGCAATACATAACTGTGAATAAGTATATATATATATACTCCAACTCCAACTACTAGTAAAACCAAAATAAGGCTTATGAGCATGAAGCGAATTGCAACCATAACCTGGGACAAGTCCCCAGCTAGGATCCCTTCCGTTGCCCGTTGCAAAAATAATCCATTTAAAAATGCAAATGCGAACCGCTGCGAATTGTATATTATAGTGCATATTGTATATGCGGGAATATATTTTTTCAAACATATTAGCATTCTGAGAAAAACTTGTCTCTTGCTCATACTACACTCACCCGCTACTGACTTTTGCTTTAATTATAATTTAATCTTATCATTTTTTTTCAGTTCAATTATTATATCACAAAAAGCTACAGCACTGGCTCGATGGGTCACCATTATAATTGTTTTATCTTTCGGTAGCGCGGCGATAGTCTTGAGTATCTCAAGCTCGGTATTAGGATCAAGGTCTGATGTTGCCTCATCAAACAAAATAACTTTTGCATCTCTGTAAAGTGCGCGAGCAAGAGCAATACGTTGCTTCTGCCCCCCACTTATATTCTCGGCAAATTCACCAAGCATAGAATTATAACCCAACGAAAGGCCTTGGACAAATCCCCATATGCCAGCATCTCTACAAGCTCTTTCTAGCGTTTCTACGTTTGGATTCTCACCAGCGATATTTGAACAAATAGTTTCGGGAAAAAGAAAGCTGTCCTGTGGTACATAAGCGAAAGTTTCTCTCAATGACTTCAAGCTAATTTGGCTAACATCAGTACCGAAAAGAGTGATTTTTCCTGCGGTAGGTTTGCAAATTCCCAAAAGCATTTTTAACATCGTAGATTTTCCACTGCCACTACTGCCAACAATAGCCACCCTAGATCCAACGCTTATCTCAGCGGTCACATTGCTGAGTATAGGAGGAACATCACTTTTGGGAGAATATGAAAAATCAACGTTTTCAAAACTAACAGCAATTTTCCCGTCTGCTTTCAAGACCTCTCCTATCTCTAAATCTTCCACTTCACTTCCTAGATGTTTATTGAATCGCTTTGCGCCAGCAGCAGCCGTTTGAATAGCGCTTTGTTGTTTGCTTAACATGGAAAGCCAATTTCCTGCATAAATAGAGAGTGCCAAAAATGCCACAAACTCTGCTATATTCATATAATCCTCAATGACTTGGTTAGCAGAAAAGCCGACAAGAACTAATAGTGGTACTTGAGATGCGAAAATGCCTAATGTAACCAAAAACACATGGGAGCGACCTCTGCTCTTTTCCGCATTTATAAGAACATCGAAAGCATCTAGACAACGCTCATTCATCATTTTTTCCAGCCCATAAGCCGCTATAGATATAGAATTTTGAAAAGAATCATTAGCTATTGATGAAAGCTTTGCACGGGCTTCAAGTCTTTTTGCTGTCTTTTTTTGTATTGGAATGGAAAATAGCATTTGTATAATAATTAGCATCGGATACGAGGTAAAAAAAACAACGGTAAGCCACCAATTGATTGAAAACATGTATGCAAATATAATTACAAGTGCTATCACATCAGCTATTAAGCGCATTCCTCCGTGAGAAACCAATTGAATAGCAAATGGCAAATCATTAGAAAAAATTGAAAGTGACTCGCCACTATTCATTTCACCAAATCCATACAGCGGTTTTTGTAGAAAATATTTAATAAAATTACTTCTGAAACAATAGCCAACCTTTGCTCTGAACTGTCCTACGATCAAAGTAGATAAAGCGGATGCAATGAGGCGCAAAAACATAATCGCTGTAAAAACACCCATTGTTCTCCGAAGTCCAGCTAAATTAAAATCTATTGCTACTTGGCTCATTTCACCAATAAGATGATACATGAACACAATTGTTATAGCGACAAGAAGCGAAAATAGTGAAAAAAATCCTAAAAAACGTAGGTGCGGATGATGGTGTTTTTTTAACGTTGCAAATAACTGACTCAATATTTACACTCCCACAAAAATAGTTAGAATCATCTATTGAACAGCAAAAGGGTCGTTGTTTTTATCTCGACACCAAATATACTCAACACAATCACACACGTCCAGAGCAATTTTATCACCATGAATATCACAAATAAATCCTACCGTCATATCCATTCCCGCAGTGACACCTGAAGATGTATAATATTTTCCATCATTAACCCACCGTGCATTCTTAATCCAATCTACGTCAGGCGCATTACTACATACCCAGTTGAAGGCCCTCTTATTGCTTGTAGCCGCCAATCCCTGAAGTAAACCTGTTTTGGCAAGGAGCACACTGCCAGTACATACTGTCAAAACGAATTCTGAATTTTGCGAAAGTTCGTTTAGCTTAGAAATAAATACGTTATCATCTATTAATTTTCTTGTACCCATTCCACCAGGAATTAATAAAATACTCCTAATATTTCTGTCTATATCTAAAACCGAACGCGTATTAACGCTCACATGTTGACTGCTCAAAACAGTACCACCATCAATGGAGTAATATTCGAGATTATAAGTGTTTTGCATTTTTCCTATGATTCCAGCAGGCCCAAATGCATCAAGGGTCTCAAATTCATCAAACAAAAGTACGTTAAAATTAGTCATTGTACAACTCCTCATAAATATTGGCTGTCCAAATGTTGGGACTCAAAACTTGACTTCCATTTACATTTGCATGAACATCTTAAATCGAAGATTAAAAGAAAATATGCCCTAGATTAAGCGGATAAGAATTCCGTAAATATTGATAATGATAAATATGCAAGTGATTTGGAAATTTTACACACATTATCAATGCCACGTAGACTTAAATTTTTGCTGCAATGATCACAAAGATTTTTTGCAAAACATGCAGAACATTCAGTGGCAATGTGAGATTGGTTAATTTGTGTTGACGGATTCTTGCTACTATGAAAAGGATCCAAAGCACACCTGTAAAATGTTTCATTGTATAAATACAATTTTTTACGATTACAGGATAGCTTATGCGGTTTTTTAGAAAACAGATTATATACTTTAAATGGGCTTATATATGTTTCTGTGGTATTTCTAAGAGAGAACAAATAAAAATGTGCAATTTTCTTGAGAATGTCGGGCAAGTAATTAAAAATATCAGCATTCAGCAAGTCAAAATTAACAATGTATTTCCGGCTGTTAAAGAATTCTGCCAAATAACACAGTGAATCATACAGACTGTTTATTGTACTCATGTCCGCGGTAACAGAAAATGTTGTAGGAATATTTAAATTCAGTAAGTTTTTGATGCTATTGATAAGCTTGCTGTAGGTTGAGGTAGAGTCTATGTATTTTCTATTCAAATCATTTATACTTCTGTCTCCGTCTATGCTGACGGTCACTCGCATGGCGTTAGACTTAATAAAATCCACCATTTGAGGCGTTAGCAAAGTTCCATTTGTAACGAGATGATATTCCATATCATCGTAATAGGCGCTTAACTTTGACACTATGAATTCAATTTCTTCATATTCTAGAAGAGGCTCGCCGCCAAAAAATACCAGCTTTAATTTTTTATTACTTGAAAAATTAGATTTTATAATATCTAATTTTTCATACTT
The DNA here is from genome assembly GCA_009786535.1 of Defluviitaleaceae bacterium. Lineage (GTDB taxonomy): Bacteria > Bacillota > Clostridia > Lachnospirales > WQUN01 > WQRX01. Next base: position 6,466 of record WQRX01000012.1, on the reverse strand, counting down.
TGTAGTAACAATAGGCTGAGCGTCTACTTTTTGACAGCAGTACGAACAATTTAAGTTGCATGTATTTGTCATAAACAAATAGCAGATAGCACTTTTCTCTTCGAGAAACGTTTTGGGCATAATTGAACTATGGTTAGACATTTCGCTCTTAACAGCAGTGATAGTAGATTTGTTAACCTTGTCAACTTCATATAAGGCTAGTGTCATTGAATTAAATATAAAATTTCTTTGATCAGATTGCAACAAAAACAAATCCGTTTCTAGTTGTGTATTCCTATTTATAAATTGCATATGAAATTCCTCCCAAATCTCGAACATAGCAATTTACTAGACTCTAAAAAATCGACTTGAGTTAGAAATGCTTAAGCAAGCATGTCTCAGGCACTGATGACAAACTGTATTCACCATGCCTATGGTATGTTAACGCTCTGCATTGACCTATACATTCTGGTCTATTTTTGCACTTCGTACACTCTTCACATAAATCATTATTAGTTCTAAAATAATGTAGGAGCTTTGAATTTTTCCATATATCGACTATGTCAAAAGAAGAATTTTTGCTTATAGGCTTATCCCAGCACAAATTAGAATCTTCCTGCAAATTATTGCATGGATATACATAGCCAAAAGCGTTAACATAAATATACATATAGCTGGCTCGACAGTCGTGTGCTTTTCCATTCATATCGTGGCCTAGCGGACAATCTATAAGCACCCCGCTCTTTTCAGCTTTAGATCTGTCTTTTAACAATGACACATACTCACTTATTTTGCTATACTCAGGGAGTGAAAAATTAATGCTATTTTTCTTTGCTTCCCCACTAGGAACGGCAGGGATTATTCTAAGCGTATTAACCCCCAAAGACTGTGCTAAATCGTACATCTGATTTATGTCATGGATATTAGACCATTTTCCAAAATAAGATTCAGGCTGCACAATCATATTAACTTCTATCACTGCTTTATCAGACAAGTGTCTGATTTTTTTTATACCATTAATACATTCTCCAAAAGAGTCTGTGTTTTGGGGTGGCTTTCTTAAGTAGTTATCTTTTTCTTTCAGAGGAGATGATAGAGACACCTGAAACTTTGAAATTCCACATTTCATGTATCTCTCTGCATTTTCATAAAGCTTGTACCCATTAGTAAGCAACCATATGCACGGCTTTGCACTCAGTTTAGATACTTTATTCACTATATGGGATGTTACTCTTTCTACCTCTTTTAAATAAAGTGATGGTTCGCCACCTGTTAAGCAAAATTCAGTCTGTCCCATATCAATCAATGGAGATATAATTTTTTCCATCATGATCTCAGTATTAAAATCATATATTTTGCTGTGTTTCAGTTGGACAGTAGCGCTGTCATTGTAGCACCACAGGCATTTGTAATTACACTCTCTGCCGACTTCAATGATAGGTAAAGGAGGAGTAATAATGTCTGCCCTTAAGTCTTTGCTCTTCATAAGGTTGTCAATTATTGTCGGAATGTGATAAGAAAAGTGAGTTGGCAAGGCATGTTTTTCTATTATGTTCTTTGTTTCAATAAGCCAATCTGAATTCAGTTTTCGACTGTCTGCCAAAAGGTTTTTACCGGCATCAATGCTCTTGCCTTTCAAATAATAGAGATAGTTTTCAGCAAATTCATAGGAAACCTCCCATCTTCCTCCATGAAGGGAGTCAACTAAATGAAGCAATCCATTTAATTTAACAAAAGTGAACATTTTTCACCTCTAAGTGTCTTAATTGTTACAGTGGCAATTGTTTGTAAAAATTTCTGTCTTTGCAGAACCGCCCAAATTCACAGCATGCGAATTTGGGCGGCTAGAGCTAAGTTCCCTTGCGCAACAACTTTCAACTGCATTACTCTTCGCCAACATCCGGACATTGTCCCATGCACGAAAACTCAACGACTTGATTCGTTTGCGGAGAAATCTCCCTTATTTGGAACGTTTTTTCTTGTTCCTGTGTAGTTGCTTCGACTTTCCCATTTTTCATCACGGAATAGACATCCTTTCATCTTGAATTTTTAACTGCTTCACTTCTACTGATTCCATGATAAACGATTGGCTCTTCTCTGTCAAGGGGTCGCGTTGACTCAAATTAAACACTTGTGCAAACTGGAGCTGATAACAACCAAGAAATGTTCTGACTAGCTTGGGGCAGAAAGTTTTTCCTGCGTTAGATTTAATATATTCCATAGCTTCACTTGGCGGCCACGGCTCTTTGTATGGCCGATTCGCAGTCAAGGCGACATACATATCGCATATGGAAACTATTTGGCAGTAGTAAGGGATAACACCCCCTCGATAACCCCAATAACCTGAGCCATCCCATTTTTCATGGTGAAACGCTACTATGTTCACCGCTATCATCCGAAGCTCCTCCCGCAGTTCCGATAAAATATATGCCCCCCAAATGGTATGCGTTTTCATAATTTCCATTTCATCTAATGATAATCGTCCGGGTTTGTTAATTATATATTCGGGAACTTTTACCTTTCCGCAATCATGCAATGCGGCGGCATCGCCTATCAGTCCTGCCATTTTAGAGTTAAACCCGCAGGCTAATGAGAGAGATATAGCAAGTTTTGCCACATGTTCATCTTCTTTTGAAAAAGGAATCATATCTTACACCCTTTCGTTTAATTGAGATAATAAAAGGGGCGTAGCCGAAGCCACGCCCCACAAACACAAAGATGGGCAATCTTTTATCTGCTACATCACCTCACGAGCCCGCACAGACCATCTGAGAGCGCAGGCTGCCCATATACACAGGTGATGAGGGTGAGAATGTTCTCTTGGGAGTGGTTGAGGTTCGTCAAGTCCGTTTCGGAAATCTGCACGATACTTACGACCTCAAATGCCCGCACGCCCATAGTTGTTTCATAAAAAATTCTGTCGCCAATCTGCAAAGTCCAAATGCCTGCAAAGAAGCTCCCCCTGCCGCGGTTATGGCTGGCAAGGGCGATATTGCCGTCCCATTGGCTTGTTGCGGAGAAATGCCCCACATAGTTATCAAGGGTTGAGAGAACAACCCCGGAGCGCACCGATGCCACACGGTTGTTGAGTGCGGGAATCGTAATCCTGCCGATTGTTCCATCCTCGAAGGGCGTAACAGTGGTTATACGATTCTGTTGGTTGCCGGGTTGGGAAGTAGCTGTTATTGGCCTGTGTGTTACCGTAACCCCGATTTGATTACCGTCTGCCCCTTGGTTGGGGATATGATTTTGACTGCCGAGAGCTGTCCACGGGGCAGTTGACCCATTCGCAGTCCCGCCCTGCGGGGTGTTGCCTCCGCCGCCTTGGGTTACGCTGGTACTTGCCAAAAATCCACCTGCGTGTGTTCCATCAGCATGAACATTGACACCTGCTTCACCGGGGCGTAGCGCAAATACTGATTCTTCAATGGCAACGGCACGGCTGGCGTTAGGGTTATTGTTGTACCTCGGCGCAAAGGGATTCGCCTGCCCTGTAGGAAATTCCCCACCGAAAAATCCGGTAGCAGAGCCATGCGGGGGCGGGAGTGCCGCTGCGTGCCTATCCCTACGGATATTTTGCGGGTGCTGTGGAGCGACATTGGAAGTGGTCGGCCGCCCCCATTGGTCGTAGGAATAGGTGTTTTCAAATTGGTATTGGGGGGCTTGGTATGCCCAATTATGCCGCCAATTCCAGTGGTCGTAGTGGTGCATGTTTTGCCAGTTGGGATTGGTGAAATTGTTATTGAAACGGGCTGTGTTATCTGCGTAAACCGTAGCCGGAGTCACAAGTAACATGAGTACGAAAGCAAAGGTCGCCACAACGCCTACCAGCCCTTTGGTGATGAATCTTGTTTCTGCCGGTTTGTTTTTCTGCATAAATTTCTCCTTTTAACTGCCTGTTGGAATGATTAGAACGGTACTTAGTTAAGAATCAGAGACATCACCCCCAACAAGATACCCGCCCGTTTCCGCAGTATCGGCTGCCGCACTCGGTTCGTCGTCGTGGGAAAAGTTGACCTCAAACTCATAAACAGGCAAACCCTTTGCCTTTTCCGGCACTTCATGGAATGCCTCTTGGTCATGCAGTACCACCCGCACGACTTTATTGATGAGTTTCGGTACTGACCGCTGTGCAATCTGGATGATATATCTGTCTGTTTGCGCGGGGTTTTAACCACGGCATCATCCAGTACGATTGTTGGCTCGGGGCTGGTTACGTCCAGTTTGATTTTCCCCGCCTTAACAATCTCCCTGGGGCCATCAATGCTGTATACGGTTACGTTGTATCCTAAAAAATGCCTCGCCAAGAAGAAACCGCCCACACCCAGCGCACCGATGGCGAGAAGTGTGCCGATTACTGCAAGTGCTGTGGTTAGACCGTTACCTGTACCGTCGCTACTACTTTGTTCATGCATTTGAACAGGCTCGTATTCAGATTCCGTATGAATTTCAATAACCAGCTCGGGTTCGGTTTCTTCAAGCCATATTTCAATGATAGGCTCACCATAGAATATTGCTGTGAACAACGTCTTGCCCTGGGTAGTCCGAAACACCGTGCCGACATATTCGGCGGTAACGGTGTAGCCTGTGGTGCGGGTTTGGGTGACTTGCGCCGTAAATGTGGCGTGTGCCGTATGACTTGAAGCCACAGGATGCCCATCTACCGATGAAATGCTGCTTGATTGCCAATCCACGGAAGATAAATGGAATGTCGTACCCCCGTCTGTGATGGTGCGGGGGATGAGGGAGTTATCAGGGGATGATAGGTGTGGAAATGTCCGTTGCCGTGTGGCGGTAGATGTGTGCCGCGATGTGCCCGCTACTTCGCTGGTGATGGAGTGAATATCCAAAACCAATGTCCCCGCAAAACCATCACGCTCAAACCAAATATCCTGTTCCAAGTTCGGCAAGATGTCGTCAAGGTTTCGGGTGCGGGTTTCAATGGTTACGGATTGCCGCATCTCAATGAATGATTCATTTGATGTGGGCTGTTGCAGTACATAGGCGAAGGTAAATTGCTGCCCGAACATTTCAAACCCTGCTGTTGATATTACGGCAGGGTTTACATCAGGGGGTAACGCATAGGTGCGGCGCACCGCGTTAAATCCGTTCATAGGCTCATTTACCACACTAATGGGATGCCACGCCCATACGGGTTCTGCGATTATGGGAATAATGCTTTCCGCTGACGGATAATCTTCATCTTCCGCATCGCTCACGTTCAGCACAGGATTTACCGTTAAAACAGTTCCCTGGCTTGCTGCAAAAACCGTTGTTTGCAGGCAAAATAACAACACCACCGCTAAAGTTAAGCTCAGAAGATGTTTAATCATCTGTGTGGGTTGTTTCGTTGTTGTTACTTGCTTCATGGTTGTTTTCCTCCTTAATATCGCTTGTTTTTTCTACCGCAGGCTTCTCGTGATATACGCCAAAATCCTCTGAACCCAAGAAGCCGTTAGTGGGCAAGTCCAAATCGGCACTAGTAAAACCGCCCGGCGGTTTATTGATACTTACAGGGCGGTTGCCGATGGGGTGGTCAAAATAGCAGTTATAAACATGGCCTACCTTGAACACCACTTTTTTTGGCAAAATAAAATGCACATCGTCACCGGTAGCGGTATCTACCAATTCGATGCGCTTGTATCTGCGGAGCATTTTAGGGGCAAGACTTACGCACACCCCGGATACGCTGAAAATTTGCCCTGCGTTAATCTTCCGCTTGAGCATGAAGCCTTGTTTAAGGTCGTATAGCGCAGTTCGGGGTCTTTCGCAAGTCTTCCCATGAGCGATACATTGTTCAACATAATAACATCTCCTCTTTTTTTGGATTATCGTTTTACCCGGCGAACGCATAACGAAGCCACGCATCCGCCGGGGATTAATTACGCAGCTTCTTTCATTTCCTTAGCGCCTAATCCTAAATTCATTGTTATCAGGAATTTTCTTTTTTCCTCTCGAAAAAATGGATTATTATGCGAAATAACATAACAATCCATAAAATAATTCCTGATAACAATGAGCTACCTTAATCCACAAAGCTCTTTAAGAAGTTCATCATCGTCAACTTTGTATCTCTCTGTATCTATGTGTTCGCTTAACAAGCTGTCTTTAGGGATTGCTTTTTCTATCGCTTGTCGTTTTATCTCCGTATCGGCGTGTGCATAGATAAGTGTTGTTTCAAAGTTTGCGTGTCCTAACCACTCAGATATAAGGGTTAAATGTACTCCACTTCGATATAAGCTCATTGCACAAGAGTGACGAAACAAATGAGGATGCACGTTTTCAGGAACTTCTGGACATACAGCTCTCGCAGTATCCCCATACTTTCGTATAAAGTCCCGTGCGTTGTCCTTAGTCATAGGTTTTTTTATTCCCCCGCGAACAGTATATAGCACTTTAACATAACGTAGTTTTGATATATAATGTAATCAAAGGAGTGGATTACATTGGCAAAACCAATATCAAACGATAAAAGAGAAGCGATAAT
>WQRX01000011.1 GCA_009786535.1 Defluviitaleaceae bacterium | reverse complement strand
TAATCGTCGCTGGTTCACATTGGGCATCTTTTCTCGCCTTGTTAATGCCTGTGCTTCTTCTCGCAAAATTACGCTTCATGAGCTAATTGGATAGTCATTTTAAAAAATGGCGCAGAGTTGAACAAAATGTCGCCGCACTTCTTGAAACATTTGAAGAAACGAAAAAAGTCGAAGACGTTTCCGAACGCAATCTTGGGTATGATATTAAAGTCTTAAAAAGAGATGGAACAGAAAATTATTATGAAGTGAAAAGCGTAAGCTCGCTTGGAGATACAATATCAATTACAAACAACGAATATTCAACTGCTAATGAACTTGGAAATAGTTATTATCTTGCTATCGCACAACAAAATATTGATGATATTTCCGTCTGCTTCGTATGTAATCCGATAAAAAATCTTAATCTGACAAAAAGGGTCGTTCGTTGGAAATGGATAGCAAATGATTATGAGGGGTTTGTTGTTGAAGGAACATTGAAAACTTATGATTAGAGCAGGCTAACCGCCGGAGTGTGTTATCCTGCCAAATCGTATTATGCAAATGCTACGGGTCACCGATGTAATTAGACAAACACGCGACGAGGATGATTCACTTTGAAGATATATTTAGGGTACTGGTCAATAAATCGAGAAGTTAAAGAATTGGTTTATGGCGACAAAATATCCCTTCATACATTAGATAATATCGAAAGAAAGTTAAATTCAATTGAGGGTTTTATGTTGCACTGTTCGTATTTTAATATGATGTATGATAACTTAGCGGAGGTAGTTAAGTGCATACAATGTTATGAAGATTGTTTGGCTTTGGCTAAAACAGAAGTAGAGTTGCTATCCTATTTTCCAAAAATTAATAGATACTTCATGAATCTATTGGGTAGTTTTCACGTTTATGTAGACCGTCATGACCAGCATCAAAGGAAAGTCGGTGAAATTGGTTCCAATCCAAAAGTATTTTGGAATAAAGACCCCAACAGAAGGTCTTCAAAGTTTTATGACAAGTATTGGATTTATCGATTTTTTTATAAATTGCGCAACTTTGCTGTTCATTGTTCAATGCCAATAACGTCAAATATGAATTATGAAGGTAGTTCATGGAGGCATTTTATTATTGAAAAAAAGCATTTAATAAATAACAACTCCTTTGATTGGGGTTCATTGAAATATGAGTTTTTTGAAGAATATGACCTTAAACAATGCTTAAATCAATTTCAAGTTATGATTATTGAGTTTCATGCAGAAGTCATATCAACAATGTATAATAGTGTAACGCATACGATTGAATATTTTGATTGTTTTGCAAAGGAAGTTATCTTTGATAACAACAAATATAGAGTGTTGCCTAATGTCATAACTGATTTAGGTGATGGCAACGTAAAAATCGACCCTAGTATAGGAATAAATGTGCATATAGCATTAGAGTACCTTGAGAAATTAGCTGCTGTATTGCCCAAAAAGTAACATTACATTGTTAAAAGAATATCCCATCATTATCGATTATTAAAACCCTGCTTCAAATCCGCACCTTCCGTCGGTTGGTACACCACAATTTCTTCCCGTCAAAGCGGTAAATCCATAATCATGCGAATTACGCCGTCAATGGATTTAATAACGGTGAAAGGCTTACTCCCCTCGCGTTTTGAAGTGCATGTCATGGTGTAGGTGCTGGTCAGCTTCGGGCGCGGTGCATCGTAATGAGTGCGCTCGGCTACATAGGGTATGATGTCGCAATGGATGAGCCAATCAATCCATTTTTTTATGCCGTGCATTTTAGCGATGAACTGCCATTGCGGGCTACCCGTTTGGCGGTCGGCGTTGTACTGCTCGGCGGAAGTAGGTTTAATTTCGTGATAATGTTTGGTAAAAAAATCCTGCCATTGCTCGGGGGTTTCTTTCGGGTAATACAGGTCAAGAAATTCCCGCAGGGTGATGCCGAAGCGGAGTTTAATGACGGGATGCGGCGGTAGCCCTTTTTTTTAAAGTCCGTCACGGTAGGGGTACGGCCGTGGTCGGCAATGAATTGGTTGATGGAATCGAAGATGGTTTTTTCCGTCAAGCCGGTGAGAGGAAGGTCGGCAATCATGCCACGGAGTATTTCACCGGCGGTTTGGGCTTCTAATGCGGGGGGGTCGGGCCATCTGTTTGCGGCAAGGCTTCTGGGGCTTCTAACGCCTTATGTAGTGCCTGTTTGCGGGTCATTGGGTTTGCTCCTTTCGGACATTCACCCCTAATGACTTCTATTGGTGCTGTATAAATTGAAAATTGTGAAGCGCAAGGAGAAGATAGATTTGCCATAAATGCCCTTGTGTGCTATGTTTTTACCATCATATTTTTTGGAGGAAATTCCATGAAAGTAGCCGTTATCGGATGTGGCACAATCGCCAACGCGGCGCACATCCCCGCGTACATGAAAAATGCAGAGGCGGAGATTAAGTATTTCTGCGACATTATCCCCGAACGGGCGCAAAAAGCCGTAGAAGACTATAACTGCGGCATTGCCATTTCTGATTATCGGGAAGCCCTAGCCGACCCCGAAATTACCGCCGTTTCTGTTTGCACACCCAACAACGGACATAAAGACATTGCCATCGAAGCCTTACGCGCGGGCAAGCACGTATTATGCGAAAAACCCGCGGCCCGCACCTACCCCGAAGCGCTGGAAATGCAAAAAGCCCAGCACGAAACGGGAAAAACACTAAACATTGGCGTGGTAAACCGCTTTAACACAGCGGTAAACCGCATCAAAAATCACATCGACGCGGGCGACCTTGGCGAGGTATACCACGTGTACGTAAGCTTCCGCGCACATCGCTCTATCCCCGGTTTGGGTGGCGCGTTTACCACCAAGGCAATTGCGGGGGGCGGCGCGCTCATCGACTGGGGCGTGCATTTTCTGGATATTGTTATGTATTGCTGCGGCGACCCCGCTGTACACACCGTTTCCGGCGAAACCTTTTCAAAGCTCGGTAACGACATTAATGCCTATGTATACGAAGACATGTGGGCGGGACCGCCTACGCCCGACGGCATCTTTGATGTAGACGATTCCATGACCGCCCTTATCCGCACCGCAGGACCTGTGGTATCCGTAAACGGCGCATGGGCAGAAAATATTAACGCAGGCGGCATGTTTATCGACTTTATGGGCACAAAAGCGGGCATTCGCCTGCAATACGGCGGGAACTACACCCTCTTCGGCACAAAGGACGGCAAGCTAACCGAAGTCACTTCCGAACTTGACGCCGACAATATGTTCAACGACATGTTCCAAGAAGAAATTGACGCCTTTGTGCGCTGTGTACAAACGGGCGAAAAACTGGCGTCCCATATCGACACGGTAATCATCACCGCACAGATGATGCAGGCGATTTACGATTCGGCACAAACGCATAAAGAGGTGGCGTTTTAATGGAGTCGTACCCTAATTTACTTGCGGAAATCGGCATTTCTCCGTTTGATATCACTATGCGGATTAACGATGTATTTGATGAAATGTTCTTTCACCCGACGCGGCGCATTTACTTCGAGATGGGCGCAAACATGGGCTATATGCTAGACACGGGCAACAACGACGCGCGGTCGGAGGGCATGAGCTACGGCATGATGATGGCGGTACAATTGAACAGGAAAGACATTTTTGACAGGCTGTGGCTGTTTAGCAAAACGTACATGCACCACAGCAGCGGAAAATATGAAGGCTACTTCGCGTGGAGCGTAAAAACAGACGGCACAAAAAACTACGAAGGTCCTGCCCCCGACGGCGAGGAATACTTTGCACTGGCATTATTCTTCGCGGCGGCACGCTGGGGCGAAGGGGCTGCGCCCTATAATTATTCCGCTCAAGCGCGGGATATTCTGCGCCACTGCGTGCATCAGCATGAGTTGGTAGAAGGCGGCGACCCCATGTGGGAGCCTTCTAACCATTTGATAAAATTTATCCCCGAATCACCATATTCCGACCCGTCGTATCATCTGCCGCATTTTTATGAAATTTTTGCCCAACGCGCAAACGAAGAGGACCGCGCCTTTTGGAAAAAAGCCGCAGACGCCAGCCGAAAGTATATCGAAATTTCCTGCCACCCTGTAACGGGCATGGCGAGCGAATATGCGGAATACGACGGCACACCCGTACTGCGCCCCAACAAAAAGCAGGAATTTTATTCCGACGCCTACCGCGTAGCAATGAATATAGGGCTGGACGCGGCATGGTACGGCAAAACCCCCGCCCTTACTGCGGCGGTTGACCGCTTGCAGGCGTGGTTTTCGGCTAACACAAACCTCATGGATTATGATTCGTATTTGCTGGACGGCACACCGCTGGACATTCCCGCAATGCACCCGACGGCGATTATCGCAACAAATGCGGCGGGTTCGCTGGCGGCGGAAGGCACGCACCGCTTGCAATGGGTGCGCGATTTTTGGGCAACGCCCTTGCGCATCAATCACAGGCGTTACTACGATAATTGCCTGTACCTTTTCTGTCTGCTTATGCTTGCGGGGGAATATAGGATTTATTAAATAGGTTTTTATCCCTGTGCAATTACCAGTACTGCGACAGGCGAAAGCATTTCTTCTTTTTCGTAAACAATTAAGGGCATGGCGTCACCCGATTCCAGGGTAAAGGCGGTCGTGTCCTTTTTCATTTCCACGGAAAACACGCGCCCTTGCCAGCTTAAACGAAAACGCAACTCCTGCCAGCGGTCGGGCATACGGGGAGCAAAATGCAAAACCGCATCGTCGCTGCGCAAGCCCGCAAAGCCGTAGACAATGTTTATCCACGCCATGGCAATGCTGGTGGTGTGCAAACCCTCGCAGGTGTTACGGTTATAATTGTCCAAATCTAACCGCGTAGCGTAACCAAAGAAGCGCGTTGCTTCGTCCATACGCCCTAATTCCGCAGCTAAAATAGAATGCACCGACGGCGAAAGGCTGGATTCGTGAATGGTGCGCGGCTCGTAATATTCGTAATTTATGCGCTTTTCTTCCGGCGTAAAGGACGAATTATAGAGGTACAAAAACATCAGCACGTCGGGCTGCTTAATCATGCTGGTACGATAAATACGGTCATACGACCAGTGGGTATACAGGGGAAATTCTTCGATGGGAATGGCGTTTACATCAATGTACGGCAGGTCAAAATAGCCGTCGTGCTGCTCGATGAGCCCCTCGGGAGTAGCGGGAATTGCCATATGCTCGGCAATATCACGCCAACGCACGAGTTCCGCCGGGTTTAGAGCCGTTTTTTCTGCCATCCCACGATACGCGGTGGGGTGTTCGCTTTCCATGCGCGTTAGTACGTCTGTTGCGTATTCCAGCGCACGCTTGCCCATATAATTGGTGTACGCATTATTATTTACCATCATATGAAATTCATCGGGACCCATTACGCCGTAGTAGCCATATGCCCCGTTATGCGGGTTTTGCCCAACGCGGCTTGCCATGAAACGGGCTATTTGCAAGAGCATTTCCGCGCCGTATTGCCATAAAAATTCCTCGTCGCGGGTAACGGTAACGTAGTGCCAAATGCCGTAGCTCACCGCAGAAGAGGGCTGAAATTGTAAACTTGCATGTTGCCACAGGTTACACGCCTCTTCGCCGTTTAATGTGGCGATGGGATAGCAAGCGCCTTCACAGTCCAACATTTTTGCGCGCTCCAGCGCCTGAGGTAACGTATTAAAACGAAAAACCAGCAAACTCTTTGCGGCTTCGGGGTTGGTAAATAAATAGAAGGGAAAGCAACACGCCTCTGTGTCCCAAAACGCGTGGCCGTTATAGGCTTCCCCCGTTAGCCCTTTTGCGCCAATGTTGTGCCGCACATTGCCACCCTTATAGGTTTGTGCCATTTGGAAGGAACAAAAGCGAATGCCCTGCTGCTCTTCCGCCACTGCATCGGCTTCGGCGGGTGCGGGAGTAATTTGCACGTCGTTTAATTGCCAGTGGCGCGCCCAGTAATTTTCTTGGGCTTTTAATGCCTGTTCATAAGGCATATTTGCGCTTTCTTGCAGCTTTGCCGCACCGTTTGCCCGCAATTGCCCGCCTTCGGTATGGTCGTATAAAATAACGGCACGCTTAATAATGCTTGCAGGTTTGCCCTTTGTTAATTGCATTGTTACCCTTCGCGCAACAATACGGTCATTACTGTCCAATACACATAACTCGTCTATGCAATCTTTTTCCCCATCATTAAACTGTACCAACGCACCCGCATATACTGACTGCTTACTGCGCTGCGTAACGGCAATAATTTCACAGCTTCCGTTAGGGGCGCAATCTTTTTGTTGTACTTCCCAAAAGCATTTATCGCGCCCAACATGCTTTGTGTCAAAAGAAATGCCGCTCGTTACATTAGCCGCCGCGCCGCCGTTTATCGCGCACAGCACTATCTCTTGGTACGCACGCTCGCCATGGTTCATGTCCACAAAACGGGTGAAATTACACTGCACATCCTTGCCCGACGCGGTATGCCAAACAAACCGCCGTGTAAGCGTGCCCTTTTGCATATCCAAGACCCGCTCAAAGGCAGAAAACTTTATCTTACTCAAATCCAGTATTTCGCCGTCAATGTTAATTTGCGTGTACAGCCAGTCTGCTGCGGGTACCATAAAATGGGTCTTGTCCACAATACCCTTGTACGAACGCGGAAGTTCATCAATTTCATATACACCGTTGATGTACGCACCACGCAGGCTTTCCACGTTTCCGCCTTCGTCAAAACTGCCGCGGATACCCAAGGTTTCGTTACTCAGCGCGAAAACGGATTCGCTTACTTTGGCATAATTCGTGTCATAGCCGCGCTCAATTACCTGCCACGGCTGTGTTTCAAAATATTTGTCGGCTTGTTTTGCCATAAAGCACCTCTCGCTATCCTTTAATCCCTACAGAAACGATATTCTCCGTAAGCTTCTTTTGGAAGAAAAAGAATAAAATAATGGGGGGTATCATCGAAAATACAACGGCGCGCATCAAATCGTCGTGGTTAATGGTCTGCTGGGTAGAAAATTCGAACAACCGCACCATTACCGTTTGCCACGGCGTGCCGCGCAATACCAAAAACGGAAGCAAGAAGTCGCTCCACGCCCCGTTTACGGTAAAAATTGTAATTACTACGCATATCGGCTTCGAAAGAGGCATGACAATACGCATAAAAATGCCCATTTGGGTGCAGCCATCTATGCGCCCTGCATCAATGAGCGACGACGGTAACGACAGAAAAAATTGCCGAAATACCACAACATAAAACGCATTCGCACCTGCCGCCATCCACAACGGGGTAAAAAAGCCCACAAGCCCAAAGCGCGTCAAGCTCATAAACAACGGCACCAACGCAAGGGTAGTTGGGATTAATAACGAAACCATTACCAGCTTGTGGATAATGCCCCAGCCCTTGGGCTTTAAAATAGACAGCCCATACGCAAGCAACCCGTTGGACACCAGCGCAAAAAACACACTGCCCAAAATTAAATATAATGAGTTTAAATAATTGCGCATAATGCCCAGTTGCCGCCACGTTTGTGTATAACGGGCAAGTTCAAATGCTTCGGGGTGAATATTAGTGCTGGACATAAATTCGCGCAGGTTCATAAATCCTGCCATGATTACCCAGTAAATGGGGAACATAGCCACCAAAACAATTAACCCGCACAGTATATACACGATAACTAAAGCAATTTTTACGCTAAGGCGGCTCGCGTCATAATCGCGGATAATCCCCGTTCTTGTTTTATTCATCCCTTTACTCCCATTCTGTGCGGCGTTTATTTACAAAGGAATACAGCGCGGTAAAGCACAGCAAAATTAACGCCGTAATTACAGCAACTGCCGAAGCGCGCCCCATATCCATGACCCCGCTAAACGCCAAATTCCACATATACAGCATCAAGGAAAGCGAGGCATTATCCGGTCCGCCTGCCGTTAGTACCATAGGCTCGTACATAATTTGGAACACGGCAATGATTTGTAAAATAAGCAATGTAGACCCCAAGTTAAAAATTGCGGGAATGGTGATATGGCGGATACGCCTAAAAATACCCGCACCGTCTATGGTTGCGGCTTCATACAATTCGGGGTTAATGCCCGCTAAGCCCGCCATATAAATGAGCGCGGTTGCCCCGGCGCCCCGCCAAGTAGACACCAGCACAATAATAGGGATAACCATGTTGGTTTCCGTTAAAAACGTAAACGGTCCGCGGTCAATCCAACTCATAATAATGTTAATAACGCCCGTAGGTTCCGCAGAGAAGAAGCGGCTAAAAAGAATCATCGCAGCAAGCCCGGGCAAAATATTAGGCAAATACGCCGCCGTGCGGAAAAACCCGCGCCCGCGCAACGTTTCCCCAATTACGAGTGCCAAAAAAATCGGTACCAAGAAGCCAATCAGCAACGACCAGCCCGTATAAACAAAGGTGTTGCGCAATGCCTGTTGAAATTCCTGCCGCCCAAATATGCTGATATAGTTCTGCAAGCCCACAAACTCGACCAGCTCAATATTTACGGTACGGTAAAAGCTCATGCGCACGCTTTGCAAAAGCGGTACCCACAAGAAAAATGTGAAAAGAGCAATCCCGGGCAGCATGATTAACCAGCCGCCCAGGTGCTGTTTAGCCTTCGCCATGATTAACGGTTTACCATATCATCCAAGAATTCTTGGAAGCGGTCTTCGGCTTGTTGTAATGCGGTGAAAACGTCGGCATTTTCGCGGGTGATAATGCGTTGAATTGCCGCCGTTAAATCGCGGTACATCTGCTGGGTAAACATGGGTTCTTCGCCCCGCAACGCAACGCGCCCATCTACCAGCGAATCAAAGAAATCGTTAAACAAACGCATATCTACGTTCGAAAATTCATTAGCAATGGCGCGCTGCTGCGCAATAAAATCCTCGTCTGCCCAAGCGGGAATGGGAGGCAACACAGGCACACCGCGGTCACGGGCAGAAATAGCCCCCGCACGCATTGCCGCTACGGTATCGTCTGTAATTACGGGCAATACGCCAATAATTTCTAAGAAATGTAAAATCGCAATGGCTTGGTCGTGGGTGGTTTGGGGGGCAAACATAAAGGCGGTACCGCCCGTTAAGGCATATGCATTCACAGGTCCGGCGGGGAACGGCACAAGAGCAAAGCTGTCAACGGGAAGCCCACGCCCTGCGGTGGGTTCGGCTACCGCATCGTTTGCCGCAAAGTTCATTGCTGCGCGCCCCGTACCCAGAATATTGTGCGAACCTGCCCAGTCGGTGGTGGTCGCGTCTGCATTTAAAATATCATAGTCCCAACGCAATGCACGCATAAAATACAACGCCTCTACCATCGGGGGCGAGGTGAAGTTAGCGCGCCAATTGCCGTTTGCGTCTTGGTATTGCATGGCATGTTCGCCCGTAGCGCCAAAATTCCATGCAATATTGGTGAATAACCAACCGCCAAAGGTTTCGCTTGCGGGGAAAACAAGCCCGGCTGCACCCGTTTCCTCACGGATAATGCGCCCTTTTTCAGCCACCTCCTGCAAGGTGGTTGGGATAAGGGGCAACCCCTCTTCGTCTACCAGCCCTGCTTCACGGAATAAGTCTACATTTATATGCATACCCAGCACATAACCGTCGCGAGGTAAACCGAATAAACGCCCGTCATGCCCCAGCAAATCAACATAGGCGGGGCTAAACTTTTCCAACAAGCCAAATTCTGCCAACGCATCGGTTACATCGGCAACCAAGCCTTGGTTAATCAGCAACTGCGGGTCGGTAAACGGGGGCTGGAATAAGTTGGGCGCTGTACCGCCCAGTGCCATCGGCAAATAGCTGGTTAGCGTGTAGGAAAAAAATGCAGGAACAACCGTAACGTTGGGGAATTGCCTGCGCATAATATCGCGGAAGCCGTCAAAGAGTGCAAGCTCTGCCGCGGGTGCGGTATCGGGCGGCCAGTTGCCTAAGGTGATGGTCGCCGTTAAATACGGATTTACTACATCTACCGCAATGTCTGCAATTTCATACAGCACTTCTTCAGAGGGAAGTTCACCGCCGGGTGCGGTAGGGCCTTGACTGCCCTGCGTACCGCCGCCATCCCCGCAGGCTGTTAAAAATAATGCGACGCATAGTAACGCCAAGAATGCAAACCATTTTTTCATACTGTTTCCTCCTTAATTTATGGGGTTATGAACCAAATACGCGAATTGCCGCCGCTTGCGCACCCATGGTGCGAGTAGCGGTATTTGCCGTAAAGTGTACGCGCACATACTGTGCCGCCGTGGGTGCAAAGTCTAACCGAACGGTATTGCCCGTTAGCGGGTCAAAGTCGTGCAACGCATGGGGGACAACCGTGTTGAAATTTACATTGTCGGTAGAAACAAGCACTTCAAATGCTTGCGAGCGCGCCTCCCACAACAACGAAGGATTAACCGATACCGCCACCGTACTTACCTGATGAACGCCGTCCAACGTAATCGTAAAATCGGCGGGAAAGCCATGGCTCTCCCAATAAGAAGTGACTGTACCGTCTACCGCATTTGCGGGAACGTACACGTCCGTAAACGAAGTCGCGTGTACGGGTCTGCCCTCTGCCAAGTTAGGCGTTTCGGGCAATTCAACTATCAGTGACATGGGGTTAAAAACGGCGGGCGGCCATTCTGCCTCGGCTTGCGCGGGCGTGCGTACAATAGTAATGTTGCTGTCCTCGCCGCCACGCGTAACGAAGGCGAAAATACCCAGTGCCAGCGATACAACCATTACCGTGCAACATGCAATTACATATACTTTATTCATAGCTCACCTCAATAGATTACGATATTAAACGCATAGGGATTTACATGGGCGCGAAGCTGCTGCAAGGTCGTAATGCGTTCGCCCAAGATGTAAATATTGCGCATGGTTACGTTTTCCAGTGTGTGATACTCGTTATGCCCCCAAAAGTTGGACATGGGAACTGTGCCGTACAAGGTGCGATGTACGATTAGCCCGTCGATAACCACATCACGGATTTGCCCCCATTCGTCTGTAACGGTAGACCAATGGGTTTTTATCATATTAAATTCGATGAGTTCGTTGTTATGCCCGTGGTCACCGCGCATAAAGGCGTTATCTACGATAATGTTTTGGTAAAGAATATTATAGATAAGCGCATCATCACCGTTATGGATAGAAATGATAGGCTTGTGATTGTTATACAGCACAAAAATATCACGGAAAGTAATGTTCGAAATGGTGGGATTAATGGTTAGCCCCATGTTGGTTTCGTAACCGATTTCCATAGATTGCGCTAAATCGGTCCATATTTGAATGCGCTCGAAGGTGATATTATCCGACGACCCTGCGTAATTTTTAATTACCAGCGAATCATCCCATGTGCGCACAAACGAATCCACTACATGGTGGTTACGGCATGACTGGAAAGTAAAGCCGTCACCGTTTTGCCGCCCGCTGATAATTTTAATGTTTGACGCAAACAAATCTCTTGAGTTATAAGAATTAAACTTCCATGCGTTGCCGTTGATTAAAATGAAGCCCTCGGCGGTAATATCACGGCTGGAGCGAATGTCAATGGGAACGCGGGCATATGCCCCGGGCTGGTTCCATGCGGGGAAGCCGTAACCGCAAATCACACCGCGCCCGCGAATGGTCACATTTTCCGCATTATCTACCAAAACGATAGACGTAACCACCGCACCGCCCGAAATATATAGTGTTTGATTAGATTCCAGCACAATCGCGTCTAATGTCCAATGCCCGGGGTCAATGAAGATAACGTTGGGGTCGTCACGGTCGGGGATATCTGTGTCGATGGGATTGGCAAATATATGCGTGGCAAGGTGTACATGGTCGTTATAAATGAGGGTAAAAAACCCGGGTTCGCTGATGGTAAACGACACGCGGTTATTATACAGCGTTGGGGTAATGCCCAGCGCAGCGGGTAAAATATGCACCTCGCTAATGCCCTGCGCCAAACCGGGCACTTCCACTTCAATGGTGACCTCCCCTTCAAAGCAAAAATACGCCATAGGCGTACGCGAGGGAATGGTATTGTGGTTCCAAATATGTTCGTGGTTGACCATTACGTCAAACACAAAAAGCTCATGCCCTTCCACCCAAATGCGTGCCGACTGCGACGTAGCCATGGTAGAAGGACCGTCATATAAAATGACCGTGGGCAAATCAGGATTGTGTGCCGCCTCTACAGGGCGTACAAACATAAAAATAGCGAAGGCTGCACAGGCGACCGTCATAATGCCCAGCAAAACAGCCGACAGCGGTGATTTTTGCTTGTTTTCGTTTTTCATACCATTCCTCCAAAATCAGTTTAACGTTAAATTAGGCACATCATACAAAAGCTACAGACAAAATGCAAGAGGATAAAGAAATTTACTGAAAATTTTTATTTACTGTTGACATTTATGTGCAATATTGCTATCTTACGAACGAAGTTTAACGGGAAACGCCTCGCGCATACCTGTAAAGATTCACAAAACAATTATTCTAAGTAAAAAGGAGAATTGGCATGAAAAGTAACCGGATTAAAAATGTGCTGTTACCCATCGCATTGCTGTTGGTATTAATAGCGGGGTTAGCTGCCTGCGGCAGTGACGACCCGGCACCAACGCCAACCCCCACCCCGGCGGCAACGCCCGCACCTACGCCGGCTCCCCCGCCCGCCCCCGCAGCTTTGCGCACCGAATTTGCGTGGAACTCGTATGCAGGGCGCGACCCGCACAATAACCCGGGCACAGCCGCCGAAGGCGTTCCTATTTGGTGGGATAACTGGGCAAACCTACGTGCTGCGTCGGGCGGCGACTATGTGCAAATCGAATTTCGCCCGGGTTCATTTGACCCGGAAGACTTTGACGATTACGATGACTTCTATGCCCGCGCATTCGATTGGATGGGCAACTGGGGCGAAGCGGTAGACATGTGGGGCGTTGATGATATCCACTTCTGCCGATACATGCGCATTACCATACGCGGCGCACAAGGCGGCGAAGAAGATGCACTGCTATTGCACTTCCAGCCCAACGACGGTCCTGTATTTATGGCACCCTTTGCGCAACTGGTAACCCGCGACGGCGGCACGGCGCAAATCACTACCGACACACAAGCCATTTACATCGACTTGCAGGCATCGGGCTTCCCCGGTATGACCAACCGTATGCATATCCGCGCATTTGCGCCCGCAACTATTTTCTTGTATGCTATTGACTTCGTTGAACCCGTTGAGCCCATTGACGCAACAAACAACGAAACCATTGCCGCGGGCTTTACCGTAGCGGAAACGGGTCCGATTTTGGGCGAAGCATTGCGTACGGTGCGGCGCGGCGGCGCAGCAGACTTTATTATGTGGAATAACTTTATTGGGCGTGACCCGCACAATAACCCGGGCGTTTCCACGGGCGGCGTACCCATTTGGTGGGATAACTGGGCAAACCTGCGCGCAACCGCACAAGACGACGGCGCGTTGATTGAATTCCGTCCGGGCGCATTTGACCCCGAAGATTTTGACGACTATGAGGACTACTTTGCCCACGCATTAAATTGGATGGGCAACTGGGGCGAGGCTGTAAACACATGGGCAAAAGATGACATTGGCGTAATGCGCTATTTGGTTATCCGCATGTCGGGTGAAGCAGGCGGCGAAGAAAACCGTCTAATCCTTCACTTCCAGCCCGAAGACCAACCCATTTTTGCCGCACGTTTTTCTGATTTAGTACTACGCGGCGGCGGCAACCCCGAAATTACCACCGAAATGCAGGATATTGTGATTGACCTTGGGGCATCCGGCTTCCCGGGCATGACAAATCGGATGCATATCCGCGCTTTTGCCCCTGCGACCATTACCCTGCAGTCCATTCACTTTGAAGGCTTTGCAAGCCGATTAGACCCCGACGCGCCTTTAGCGTCCATAGGTGGCACACCCATCGACAGCTTTGCAAGCCTACCCATTCAGCAATTTGTAGACGAACTGTAAAGTTAACGCAATTGCAATACCCCGCACCCCCACAGGAAGCGCGCAACGATTCTTGCGGGGGTGCTGCTTTTTAAAGGAGAATCAAATGATTACATTAAAAGACATAGCACGGGAAGCGGGCGTAAGCGTTACCACCGTTTCCAACGTAGTACACAACAAAGGCGGACGCGTTTCCCCTGCGCTAAGCCGACAAATTAACAAAATTATGACGCGCAATAATTACGTGCCCAGCTTGGCGGCGCGTGCATTGTCCAGCAAGGTTGCGCCGATTATCGGCGTGTTAAACCACGTTGTACCCCAAAACGGCGACGGCTTTGTAACCGACCCGTTCCACAATTTATTCATCGACAGTATAGAAACAAGCACACGTGAGCGGGGCTATTTCACCATGGTACGCAGCGTAAAAGATGCGCGCGACCTGGCAACGGTATGCAAAACGTGGCGCTTAGCGGGGGTTATCTTGGTGGGCTTGTCGGCGGGTGAATTCTTTGACGCGGTGCGCGCGCTGGGTATTCCCTTTGTGCTGATAGACAGTTACATCACGGCAGAGGGCGTATGCAACGTAGGGTTAGAGGACATGCACGGCGGTTATTTAGCGACAAAGCATTTATTGGAACACAGGCACCGCGCCATTGCATTTGCTGCGCCAAGCATGGGCGAGGACGATGTAATTGCGCGCCGTTTGCGCGGCTATAAACAAGCACTTGCCGAATTTGGCGTACCCTTTGACGCAGGGCGGGTATATGAAAGTGAATTGCATGTAAGCGCGGGCACGCAATTGGGGCATGAACTAAGCAAACGGACAGACATTACAGGCATTTTTGCCACGGCAGACATGCTTGCAGCAGGGATATTGGCGGGTCTGCGCGATAAGGGCGTTGCTGTACCTCAGGATAAATCCATCGTGGGCTTTGATGATAATTATTTATGCCAAATTATATCGCCGCGCTTAACCAGCGTGCATCAGAATGTTAAAGAAAAAGCGATTCTTGCAACCGAGATGATTGCGGCACAGCTTGCAGGGAAAAAAATTAAAGAAAAATCACGCATTTTGCCCGTACACTTAGTCGCGCGCGAAAGTGTGAGAAGGATTTGACATGGAAAACATAAAAGGCATTATTTTCGACTTAGACGGAGTGCTGGTGCATACCGACGAACTGCATTATCAGGCATGGAAAAGCATTGCCGACAAAGAAGGCATTTTTTTTGACCGCACGGTAAATAATCGGTTGCGCGGCGTTTCCCGCATGGAAAGCTTGGACATTATTTTAGAAAAATGCGATAAGACGCGCTCAAATGCAGAAAAACTGCACTTGGCAACACAAAAAAATGACTTATACCGCACGTCGCTGGCAAGTTTATCTGCCGATTCGGTTGCGCAAGGGGTGCGCAGTGCGCTGCTTACCTTGCGTGAGCGCGGGTATCGGCTTGCGATTGGTTCATCCAGCAAAAATGCGGAGGGCATACTTGCCAATACGCAATTACGCGATTTATTTGAAAACGTGACCGACGGAAATAACATCAGTCATTCGAAGCCGCACCCCGAGGTTTTTTTAAAGGCGGCGGCGGCGCTTGGGCTTTCCCCCGCGCAATGCGTAGTGGTGGAAGATGCACGGGCAGGCGTTGACGCGGCTATAGACGGCGGGTTTGTGTGCTTCGCCATGGGCGACGCGGCAGACTATCCGCGCGCCGACCATAAGTTAAATGATTTTACGGATATTCTGGAGTGGTTGCGATGATAAAATGGACTTTTCTTATTGTGCTGGGGGTGGGGTTAATGCTGTTAAGCGCTTGCGGCGGGGGAAATAACGACGACACGCCTTGTGCATTGGTTACGCCAATTCCCCTGCATGAAAGCATTCCGCGTTTTTACGGGCTGGAAGTAAGGGCGGGCGGGCACGAAATTGAATTAGCCAACGTGCCTGTGAATATTCGGCGCGGGTGGATAAACCCGCCAATCCCCGACCGCTATATTCGTGACAGCGCCGTTGCCATGTTTGATATGGCGGATAATGCTACCGTAGAAGTGCGCGTGCGCCGCCCCGAGGGCGTAACAGACGTAACTGTACGCCCCGCCCGCGCGGGTATTACACCCATTATCGAGGGCGATGAAGTGATTTTTACCCTGCGCACATGGGGGCAGTACACCGTGGAATTTAACGGCGACCCACTCACCGACGCGCTGCATGTGTTTGCCAACCCGCCCTTTGAGCCTTCACCGACCGCGCGACTTATCACCGACCGCATAGACGGCGCGCTAAACATTGCATCGGGGGAAACGGTGGCACTCATGCCCGGCGCCGTTGTACATGGTGGCGTGGTGATGGGTAGCAATACGCGATTAGAAGGGCGCGGCATTATTTGGGGGCATGGACCTACCAATTTTGTGCAGGACGGGCGCGTGCTTAGCCTAAATGCCAACGCCATTCGCGTTTGGGGGCAGCAGAATGTAGAAATTGACGGCATCGCCTGTTTTAACCAGAGCCGTTGGGTGGTGGAGTTTCGCAATAGCGAGCATGTGTATGTAAACAATATTAAAATTATTTCGGCGGGTAATAACGGTGACGGCATTACCGTACAATCCAGCCGTCACGTGCATGTGAGCAATTCCTTCGTGCGCGCGTGGGACGATGCGCTGGTGATAAAAAATTACAGCCCCATCGACTCGGCGCATCAAACTTTCCGCAATATAGTACTGTGGGTAGACCTGGCACAAGCCATGGAAATTGGCTACGAAACCAACGCAGGTAATGAGTCGTGGTTTGGCGGTCAATTTAACCGCGACGCACAAATTTACGACATTCTGTTTGAAGATATTGATGTATTACACGCGCTGCACCAGTCGGTTATCTCCATTCACAACGACAACCGTGCGCTGGTGCGCGACGTCACTTACCGCAATATTATTGTGGAAAACGCGTATATGATTACGCCCTTCCGCTATCTCATTGATTTTCGCAACGGCGGAATGCCCCATACCTTCCAAGGCTACCGCGTATGTGACGGCGAACATTGGGCAATTGACAATATTACCGTAGACGGCGTATGGGTGCTGGGCGGCGACAGAAACCGCGCAGGCTGGGTGTTTAACGACCATAACGGCGTCCGCCCTATTACTAATGTGCATATTTCAAACGTGTTTTGGGTACCCGACCAAGAACCCATGTGGCCCGATATGGACGGCACACTGGCGGGCATTACGTATATCGCAAGCCCGTTTGTGCCCCTGCCCATGCGGTAGAAAAGGGAGCACTTTAACAAGAACACGAATTTTTTCTACGCATCGCACATATAGCAAACCCCCGTCGGAGCATGTTGACGGGGGTTTTTGTGTTTCTACGAGAAAGGCGGTTTATCTTGTAATATTAATCACACGATTATCGGCACAAATGGAGACAGCCGCACCAAATGCCTCCGTTACAAAACGCAAGGGCACAAGAATTCTATCGTTTTGTTTGACGGCGGGCACGTCCATGCCCGGTAATAGTTCCTCTACGGGAATGCGCAAGACTGTGCCGTCCAGTTCCACACGGGCAATGGCTTCGCTTTCCAACCACTGTACATGCGCGCCCAATGCTTCCGCTACAAAACGCAGGGGCACCATGGTACGGTCACCCGCGGCGATGAAGGGGGCTACGTCCATGGTACGGTTTGCACCATTTACGGTAAACAGTGCAGAACCAATGGTCAACTGCACGCGCTGTACGGCGGGTAACAAGTGAACCATTGCCACCATTTGCGGGGCTTCGCCGATTACAAAGAAGGATAAACGGTTGGTTAAAAACGTAACCGTCCCCGCTTGCGCGTTATAGTTGGCGTTAAGCAGTTCCAACGTGCCTTCGGCGGTAATGCGCCATACGGCGGCGGGGAAAAGACCTTCATGGGGTACGGTTACCTCCAGCATTCCGCCTAGGTTTGTTACATACTCGCCGTCTACGGTCAACGTGATTTGCATAACCAGTGCGTTGTCACCTGTGGCGGTTACGGCAGCTTGTTGCACCGGGCTGAGCGCTTCGGCCGCATCTACATTTGAAATACTTGCAACCACCTCTGCCCCTGCTTGGCTGCCGATGTTTGCCACGGCGGAAGGCGCAAAATACATAGCACCCGCAGGCAGGTTAAGGGTTAGCCCTAAATTTGCATCGCCTACCGCCTCCCACAATTCGCCGGGCAAGGCAACAGAGGTTGCGCCATCGAAGGCATCACTTGTGAAGTCCAGTACCACAGTGGGTTCATAGGCTTCGCCCGCTTGCATGGCATTGAAGATGGCGTCTAGTACGGCGTCGATGAGGTTTTCAATTTCATCGGCGGTAAGGGCTACGGAAATTTCCTCGCCGTCAATCACAGCGGAAATTTCATAGTCGCCGATAATTATCGTTTCTGCTTGAACCGCAAGAGGTGCGGGAGATGGCGAAGGGGACGGGGCAGGTGCGGGGGTAGCACCACCGCCTGTATCGCCATTACTGTCATTGCCTGTATCGGGTGGATGGCTGGGTGCGGGTAAAGGCGGGATGACAGGGTTATCCAACGTAACCGGTGTACCCATGAACTCATAGCCATCTTTTGCTATTGTTTCAAGAGTAATCCATCTTTGCGTTGAAGCTCTAAAACCTGCGGGCAAATTGGTTAATGATAATGAGGTTACCGTTAGCGGGTTATCAAAATCATAAAATACGTGCCTATTATACGTATTATTGTGCCACCACCCAGTGACGATTCTGTAGCCCAGCGCGCCCTGTACTGCCTCCCAACGGAGGTAGTTACCTTCAATGCGCACATTTTGCGGGGCGGGCAGTCTAACCAATACATGAAAAATAAGGTTTGCTTCGAAGTTAACAATAAGGCGCGTTATTACTTTGTCATCATCAAACCAAGTATCGGTTATTGTTGAACCTTCAAGAAGTCGCCACATACCATGCGTATCTTGGTTAAAGAAAGTATCGATATACAATATCGAACCTACGGGTACTTGCTCGCCACTAAAAACAGGAAGCCAAGTGTCATTTCCAATGTAACGCCAAACCGCTAGGCGAATGTCGGGGTTGTTAATTGCCGTTTGTGGCGCAAGGGTGAATGTTACAGACGTAAACGCAGAGGGCGTAGTCGTCGACGCGGTTACTAAAGCCATGGACGAGTGCATATTAATCGCCGTTGCCCGTACCGTAAGTATATCCGATACGAACCCTGCACTGCTAAGTATCATCACTAAGGTGACAAGCAGAGCAATCTTTCTTTTGAAGCTGTGTTTCATTTTGTTTCCTCCTTTGGGTTATTCCGCGACATCACACAGGGGAAGGGCCCTCCCCCTGCAGACGGCGGATAATAAAAAGTGTGCAAGGAAGGCAGAAGATGCGAATACCTTCGCACAATCTGCCACCACCTACACACTTTTGGATAACCCAAATATAAACAAAACCTAGCCGTGCAATAACGGTCATACAAAAATAACACAACTGCCCCGCACACAAAATGCATTTGAACGCAAAGCAATACAATGTTAAACTGTAATCACGTAGTGGCAGGCTGTTGACCTGTGTGTGTTAGGTGATGAACGGCATCCCTACACGCGCCATGAGGTGTTCTCGCACTTCATGGTCGCTGCGTTTTGTTACTTGAGCATTCTAGCACAATGAAAATAGATTATGCAAATAAACTTGGCATTTCAACAGAAATATTAATAAACCTACTTCAATTTCTCCACTGCAACTCGTTCAATTTCCAAGCCGGCGACAAAGCGTTGTAAAAAATTTTCAAAGCCCTGCACATCTTCTTGTGCAGGGTTTATTGTTTCGCCTGCGTTGTTTTTGAATACGTAAGCGCTTAAAAATTTATCCAGCGTTGGGGCTTCGTGCGCCATGTAAGCGGCGAGGAGTGCAATACCCCATGCGCCGCCCTCGCCGGCGGTTTGCATTACGGTAATGGGCACGTTTAGCGCGCCCGCGAGTAGGGTTTGCGCGGCTTTTTTTACGGTAAAAAGCCCGCCGTGGGCGTAAATTTTTTCTATACGCACGCGTTCTTTTACGGTGATGCTTTCCATGCCCAGCTTTAGCGTGGCAAAGGACGCATATAACAACGCACGCATCGTATTTGCGAGGGAAAACTTTGCCTCGGGCAGGCGCACCAGCAGGGGACGCCCTTCGTCGAAGCCTGTATTATGCTCCCCCGAGTGGTAGCTAACGGCGCACAGCCCGCCGCCGTCGGGTTCGCCCTCTAGGGCATGGGTGTAGAGTTTTTCATAAACGTCGCTAATGTCGGGCTTTGCGCCGCTTATTTTTTGCGACGCTTCGGTAAACAGGCGTATCCATGCGTCCAAATCGGTGCTGCAATTATTGCAATGCACCATGGCAACGGGCTTTCCATCGGGGGTGGTTACCATGTCAATTTCGGCATAGCGGCGGGAAAGGGAATTTTCCAACACCAGCATGGCAAAAATAGATGTACCCGCAGAGATATTGCCCGTATTTTTGGCAATCGAATTTGTCGCAACCATGCCCGTACCCGCATCGCCTTCGGGCGGGCAGAAGGGGATACCCGCTTGCAGCGTTCCCGTTGGGTCCAGCAGCCTTGCGCCCTCGAGGGTGAGCTTGCCCGCGGCTTCCCCTGCGTTTAGTATGCGGGGGAGAACGTTTGCAATGTCAATTTGCGGCGCAAGCCCCGCGTACTTTGCAACCATTTTTTTATCATATTCCAAGCCATTTACGGGAAAAACGCCCGATGCGTCCCCTACCCCAAGCACATTTTCGCCCGTCAATTTTAAATGCACATACCCCGCAAGCGTGGTAATGCACGCAGTATCCTTCACATGGGCTTCGCCGTTTAACACGGCTTGGTGCAGGTGGGCAATGCTCCAGCGCAGGGGAATATTAAAGTCAAAGGCTTCGCTTAGTTGATGCGCCGCTTCCCCTGTGGTTGTGTTGCGCCATGTGCGGAAGGGGACAAGCGCCTGCCCCTGCGTGTCCAGCGGTAAATAGCCGTGCATCATGGCAGAAACACCAATACCCGAAAGAGTGACGATTTTTTTGCCGTGATTCGCTTCGTAATCGGCGTTTAGGGAACGATAGCATTCTTGTAAGCCTTCCAAAATATCGGGGTAGCGGTACGTCCAAAAGCCGTTTTCTAAGCGGTTTTCCCAGCTATGCGTGCCAATGGCAATGGGGGAAAGGTCCTCACCGATAAGTACCGCCTTAATGCGGGTCGAGCCAAATTCTATACCTAAAAACATAATTACATCTCCTCATTTCCAGTTAACAATACCCATGGGCGCAATTCGCCCATCATGGGTATTAACCGCGTTAAATTTATCCGCTCCCGCATGAAGGCGTGGTAGCGCAGTGCGGTATCGTTTTCGACCGGACTTATGTCAATATCTTCGATATTGGTGGTTGCGCCTACTTTTTGCATAAGCTCAATTAATTCGCCAAGGGGCGGAATTTCCTCGTGAACAATTTGCCGTATTTCTTTCCACTGTCTGGTTAGTGTTGCGGGGTCCATTTTAGCCGTGGGGGCGGGGTTGTTCATTTTTTTAACATCCTCCGCGAAATTTACGCCGTATACACTATACACCTCGTCCCAATCCACTACTTCCTGTGTAAAGGTCATGTTTTGCCGCTTGGTGAGCAAGTGATACATCGAAGCGATTAATATTGTAGCTACGCCTACCTTTTTCCCGTGAAAGTCGGAAGGCAAGCCCTTCTCAAGCTTTTTTATTTCCCAGAAATGCGCCACAACGTGTTCCGCCCCCGAAGCAGGGCGGGTTAGGTTGGTAAGCGTCATTGCCAGCCCCGAAAGCACCAGTCCCTCCATTATCACCGCCGCGGCTTGGGGGTTATTATTTTGCACATCCCCCGCTACGTGCATAATTTTTTCCAAACCCGCCTTGGTAAGGGCAGCAACGCGGGGGCAATAATATTCGCCGTCGGTTAAATGTGCGATGCGCCAGTCTGCCATGGCAATATATTTTGCTATCATATCGCCAAAGCCCGCTGCCTTTAGCTCCACGGGGGCGGCTGCAAGAATGCGCGTATCGCCGATAATCACCATTGGCGCGTGGCACAGCACGGATTTTTTGAAATTATTAAAGGTAATGGGGGCGGCGTTTGCCGCAAACCCGTCCATAGAAGGCGCAGTAGCAAAAATAGCAAATTTTTTACCCGCGTTAAACGAGGCAAGGCGACAAATATCGTTCAACGAGCCAGTACCCACCGAAAGCACCCCGTCA
Organism: Defluviitaleaceae bacterium; assembly: GCA_009786535.1. Taxonomy (GTDB): domain Bacteria; phylum Bacillota; class Clostridia; order Lachnospirales; family WQUN01; genus WQRX01. Next base: position 68,946 of record WQRX01000011.1, on the reverse strand, counting down.
CAACCTTGCGCAAGGACTTCAATTTCCTCCACCTCTTTTATATCCGCAGTGCGCATATTTTCGTAACATTTTACTGTGCATTCGAAACCGCCGCTTTTTAGCACGTCCAAAATACCCTCGGCGGCGTTTAAGGTATTTTTATCCGCCACCACCAGTACGTTACGAGGAAAGTCGTAAAGCAGTTCTGCCGTTTTTGCAAGGAAGCCCTCGCCAATTTCCACCCGCATTGGGGGGGCGGTATGTTCCCGCCCGCAGGGGCAATTCGCCAAATCTGCAATAATTTTTGCCACGTCCATGAAATTCACCCTTTACAAAAATGTGGTATTATGCGCACCACTATAGCAAAAAAATGGGGGACGCACCATGCAAACAAAGCCCTGCCGTAAATGCCTGCTCGCAGAAACCAACCAAGCCGAGCTATACGCCACCATCCAAGACTACATAAAAAATATACCCCCCGAGCAAAAAACGCCCGCCGCGGTATATGAAAAACGCCTGCAAATTTGCAAAAGCTGCACGCACCTGCTTAACGGCATGTGCGTATTATGCGGTTGCTATATAGAACTTCGCGCGGCGAAAAAAAACCAGCAATGCGTAGAGGACGCAAACCGCTGGTAAGGGGGCAGGTGGTTTTTGTGATTGGAGAGAAAATGTGGTATATTCTCAGCACTACACTAAATAAAAACGGAGGTGCATTATGGTTGCCATTGACGCAATACATGTTGAACCGCAAATAAAGCAAGAGGTTGAAAAAATCCTTACACCGTTAGGTTTATCAACTTCCGATGTGATTAATGCGCTATTTAATCACATCGTTTTGCGTGGGGGCTTGCCGTTTGAAGTACGCACGCCCGAAAAAACTTGCACAGAAGCAACTCATTCCGCAAAATTTGTGGCAGCAATGGAAAAATACCAAAAAGAGGTTGCAAGCGTTGTATATACCGAGGATGAGGTACTGGCGGATATAATGGCGTTGCGGTATGGGAAAAACCACGTATGAAAATCATGATTGATTCTAACGTAATTGTATCCGCTGCTTATAACGCAAGCTCTGTACCCGCACAAGCACTTTCGCTTGCGGGTAAAAACCACCGCCTTGTTTTGTGTGACTATATTTTAATGGAATGCCGTAAAGTAATAACAAATAAATTCCCACATTTAATAGCTGGCTTTGAGAAAATATTAACCACCTACGATTATGAAATTGCNCCCGCCCCCACAGACGGTATATCCATGCGTGACCCGAAGGACATACCCATACTTAACGCCGCCATTAACGCAAATGTGGACATAATCATCAGCGGCGATAAGGATTTTTTAGCGTTAGAAATAGAACGCCCCAAGGTATTATCCCCTGCGCAGTTTCTTGTTTATTAGCGGGTTTCCACAACAATTCTCTGTAGCGTACATAATAATTATATACGACTTTGCAAAGCAGTGGTATAGTGGAGCAAAGAGGTGATTCACATGCACATCTTCGACATTATTGGTCCTGTAATGATAGGCCCCTCCAGTTCCCACACGGCAGGGGCGTTACAATTGGGCTACCTTGCCTATTTGGTGCTAAAGCAAGTCCCTTCAAAAGCGGTGATAAAATTCCACGGCTCATTTGCCCAAACCTTTAAGGGTCACGGGTCAGACAAGGCCGTAATCGGCGGGCTACTGGGCTATCGTACCGACGATGTGCGCATTCGCACCAGTCTACAGGACGCGGCGGCGCAGGGTATGCAATTTTCCTTCCAAACCGTTCAGTTGCCCAACGCCCACCCCAACACCATCGTTATTGAAGCACAAGCCTCTTCGGGAGCAAAAACCGAGATAATTGGCGAATCCGTAGGCGGGGGCAACATACGCCTCACCTCCCTTGACGGCATTGAAATTGAATACACGGGCAGCCTAAACACCCTTATTGTGGAAATTTATGACTATATGGGCGCGGTTAGCCAAATTACAGGCATTTTTATGGAAAAGGGCGTAAACATTGAACGTATGCGCTTTTTTAAATCTAAAAACGACACCCGCAAAGCAATTACCATTGTGGAAACCGGCGACGCAATCAGCGAAGCCGTTACCCAATCCGCCCTGGGCTTAGAAAATGCAATCACCGCCATTTACCTGCCCAAAATTGACTGAGAGGTACAGCCATGCAAATAGACTTTTCTTCCGTTGCGCAGCTTATAGAAGCGGCGAATACAAACAATGTCGCCATCTCCCGCATTGTATTACAGCAATCCGCCTGTGATATGCAAATAACCGAAGGGGAAATCTTCGCAAAAATGGCAAGCCACCTTACCATTATGTGTGCTTCCGTGGAAGAAGGGCTTTCCCCCAACACCCGCTCCCTTAGCGGGCTAATCACCAACGAAGCGTTTCTGCTTAAAGAATATGTAGACGCCGGCAAATCCCTTTCGGGGCAGTTGCTGGGCAGTGCGGTGTACAATTCCCTTGCCGTAATGGCGACCAATGCCTGTATGGGCAAGGTGGTTGCCGCGCCAACGGCGGGCAGTGCGGGGGTAATCCCCGGTTGCTTGGTCGCCCTCCTCGGCAGCTTGCAAATACCCGAAGAAGTCCTAATAAACGGGCTGTTAAACGCATCGGGCATTGGCATGGTAATTGCGCGTAATGCCTCTATTTCGGGGGCGGTGGGAGGCTGCCAAGCGGAATGCGGATCGGCGTCGGCTATGGCGGCTTCCGCCTTGGTGGAAATAAAGGGCGGCACACCCACTATGTGTGGACATGCCGCCGCCTTGGCGTTAAAAAGTCTAATGGGGCTGGTTTGCGACCCCGTTGCAGGGCTGGTAGAAGTCCCCTGTGCCCTGCGCAACGCCGCCGCAACCTCGGTGGCGATTATCAGCGCCGATATGGCACTGGCGGGCATAAAAAGCGTTATTCCCATAGACGAAGTTATCACCGCCATGGGCGAGGTAGGAAAAGCCATCCCCGAAGCCCTGCGGGAAACATCTAAGGGCGGGCTTGCCGTAACCCCCACCGCGAAAAAAATTGAAGCTACGCTTTACTCGTAAAATGAAAATTTTCTATCCGCATTGCGGGTACAAGCATAATACCAAAGCCACTTACCAGTTCACGCTCCTTGGAGATGGCAGTAATATTGCAAAACGCCTCCAGCAGGCTTCCCGTAAAGCGCACGGTGGAAATGGCGCTTCCCAGCTTACCGTCCTCTATAAGGAACGCCCCGTTGCGCGTTAGCCCCGTAATTTGCAAATTGCGGGGATTTACGAAATTCGTGTAATGAAATTCGTTGATAAAAATTCCGTTTTTGGTAGACGCAATCATTTCCTCCAACGAACTATCGCCTGCTTCCACCACCATGTTTACGGGATAACCACCCGCATACCCAAGGCTATGCCCCGTGGATTTTACCCCATGCTTCGCGGCGCGCTTGTTGTCATACAGGTAATTTTTTACCACGCCGTTTTCGATAAGGGGAAGCGCTTGGCGGGGGGTAGATTCAAAGTCGAAGTACATTTTCATTAAATCGGGGTGGTTTACGTCGTCTCGCAGGGTAAAGTTTTCGCCAAATACCTTTTCGCCTAATTTACCCGCCGCGAAAGACATGCCATCGTCCACCGCCTTCGCGTTAAACATAATGCCTAAGAAATACATTAAGTCCCCTACCGCATTGGGTGAAAGCACCACCGTATGCCCGCCAAGGGTCGGCTCTACGGGGTTACGCGCGGCTTTTGCCGTCGCCTGCGCCTTGGCAAATTGCGCAACAACATCGGGCGTGTTGGTATACGAACAACATGCGCCCGCGCCGTCGGTACCGTCCTCATGGGTAATTACGGTATTAAAATTGACTTCCTCGCCTTGCAGGTAACGGAACGCACCCTTACTGTCCCCCAGCGCGTACACACTTTGCGAAAGCACCAGCGCACCCGATGCGGTATACCCCGCTTCAATTTGGGCAAAGCCTTCCTTTAAAAGCGCTGCGCGCTCCGCAACGCCAAATGCGCGGGCAAGGGCACCCGTGTAGGGCGCTTCCTTTACCGCCTCCTGCGAATAGAGGAAGGCTTCAAACTCGCCTTCGGGTACGTGGGCAAGCAGTGCCTCTGCGTCCTTGACCGCTTGCGCAAGCCCTTCGTCTGTAAATACGTTGGTAGAAACCGTGGCTTCTTTTTTCCCGTCGTATACGATAAGCGTAAGGGTGGTATCGGCAATGGCTACATTTTGGCTAATTTCCGATTTAGCAAAGCGTGTCGTCCCCTGTTGGGAAGAAGTGATGCGCGCTTGGGCGTAAAATTTGCACTGCCCCGTTATTTTTTTAATAATTTCCTGTGCCGTATTCCTATCCAACATCTTGTACACCTACCTTCACATTTCTAAACCGCGAGGGGGAAGACCCGTGGGACACGCGCATAATCTGCGTGGGCTGGCCTTTACCGCAATTGGGTACGCCCACCAACTCCCAGGTATCCTTATTGCCCACGCCGTCACAGCTCGCCCAAAATTCCGTCGTCTTGCCCGAATAAATCGGGTTCTTAAACACCTTGCCCGTACGCTTGCCGTTTTTAATTTCATGGGCAATTTCGCAAGCGAATTGGAAATTAACGCGCAAATCGTCTATCGACCAGCTTTTATTTTCGTCAAAAATAAAGCCGTATTCGATGCCTGCAATCAGCTCGTCCATGGTTTTATCGCCATGCAGCATATTAATGTTTGTCATGCGCACCAAGGGCAAATTGCGCCACCCATCGGAAAGCCCCGCCCCGCCGGAATTTTTGCCAATTACATGAGCATTGTCCCGCGAGGTTTGGAAGCCTGTAAACTTGCCTTTATCAATTAACGTTACACACTGGGCGGGAACGCCCTCGTCGTCAAAGGCAAAGGTACCCAGCCCACCCGGGCAATGGGCGTCCGCAACAATGGTCACTTGCTCCGAGCCGTAGGTAAGGGGTTTTTCCTTTAAATTTGCAGGCTCTATAAAGCTGCGCCCCGCGTATGCCGCTTCGCTGCCCATTACGCGGTCAAGCTCGGTGGGGTGTCCCACGCTTTCATGGATTTGCAGGAACATTTGCCGCGGTGTAAGAATTACGTCAAACACACCGCTTGGGCAGTCCTCGGCTTCGATAATTGCCGCCGCTTCCTGTGCAAGCCCATGGGCTTTGTTGGGCAAATCCATGGCTTTTATGCCTTCAAAGCCGCCGCGCACTACGTTAATATAGCTACGCTCCTGCGTATCGCTGTCGGAAATAATGGTAGCCCCAACAAACGCCGTACCTTGGCAAAAATCCTGCACAATGTAACTGCCGTCCGTATCCGCGAAAATTACCGCATCGCTGCGGAAGTCCATATTCATGCTCGTCTTAAACTTCATTTGTTGGGAAAAATTATGCCCCTCCCACACACCGCGAATGCTTTTTTCGCACGCGCCAAGCAATGCCAGTTTTTCAGAAATCGACACACCAAAGGGGTCAATTTCCACAGGCGTTTTGTACGTGCCTTGGGCGGCTTTCTTTTCGTCCAGCCGTGCGGGAACGTTTAAGAGCGTCTTACTCGCCTGCGCAATTGCATACGCCTCGCGCACCACTTCTTCCATTTTTGCCGCATCGCTACCCGCCGCAAAGCCCATTGCCCCACCGACATACACCCGCACACCAAAGCCTTGGCTGCGGCTATTGCTCGCGCTCATTAACGCGCCGTCCTCCATACGCAAGCTTTCCATTCGAATGTCCTTCATTCGAATGTCTGCAAAGTCTGCGCCAAGTTCCCGCGCCAGCTGCATGGCTTTTGTTAATTGCTCTTTCATGTAGTACCTCCTTTATATTTTTGTAATCTCTTGCGTTCCGTCCGACTTATACGCATTTTCTAACATTTCCGTAAGCATCAGCGCCATGGGCATGTCAAATAAAATCGGCGTATCTTTAATAATCCCGTCCAGCCACATACGTAGCGGTTCAACACCTTTTTCGGGCATAGTTGAGGGCGTGCGCCATTCTTTGTTGTTACCTTTGGTGCGGATTTTCACTTCGCCCGCTGCGGAAATTACCGCGCCTTCCGTGCCCAGCAGTTCGAAGCAATTTGCGTCAAAGGGCGAAATGAAGGACGTTTCCAATACAGCAATGGCATTGTTTTCAAATTCCACCACGCTTACGGCGTTATCGTCGCCTGCGGGGGCGTGAGTGCGGTTAAAAACAGACGCAACGCGGCGGGGCTTGCCCAATAAATAGGGCGCAACGTACATGGGGTGACAGCCTAAATCCATCATCGCGCCGCCGCCTGTGGCTTCCATATCATACCAATGCGGGGGCAGCCAGTTGGCAAGGGCGCCGTTATGCGCGTTGCGGAACCGCAGATAATGGATTTTACCCAATTCGCCCGCGTCGATGAGTTGTTTGCACAGTGCGTACAACGGATTAGTTAGATGCGGGTAGGAAATACAGAATTTTACCCCCGCTTTTGCGACCGCATCGGCAATTACGTTTGCGTCTGCCGTGGTAGTTGCCAGCGCCTTTTCGGTAAAAATGTGCTTGCCCGCTTCGGCAGCGGCGACGATTATTGCGCGGTGTACCGTGGTGGGCGTGTCTACAATTACGGCATCTACGTCCTCGCGGGCAAGTGCCTTATGCAGATTGGGTTCAAATGCCGCGCCAAGCTCACCCGCCCACGCTTCGCCGCGGGGCAAATCCTCGTCCCATACGCAGGTAATTTGTGCGTCGGGCTGGGCTTGGATAAACTTTGCATACCCATCGGCATGTACATGCCACTTGGAAAGCATAAGAATACGTACCATTTGCAAGCCTCCTGTTTATTTAGTTTTGCATTGCTCCTACAGGAAAATAAAATGTAATATAAAAACTAGCACGATTACTACACCGCCCACGACTTGAAACCACATCTTATTAATACTTTTTGGCTCGGTATAATCGCCGTTAACGTTAAAATTTGCACCCCAGCGTTGGAAGGTTTCCGGAAAAATCATCAACGCTGCGCCAAGCAACAAAAATGCCGCCCCAAGCACAATATTGTGGAAATACCACACGAAGGTACGGTTTTCCGCGTAGCCGGCAAGCGCCCATTCAAAAAGGGCTTGTTCCTGCCATGTGACCGCGCCTTCGGGATGGGGTACGGGCGTACCCCCTCTTTCAGATGTCCATTGTCTTGACGCGCCATATAAGGACACCCATGTCGCGTCTGTGAGGGGTTCTCCATCGGATGAAGCAAGAAAATGCCACAATGTATACGTACGGCGGCCGGGAACGGAACGGTCTGCCACCATTCCGGCACCCCCGCCCTCGTACAAAAATAGGGGTGGGCTAACGCGCAAATTACCGTCTATGCCTAAAAAACCGCGAAAACGTATCGTTACCCCATCGCGTTGAATTTCCCGTATCCGTACCCTTTCACCGTCAATAAAAGTAGTGCGATGCACTAAAAACCCTATTGCATTAACCATTACCAGCGCAATTAATAAAACGCCGCATAACAGGAAAAACCGCTTCATTATGCGAAACTCTTTTCTTTGCCGTTAATAATAAAATGGCAGGTGCAGCCCAAATATTCGGCGGCTTCTTTAGGCATCTTGTAGCCTTTTTCGTATTTATCGAAGAGCAAATCCTCGTTAAATTTGTCTGTTACGTCGAAGCAAATTTCAATGCGCTTGTCGCGTATTTGAATATGAATATCTTCTATTTCGCGGTCGTTAAGGTTGGCGGCATCATGCTCGCGCACAAATAATTGCCGCTTTTGCGAAGCGTCTGCCTTATCCGCAATAATTACCGCAGCGCTTATTACGCTGGTAATGGGACACCCGCCGGAATGTTCTTCAATTGCTTGCAAAACAGTACGCTTTTCCTCCGGCGTTAGGTCGTCGGTTTCGTCCAAAAAAACGGCGGCAAGCCCCGCGCTTTTACGCGCGTGTTCCCACCGCCCTGCAATATTTCCCACATCGTGTAATAATGCCGCAATTTTTCCAAGCTCAATGGTACGGGCATCGTATTCAAGCCCTCTGAGAATGGTTTCAACTGCGTCCAGCACAAACATAATATGCGTGCGCCCGTGGCATACCCACAGCGTATCGCGGTACATCACATTCACCGTATCAAGAATTCGGTTTACGTCAACATTGTTGCGCAATTGTTTATATGTATTCATATAAATCGCCTCCGCACCCATGTTACCATCATTTCCAAGAAAAACATACACCCAAAAATAATAATTATTAAAACGGTAACGGATGGATAATCAAATGTACGTATTGCACGGGATAAAAGCGTGCCAATACCCCCCGCCCCCACCACGCCAAGGGAAACGGATTCGGCTACGGACGTTTCCAGCCGAATTGCAACCCACGCAAGGAAGCCCGTAAGCACGGCGGGCAGCAGCCCATGCACCACAATTTGCCCCCAGCTTGCGCCAGTAGCCCGCATAGATGTAATAATTCCGCGGGGCTGCTCCTCTATAGTAGCGATAAATGCCTTGGTTAAATACCCCATAGACGATAAAATTAGCCCCACCACCCCTGCGTTATGCCCAAGCCCAATTGCGGCGACAATCATTAAAATAAATATCAAGGAAGGCACAGCGCGTACAACGCTTACAAACATTTTTATCGCGTAGGAAAGCGGCTTGCACGGCGCAATATTTTCCGCAGCAAGAAAGGCAAGCACCAGTGCAAGCAACCCGCCGAACACCAAGCCCACCGCCCCCATAGCAAAGGAAGCCGCAAACCCGCGCAAGCCGGGCATAATCATGTCTGAATTAATATCCGCAAGCAAACGTAAAATACGCGGCGCGCGGGAAAGGCGGTTTACAAATCTATGTATATCAAGATTTAAATATTGTAAACAAAATAAAAAAATAATAATTATTCCTGCCGCCGTTGCACCGCTTGAAGCTATTGCACTATCCCCCATCAGCCGCTTGCGGATAAAGCCCGCCGCAAACTCCGTAATAAGCACAATTGCAACAAGCATAAGCACCATGGCAGCGACTTCGTTAAAACGGCGCAGGCTTAGTTGCGTTTGAATAATAACGCCCATACCCCCCGCACCCACCATGCCCAATACCGCCGACGCGCGGATATTCAATTCAAATGCAAACAGTGTCCAGTTTATCCACGCGGGGGTAAATTCCGGGAGCAAGCCGTGACGTATCATCGCAATTTTGCCTGTACCGCTTGCGCGCAGGGGTTCAAGTTTTTTGGCGGCAATTTCCTGTATGCTCTCGGCATAGGAACGCGAAAGGAAGCCCGTTGTCGCAAGCACCAGCGCAATTAAGCCCACCATGCTTCCTATGCCAAAAATCATCACCATTAACGACGCCCAAATAATTACGGGAATATTGCGCAGGAAGGCAACAAAAAACCGTACAACCGCCCGCGCAAACGCGTTTGGTACAATGGCTTCCGACATTAATAATGCAAAAATAAATGATAAAACCATGGAAATAAAAACACTTACCACCGCAAACGCGACTGTGTGTAATACTGCCTCTATATATATGCGCACATGCACCATGGAAGGCGGAAAAAAATTAACCGCAATGTAGCTAACAAAGGTAGGCGCTGCGGTAAAAATACGTACAGCGTCTAGTTGCAAATAAAAAAAGCACACAACAACAATGGCGGCAATAAAGAGTATATTGCCCCACAGCTTTATGCGGGCTTGTTTATCGTACATAAATATGGTCTACCATTTCTTCGGTTAAATCACCGGGCTTGCCATCAAAAACGATTTTGCCAAGGCGCAGACCAATAATACGGCTTGCGTATGCCTTGGCAAAATCCACTTGGTGCAGGTTAATTATGCCCGTTAGCCCCCGCGCCGTGGTAAGCATTTTTATTTGGTCCAGTATAATGCGCGCGCTTGCAGGGTCTAACGAAGATATGGGTTCATCTGCGAGTAATAACTTGGGGCTTTGCATCATGGCGCGGCATATGCCCACACGCTGCATTTGCCCGCCCGAAAGGGTGCCTGCTTTATTGTGCATAAAATCTTCTAAACCCACAGCAACCAGTAAATCCTGTGCCGCTTGCAAATCCTCTTGCGTATACAAGCCCAGCGCACTGCGCAAAAAATTCATATGCCCAAGCCGCCCGTGCAGTACATTTTGCATTACATTGCTGCGGTAAATTAGATTATAATCTTGAAAAATCATGCCAATTTGCGTGCGCAATTTGCGCAACCTTGCGCCCCTGTATGCGCCCGTAGGCTCGCCTTCGAAGTAAATTTCGCCCGCGGTGGGCGAAATTAGGCGGTTAATACAGCGGATTAGCGTCGTCTTACCCGAACCGCTTGGCCCGATAATAACCACAAATTCTCCCGCTTGCACGGTTAGATTAACCCCTTGAAGCACTTCCGTGTCGGGGCGGGTGTAGTTTTTTACGAGATTTTTTATCTCAAGCAACGGCATTAGTTTACGTTTAACCCAAGCGCATTTACCACCGAGCGCACATAGGCAAAGCCCCCTAAATCGGGCGCAGTAAAGCGGATAGACCCATCGCCCCAGTTTTCCGCAAAGTACGCGCTTTGGTCAAACTGCAGGAAAAAGTCGCGTATATTTGCAATGAGGGCACTGTCAAGTTCGCTTCTGATAATATATGCGGGGTTGGGTACGGGCTCGGTTGCTGCAATGATTTTAAAATCGGCGGAATTAATCAGCCCGCGTTCTTCCATATTTTCGATAAACATACCCCCAATGGCGGCGGCGTCAAAATCGCCCATTTCTACACCAAAAATATTATGCTCATGCCCGCCCGAAAAATTTACCGTGTCAAAAAAATACCCGCTATGGGTAATTAAGTCGGGGTCAAGCGCCAATTCGCTGGTCAAATGATACACGGGGAAAATAAAGCCCGACGTGCTTGTAGCGCTAACAAACGCCATGGTTTTGCCCTGCAAATCTTCCAGCGCATTAATATCATGCCTATCCGCGCGGGTAATAAAAACGGAATTATTTACCGTGCCTTCGCGAATGGGCAGCGAAACCAGCATTTCCACATCTACCACCGAAGAGGTGTGTATATAATTGAAGGCGGAAACCAGCATAATGTCCAAATGCCCGCCGCGCATCGCCTCTGTGCCCGCTTGGTAAGAAATATCCAAATATGCGACCACGGGAATGCCAAGGAACTCTTCCATCGCCTGTGCCAGTGCGCGGCTTGCCGCTTCCCCCGCCGCACGGTTAGAGTCGTCAATCGTTAGCCCAATGCGGATTGGGGTTGTATCCCCATCGTCCCCACATGCGGTAAATCCTAATAAAGCCCCCAGTAACAAAACCATTAAAAATACTTTTTTAAACATTTCCAAATCTCCTTTATGAATTAATTATCAATTTTTTTAATATTAAAAATTGTTCATCGACCGTTTGCTCGGTTAGCGCGTCGCCCAGCGCAAGTATACTTAACCCGTCAATTACGGCAATTACATGCACGGCAAGCTGGGTAATATCTGCTTTACGCAATACGCCCTGGCTTGCGCCGTGGCGTAAAATCGCCTCAACGCTTCCCCGCAAATGCGCCAGCTGGGTATCCCTAAATGCGCGGACCTCTGTCACTGATTTTGAGAAAATATATTCACAATACGCGCGGAATAAACTATGCTCAAAATTAATTAAACGTTCCTTTTGCTTTGCCATAAACGCCTCGTACATGGCGACAAAGGGCTCCCGTGCGTCAACAGAAGCATTGATTTTACTAATACCCTCCCTATTACGCCGCTCCAGCACCGCAAGGAACACCTTATCCACCGAAGCATAATAAATGTAAATGCCGCCGCGGCTAATCCCGCATTCGTTAATAATGTCTTGCATCTTCACCGCGAGGAAGCCTTTTCGGCAAAAGACCCGCCGTGCCGCGTCTAAAATAAGACGCTGTTTACCCTCGCGCTTTTTTTCAAAATGTGGCTTTGCGAAGATGGTTACCCCCTCGAGTAAAAATATGTACAAACAATAATGACACCCGTGTCATATATCCATCATATGACACGGGTGTCATTTTGTCAACTGTTTTTCGTGTAAAGTTTTAGATAAACTTATATCCCTTATTCCGTGGTGTTTTAGTAAGCGTCAAATAAGCCAGCGTCTGTACAGGCGGTATGGTAAATGGTAAGCGTTAAATATACCTTAACAGTGAACAACCAAGATATAACTGAGTTGTGCGAAGGTGAAATAAGAATCACCACCCAGCGCAGGGGCGCGGGCAAACTGGTTTTTACTATTTTATACGACGAAGAAATTGAAATCAACGAAGGTGACACCGCCGTTCATACCCTAGACGGGGAAATTATGTTTAAAGGATATGTCCTTAAACAGGGCAACAAAGAAAATAATTTTATTGAAATAAAATGCCACGACCAAATTATTAATAATAAAAATTAATAGCGAAACCTATGTATATGAAGATATGACCGCCGCCGATGTAATTCAAAAAATCGCGGCCGATTTTGGTTTATCCGTCGGCGCAATCGCCGATACGGTGTACCGCATACCCTCCCGCGTAGAGGACATTCAAACCCTATTGGATATTATTTACCGCGCAATTGACCTCACGGTTATACACACAGGCGAATTGTTCACCCTTTACGATAAGGTAGGGTAAGCGTTAAGATGGCAATATTATCCTTAGACCATGCAGATTATGTCCCCGTTGCGGGCGAGGTGATTTTACATGAATAGGCTCATGGAATATCTACCCCGTTATTATCGTGATTTTGTTGAAATGCTGGACCTCACCAACGCCGAAACCCCCGAAATGGATAGGCTTTGGAAAGCGATAACCCGCGTACTTAACAATCAATTCATCATCCACGCCGAGGCGTCGCGGGTAGCACAGTGGGAGCGCTTACTGCGCATCCGCCCCGACACCACAACCCAAACCCTAGACCAGCGGAAAGAAATCGTACTCATGCGCTTACAAATGCGCCTGCATTTTACTTATCGCTGGTTACAGGGTTTCCTTGCGGATAAGTCCGGCGAAGAAAATGTAACCACCACACGGAACATCGACGCCTACGCGCTGGATATTATTATCGTGTATGAGGACATTGTCATATTACAAGAGTTATACAGACATTGGTTCAATAGTAGGGGCAACTTCGATAAATGTTTTTACATTTAGCTCTGTTAATGTGGCAAGAAGTTATTTATACTTTCCACATCTTACAACGATACAATTACAGTCGACAAACCTACAAACTTTTGATTTTAGAGCAACAGCACTTGCAGTTGTAAATACTGGCGCTGGTGCATCGACGGTTAATGTAATTCCGCAGTCGGGCGCACGTATACATGAGGGTGTAATATTGCGATTCAATTGGGATGTTGTTTCGTTTACGTAAATGATATTACTTGAAACGAATAAGCTCTTGCAGGTGTGTTCGAGGCTGCACCTGCAATGCCAGTTTCACTAAGCAGAAGAAACTACGTCCCAAAACATTTGGCGCGGCGTTGTTTGCTCCTATGCTATCAATAAAACCAGCTCGTGCGGCAGTAAGTCTTGCGGCGTTTGTATTAATCGTGTTTATAGTTGTTGTAATTGCATTTACCGTAACCTGCGATGTGCGGGATGAAATAGCCGCATCAATATGGTTAGGGTCAAATGGGAGTCGCTCCGCAGGGACAAACCCCTGTGCGTTTAGCGATGCCACGCCATTAGCTGCGCCTATCCTCTTTATGTGTACATAATCATCCAGCTTTACTCCAAAGGTAGCGATGAACACCCATGCGTTCACACGGTGCTGAGGTGGCTAAATTGTCCGTCCCCAATGGTAGATAGCACGGACGGCTTAATGGGTACATTTAAAGTCGGCAACGAGTTTGTACCGCCGCGGTCTTTTGTTGTTACCGACAATAGCGGTCGTTAAAGAAGTTATTAGAGTCCCCAACATCGGTACACAGGTAACCGCAATGCGCGCACGCGATGACGTAACCGAGGTTTTAAATGAAGTGGCAAATACCATAACCACGCATACAGTAGATAAATTCGGCTATGATAACGGTTCTAGATTTAACAAAAACGGAGAAATCGAATTTGTCGACGCAGAGGTTAATCGTCACAACGAAACATGCGCGCGAGAAGAAAAGTTAATTGCTTTGTTAGAAGCGCAATCCGCAAGACAATAGCGCACACAATAATGCAACAAGCACTATCCGTGCCGCTGTTTAAACGTGCATTAAATGTTGTTTATAAAAACGAGCGTAAGTACCACATATTGGTAATTTGCGCTCGTTTTTCGCTTTATATTTTTTCCAGCTTTTCATGCGCTTATTTCTCGCTCTTTATGCGGTTATTTCCCCCTCTTCGTGCGCCCTCACATTGACGCTTACGTTTTCGCAGGCATTTTTGTGCGATGTAACATCTTCTGTCGTTCGAGGGTGCATTTAAGACGTTAAAATGACCGCGCTTTACTAGACTTTCGGAAGAACCCATTTCACGTCGACGGAAACAGGACTGCATTATGCGCAAAAAAACCGACTCAGTAAAAAAAACTTCACAAACAGCCCGATTTTAGCCAAGAAAAGCTTGCAAAAAAGTTAGAAATCACTCGGCGAATACACCATTATCACTAGGGCAGTATTCGTTCAAAACTTCAATCACCTCGGGTTTTTGATAGTCTTTAATTTCTTGTAACATGGATTTCTCCTCCTAGGCGGAATTATAGCTGTATATTGGCAATAGGGGCAAGTAATCCCAATTTAATCAAACAAGTCAAACGCATGAGAAAAATTTCATGCGTTTGACTTGTTATAGTCTGACTACCCTATCGAAAAAAAATTCACTAGAACTTCGGTGACTTATGCATATTATGGCTCTGTCTTCATAGTCCGTGAGTATTTTCGTTAATATCTGCGATTCAAGTTCTTCGTCCATATTAGAGAATGGCTCGTCTAACAGCATTACCTGCGGATTCGATACAAGCATTTGCGACAGCCCTACTCTGGACTTTTCGCCGCCGCTTAACACCTTGTTATTAAGCATCTCGTCTCCTTTTGTCTCCTGCAGATTCTCTAACGAGGTTAGCTTTATCAATTTTTCAAGTCTTGCATTATTGCTCTCCCGGCCAAGCACAATATTGTCGCATAAGCTAAGAGTCGCTATATTTATGTCTTGAAATGTTATACCAAATATTTTTCGTAAAGAAGTAAGGCTTATCTCTCTTAAGTTTACACCATTAACTAACACCTTGCCCTCGTATTCTTGGTTTAATCCCATGATGATATTAAATATTGTAGACTTACCTGCGCCGCTCTCTCCGACTAACATTATCTTCTCGCCGATTTTAACTTCAAAATCAGGCACTGTTACTACACGTCCATCCGAAAATTTTACAGTTATGCCCTCTGTTTGTATGGCTTCAAACGATTTAATTTCCACACCGTCTTGCTTCTCCAACTCCAGCTCGTTAAACTCTAACAATTGCCGTATGAAAGGCTTTGTAAACCCATACTCGACAAATTGATCATATACGCTTTCAAAAGATCCTAAGAATAAAGGTATGTTTATATATAGAACTAAAATAGCACCCGCATCTCCTGCAAAGTTTGGAGAAAAGCGCATTGCCGCAAAAATAGCCAACAGAGGTGCTGCTAGACTAAGCAAACCAGTTATACCACTAACGTAATACTCCAGCACCGAAGACTTCACAGCGTTTTTCTTGATTTTGTGTAGTGCTGCAACCGTACGTAAAATAAAAAACGAATATACTCCCTTTACCTTTACATTTCTTACGTCTCCAAATGTTTCTTGTGTTACTTTGCTTAGTTCTGCGGCGTACTCCATTCCCTCGTGTTCTAACTCTGCAATTATATCAACCACCCTAGTTGTCGCAAAAAAATAAATCGGTGTGAATAAGATCGTAAAGATACCGGCATACATATCAATGCTAAAAATTATTATTCCATAGAAAATAAAAATCGTAATATGAGATGCTCCCTCTAGTAGAGTTCCTACCAAATTGGCAACATTATCGCAAGATTGCCTTAATTTGGTATATAATTCGGCATTGGAGATCTTAATAAAGTAACTGCTCTTTGTACGCAACAATAATTCCATACAATGTTCGATAAGGCGTATTAATAAGCTAAATTGAAATTTGGTTTGTAGGTATTTAGCAAATCCCTTAATCGCAAAAACTAAAATAAACACCCCAATTGTAAGTAGTAGCGGTGTTATAAATCCATCGAAATTTTGCACTAGTAAGTAGTCATTAACTACCCTCATTAAGAAACTATTAGCAGCCAAGAGCAAAAATCCCCCCACTACTGCGAGTGCTACATACGCCGAAATAGCCAACTTTGTCTTTGTTCCTTTAAAAATTATCTCTTTCATTTTGTTCACCTGACCCCTTTCATTGTTCTTTCAATTCCTACATCTGTGATGTTTAACTGATAATGCGACAGAGGACAATTTTATCCTAGGGCGTATTCCCTCTACCCAAAACTAACAAAATGTGTAATAATACGGAAATGGAGATAAATATTGAACAACATGAAAAAGTGAAACACGTACTTCCTGTGCAAAGAGGAAACGTATCGGTAGAAAACGTGAAATTTATCAATGCCATACTGTACATCTGCGAAAACGACTGCAAATGGATGAGATTGCCGAAAGAGTATAGAAAATGGCATCCTATTTACAAACGTTTTCGGCGATGGGTAGAAGATGGAATCATTGACAAGCTGTTTAGAGAATTGTGTTCCCAAGGGGCAATCAATTCTGATGCCGTTGCGTGGCTCATGGATTCTATGGCAGTGCCAGAGTACACCCCCGGACGCTTGCGGAGCGTTAAAAAAACGGAAAACAGTCTATCGGACGCTCCAAAGGCGGATTAACAACCAAAGTTCACATGATTGCCGCAAACGTGATGAGGGTTATAGACTTTATCCTAAGTACGGGACAAAGCCATGACGTACCACAAGACAGAACTTTATTGGAAACAGTTGGTAAGCAAAGAGGCGTTACTTCATTACTCATGGCAGGGCTTATGAAGATGATTTAACACGATATATCGCACAAATACTGGACTTTTCGCCTGTAGTTCCACCCAAGAAAACTCGTGAAAATCATTGGGAATACGACAAAACATTTATAAACTCCGCAACGAAATTGAACGACTTTTCGCAAAATTCAAGGCTTTCGCCGCATTTTCGTAAGATTTGAAAAATTTGACATCATGTAGTATGCTGGATTCATTCAATTTGCCTTGGTTTATATGGAAATTAGTCGCACCTTTAGTTGATCATGACATAGCAAATCCACTTTAAATCGAAATGGTGATAGTCGTAAAATGTATTGCTAACAACACCACAATCCAGAGAAAGCCTAAATTTAAGCCATTCAGTGCGTACTGCCAAATCCTTGTCCTGCAGGGTTTTAGGGGAAAGCAATACCCTTTGCGACTATCACCATCGATCACCATCGAAATTGCTATACCATCATATGGCCCGCTTTAAATATTATACTGCCCCATAAACAATTCTTCGTATGTCGCTTCTTTGTCGCTATATCCGCACGTTACTCCAAAATCAAATATTCTTTTGCTAGTTGATATCATAGGAACGTTAATCGTTTGAATATCCCCTGTTATTATAACCTTAACAACTTTGACATTCATACCAGGCTTTGTCATATCAACATAATAAACATCACCACCAACTTTTTCTTTAACCTGATCAGCTACTTTCTTGATGATATTGTAAGAACTGTCCATTCCTAGAATTGGCTCACCAATTGTTGTGGTTTTATCAGTTTTGCCTAAAACATCTTTATTAATCAAGAAATGTTGATTATATAAGTTGACTTGACTTTTTAGCATGGCCTCTTGAGTCATCACATCAGGTTCAGCGTTGCCACCGTAGTCAGAACTATCATTACTTTGTATTGCTTCTGTAATCGAGCGCTCAAGCGCTATTTCAGGCGATATATGACAACCAGTGCCATTATAGGCATACTTCGAATAATTTTTTCGGTCAACCATCCACGTTCTGAAAACCGGAACACCTATGTCATTTGTATAATCACGTGTTATAACATCATATCCCATCTCATTTGCTCTTGACAAGAGTTCTCTTATTTTCATATTGGTAACGTTCGCGTAATCAACCATAGGAAGTACATAGGGATTTGAATTGCCAATAACGAAAGCATCACGTTCAATAGCCTCGAATAGTCCATGTAGTATCGCATCTTCTAAGGTTGCAGCTGCAGCAGCTCCATTAGAAGAAGAATTAAACAAAATTCCTTTTAACTCCACATCAAACATAAACACTAAAAAAGCTGGAACCAGTTTTTGACTGCCATCTGTTAGGGAAGTGGCAACTACCCAGTCCATTTCAAGATTTTCATCAAAATTGTCATATGCCGTGTACGTATTCATAATTGTGCTAGCTAAATAAGGCACATCCACAGCAAAATCCTTCACCTCACTGTATTTACCGCAAACAATAGGAATATTACCTGTATACTGTAATCCCATATGTTCTAACAACTCAAATGCTGCTGAAAAATAGGCTTGAGATTTTGTTATTCCTTTGCCCGATCCCGTGTCTTCTCTAAAAATATGCGATGCTTTATCAAACTCAGTTTGCTCTACATCAACATCATAGCAGTGAATCACGTCACTACTATTAAAAGGATTTCCAGAAGAAAACTTAACTTTAACTTTCGCACCTAACTTACCAAGTTCTGCCTCGAGTAATTGTTTTGTTTCATTTTCATTCTTCGAGCGAAGCCCACCAACTTGGTATTCAATTTTATTTTCCATCAATTCAGTTCGTTCTCCACAAAAAATTCCATCGAAGGAAAAGTTGGAGTCAAATCTAATATAATTCTTATTAATAGCATTACAGAAATCGCAAGAGGTTGTAGGCAGTCTCTTTCTTTTAGTGTAACCTATAAGATTTGTATTGTCAAAAAGATACTGTGAGTCTAAAAAATCAGACGACCCACCTCCAAAAAAGTTAGTCAAATCTTTAAGCAAGATATTACCAACTGTTATTGCTAAACCGCTGAACTCTGCAGGAACATCGTAGGAATAGTTTAAACTTTTCAAATCGGTAAGCGTTATTTCCTTTCCATTTGAATATCTAACTTTTTTATTTAACAGATTAAGGTCTTGATTTACTACGCACTCTAAGCAAGCACTTTTTTCGGGAACTACCAAAGGACCTGCTGATATTGCAGTACCATTAAAGCCAATCTGAACAAATGGCTTTTTGTACTGATATAATTTTCTATTTATGCTCAACACCTCAGAATATTTAGATGATAATGGCGCGAATAAAGCTATATCGAAATCTAAATTATTCTCTGCATTTAGAAACGAACTGACTGCAATATAGGTGTGATTTTTTAAGCAATCAACTTTAAAACCCTCTCCTATGACTAAAATCTGGGGGATTCTTTCCGCTTTGCTTGCAACCTCAGATTTTACTATAATCCCTTCTTGTAAAATTACATTCAAGAAATTATTAACTTCTTCTGCTGAATACCTGTCCATAAAATTTTCTTCAATGTTAGCAAAGGTTCTCGTCCCATCTACGCTGGACAGTACTTCTTCTAATATTTGGGGGTCGCAATTTAAAACTTTAACTTCTCCTAAAGAGGAACATATCACTCTGTCATTGACCTTATCATTTTGATAACTATATGTTTTGTTAACTAAGGGAATCTCGCTTAATTGATAATCCATAATATAAGTCTCCTTGTTGTAAATCCATATTGATACATTTCGTTTTTTAGATAAACTCATCTTGCTGATACGGATTAACTTTATTCCCTTTAATCCGCATCAACAAGATTTCTTAAACCTTTCTAGCACATTTAACACCCTAAGCAGGACTCCTGTAAATCTGACCATGCTTAATCCGAACACCATTCACAAAATAATGTGGTACGATGGTCTGGATGTTTGTCTTGATAACCGAAATTTTCATGTTGCTCACCTCCTTCGTCTCTTGAAATATGTGAAATAGCTGAAGACTAACTTTGCTCCTGAATCCATGACAGAGGGCATTCAAAACCTTCGCAACTTCAGTAACCACAAGGCTTACAGTAGTTTCACTCATTGGGTGAAAGGCACAAAAAGCCTGTAGACCGCATAGCGACTGGCGTTGATGGCATTTTGAGAAGCTTCCCACCACGAATTCAAGTTCGCTATGGATGCAATCTATCATATGCCTAGCGAAATGTCAAGAATTTTTCAACCTATTTTTTAATTTTTAACCTATATTTTTTAGATTTTCAGGCTATATTATTTACATTAAATGTCAATAATAAATTTAGCAACTATATATGTATGGGAGAAGGGCTTAATGCAAATTGGTGATAGAATAAAAATCATAAGACAAACAATCGGTATCACTCAAGCGAGGTTCGCTGGACAAATGGCAATTTCCGTTAGCTACCTCGCTGAATTGGAGAAAAATAAAAAAGTGGTCAACGATAGAATTGTTCGCTTAATCTGCCTTAACTATAATGTCAACGAGCTATGGCTCAGAACCGGATCAGAGTCTATGTTCGCTGAAAGCGTTGATGCGCATAGTGTAAGAGTGAATGGTTTATTCAAGTCATTAAGTCAAGAATTTCAATTATGTGCCATAAAGCAATTAGAGGAGTTAGCGACTTTAGATAAGTCAGGCACGAAGAGAAGATAGATTGTTTTTATGAGATTATTTATTGCCTCATAAAATAGTTTTACTCAAAGGGGATGTCTTGCTAAGAAAAAAGGCAAGGCATCCCCTATTTAATGAATAAGCGCGAGAAATGTGAAGAAAGCAGAGGCGAAGCTGGATTTTTGGGTGGAGATATCCAAACCCATGCAAAAATGCAAGAAGCTTCGGGGATGACCGGAATATAAGATTGAAAAAGTTACGCAGACTTCAGCGGGTGAAGGACAACGCCGTGAAGTTTGCGTTTTGTTTTGGGTGAAGCTGATTTTTTCCTCGTGTAGATAATAATCTCCATAACAAAAAAATGGAGATATGTCACATGAGGACACTAAAAAAACGTTCAAACAGAACACGAACTAGAGTTAGTAAAGCTGTTGGTGGCAGAATGCCAAAGCACGGGAGATATCCAAGAGAGGCTGAAGCGATTATTTGCGGGAAGCATCGAGCAAATGCTGGAAGCGGAAATGGACGAGCATCTGGGATACGACAAAAACAGCGTGGTGGGAAATAATAGCGGCAACAGCCGAAACGGTTACAATTGCAAGACAATAACAAGCGATTACGGAGCGGCAGAAGTTGCAATCAATACCACGCGACCGAAACGGCGAGTTTGAGCCGCAAGTATTATCAATGCGGCAGGTACGCATGGACGAAATTGAGCAAAAATACTCGCCATGTATGCGAAGGGGATGAGCCAGCACGACATAGAGGACAGTGTGCGAGAAATCTACGGCGCGGAAGTATCACAAACGCTGGTATCGAAAATCACGGACAAGATTCTACCAGAAGTAAACGAATGGCAAAATCGCCCACTTGAAAGCATTTATCCCATTGTGTATTTTGATGGTGTGGTGTTCAAAAGCCGCAAGGATAACCAAATTATCAACAAATGCGTGTACAGCGTTTTGGGTATCGACATGGACGGCCGCAAGGAAATTTTGGGCTGCTGGTTATCAGAAAACGAAGGTGCATCATTCTGGGCAGGAATCTGCTCAGACCTTAGAAAACAGGGCGTTACGGACATTTTTGTGGCTTGCCATGACAACTTGAAAGCAAACGTCAAATAAACCAGCTTCTGTACAGGCGCTGGCTTATTTGACGCTTACATGTCTATAAGGTTGTCGCTGAATCCGTGTATTTCGCAGGTTCCAAGAGGGATAACGATGACGCTCAAAACAACGATGCTGGCTACGATGCGGATTTTGACCCATTCGCAGACGCGGCGTAGCAAAAAAGTCATGGTAATGAAATAATATTATAGGTCTGCCCAAGATTTATTTTCGTGGCAGACCTATACATCCCCAACACCCTACGGGTTCATTGTTGTAATATAGCAGTTTCATCAGCAGCGCGGAAATCTAGCGGGGCTGTAACGAAATGAAAGCGTCCCACGGAGTCTCTTTTGCAAATGAGGGCTTCTAGTCAACGAGAGCGACGAAAAAGGGACTGAAACGGTATTTCGTTATAGCCCCTCTGTTGGCTAAACTGCTATAACTTGCAATAGTCATCAAGCAACAGAATCCACTACGGACATGGCTATGTTCAATGCTAATCATCTTGCGTGAACGTATTTTCATACTTCAAGTTGTTCATTCGTGAAAGCGCAAACAAAATATCGTGTATGGTAGGGAGTTCCAAATTAAAGTCAATGCCAAATTTGCTTGAATAAATATCATCAAAACCACTTAGTTTTATTTTCTCATATATGTTGCTGATTTCATCAAGAAGGTGGCATTTATCGGCTTTTTGGACAGTAAATAAGTATCGTATTACAAAAGCAATCGCTGACCCTTGTTGTGAGGAAATGATTGTTTCAAGACGAGCGATATTAGTCCTATGAATGCCAATATACAATTCATCATCATTTACCGAAACAAATTCACGAATTTTATTTGTTTCATCTTTTCTGAACGCTGACATTGATTTTTTGACAAGTGTTCGTTCATCTCGCCATTTGACGGGCTCTTTGTCATTGGCAGTAAAGAAATCTAATGTATTTTGCCTTGTTTTTGCGACTTCATTGTTATAGTTGGCAATCAAATAATCCTTCATCATATAGACGTTATCTGCTAAATCCAAATACTCACTACTCCCGCCAATAATCAATATCGTGGAAATTCCTGTTTCGGTGTGTATCTGGCGCACACGGTCAGTAAATGGTACAATCGGGTCATCTTTAATAATTTTTTTCATGCGTGTATCCCGTATCATAAAATTTGTTGCTGTTCTGTCCTCATCAATCAGTAATGCACTACACCCGAATGAAATTGCCTCCATAATGTTCGCCGCTTGGGACGTACTTCCGCTGGCGTGTTGAGAAGTGAAACTCTTTGTGCTAAGGCTTCCTTTATTTCGGATAAATGGGGAAATATCCAAAGATGTTACACTTCTACCATCCTCAGCGATAATCTTACATGCCCTTTCCTGCATAATACAATATTCTCGTCCATCCCCCGGAACATGGTCATAAATACCATGCATTAAACCATCTAACAAGGTGCTTTTCCCTGAATATCCACCTCCCGTAATGACAGTTACACCTTCCTTAATTCCCATTCCGTGCAATACGAACCCATCTGGAAATTGCATTTCTATTTCATCTTCGTAAGGTGATTGAAAGGGGACAGCCCCCTTGAGTGCAAACCCATCCCCGTTACGAGGCAATATACTTCCATTTGCGATGAAACCAACCAACCCTTTCCTTGATAACATATGCCGAATCTCTTGTTGTCTTTTATATACCGCAGCACATTCTTCAAAATCATCCGGGTCGAATGAATATAGAAAGTTTCGGATGGCACGCGCTAAATCCTTTTGAACGATTCTGACACATGCTTTTCCGGCTACTGCATTCCGTTTAGACGCATGTAGCACAGGGAAGCGTATCGTAAGCGATATATATAAAATTTTATTTCGTATGAATGAACTGCTGCGCAACACAATTTTTGAGGTAGGCTTGTGGATAGATATTTTACCCGTATATTTTTCTTTGCCTAACCCTTTTTCGAGATATATCTCATCAATATGTTTTCCAAATTCACGCAAGCCATAATCTGCAATCATGGTATTCAATTGCGAATCTCCGAATATAGCTATTTCTAGCATATCCAAAGGGAATCCCAAGGTGAATTTAACAAACTCCGGCGTGGTTCGTTGGGTTTCGCCACATTCAATTGTTACACCTTCGTACTCATATGTTTCGCCGCCTTCGTATGTATAAATTCTTCTGAGGGAAGCGACATCTCCAAATTCACATGAAGCAAGCAATTGTATTAGTCTATTCATGAAATATCCTTTCTGTTTCATTTCAAACGCATTGGCATTCAATTTTCCATTTGCAGCATATCATGTAGCCCTATATGGCTACGTTCATCATACGCTTCAAATCTAAAGGAGTATCGTCATATATAGCCGTTTAACTTAATCGCTTGTGCCACTTACTTACCCATTTGATGAAGATTTTAAACCTATTGTTACAATTTTGTCAACCTAATTGTGATATAGACTTCCCCAAAGTAAATTTTAGGTAAATCCATTGCGCTCACTTTCTACGAATTATTTATTTTTTATGTAATTTTATTTGGATAAAAAATAAGTAATAATGTATAAATAACTTCATAACATTTGACAATTATAATGGAGCGCAGGGCACTGCCCCATATATCATTCACCCCGAAAGGAATGTATACCATGAAGTCGTTGTGTTTATTATTCGTACTGCTTACAGCCATTTTTCTTAGCGGCTGTGACAGCGCAGGGGAATCACCTGTTTACCCCACCCCAACCGCGGAAGCCACACATCCGCCCTTACGTGTGCGGACAATCCAAGAACTTGGCGCGACCATTGAAGGAGCGGGTACGTTTTGGGAAGACTGGTGGAGCAAACAAGGCGTTTTTGCGTTTACGGACACGGGGCGCGGTATTTTTGTGCCAACGGACGAGGAACACCCCGGCGTGGGTATGAGCTATACGCCGTTAATGCGGGCTTCGGGGCTTCACAGTATTAATGATGTGCGCAATTTTTTATTGCGGTTTTACTGCGAAACGCGGGTAGATGCGGAAATGGGTACAATCTTTATAGAATATGGCGGCGTTTTGCATTTTGCCGATGCACGGGCAGGTTTTCCGCGGTTTGACTGGCGTACGGCCTCCCATGAACTGGTTGCAATGGAGAATAATTATGCCATTGTGGAAACACATGTAAACCACGGGCGCTGCTGCTTTGATATTTGGGAACGCGTAGCGCTGCGCTTTCATATGTACGATGGCAAGATTAATTATGTTGAACGCGGGTCAATTGTACACGCCACGTTGGATTATTGGGCATTTGGGCAAGGGCACCCCCCATGGCAAGGGTATGAGTTTTGGTATAACGATGGCTTTATAAATATCGCACCTTCCGATGACCCCCATCTGCCCGCCTTTGCAGGGCTGGTGGAGGTGGATTACACCCCACTGCGCACCTTGCGTTACGGCACACAAGCCGAACCAATGGGCGCCGGGCTGGTAATTTGGGCAAGCTTTCCCATGTATGAATTTGAATTAATTAATTTAATCGGCGATTTTATAAATGAAGAAATTGTATTTTTCCCGCAGGAGGGTCACGGGCGGGTAGATATACTTCCCGCAGGGTACGGCTACATTGTAAACAATTACCTTGGCATGGGAACGCTGCCGTGGAGCGGCTTCACCTTCTTAGATGCGTTGGGCGAGCGGCATCATTTTTTCATGCAGCATGATAACAGCGACTCCCATAATTTTTATGTTATTCGCCCGTTTTTGCCGTCGGGCGCATAACCAACACGCAACTGCACAACGTAAAGATAAATACGCCTGTTTGCCTAAGCAGGTGTATTTTTATTTCAATGTCGCGCACGGTGGGCACGGTAGAAAGAAAATCCCGTAAGCCCTCGTTGGCTTGCTGCATTGTATTCGCCCAAAAGGCGAAGTTACTCCATTGGTTGGGGATAAGCCACGGGGGCAGGTGATTAAGCAAAAAGGGCAGCACAAGGGCAAAAACGATAAACCCGCTTAGCAGCAGGGGCATAACATAGGCGGGCTTGTACGTTTTTACATAGCTCATAAACAAAAAAGCGGTGTGAAAAATAAGTATAATTATTGGCAGCCATGCCATAAGACGCGCAAGGGCTTGGGCACCACCCGCATGTATATTTTGGGGCATTCCCAGCCCTGCGGACAGGGCAAATTGCCGGGCATTTTCGCGGGTCAACCGCTTACAATTTGTAAGCAGTTGGAGTTCTGCGGCGCTCCAATAGGGGGCGGTGTCCTCCAAGTGGAAGGGCAGTAACGCCAAGGGGGCAGTACCTTCAAAGATACCCCGCACTGTGCGCGGGGCGTTGTTTACGTATAGGCGCTTTCCAATAATATCAAGACTTCCCCATAATTGGTGCGCAAGGGCGTAGGAAACAGCAATGCCGTAACCGTCCAAGCCGCTTGGCGCACTGCCCGCAAGATAGGCTGCGTGCCATACAAGAAACGCATCCCCCGAAAAACGAATCGCAGGGGCGGTAATTTCGCGCATTGGGGTAGCGAGTCGGAGCGTTTCCTGCGCCCAAAAGGTGAGCCATATTGGGGCTTCGCCCTCGTATGCAATGGCGCGTTGGCGCGCATAGCGGGCAGCTTCCCCGTTTATTGGCGTTTCAAACCGCAGAGAAACGCGCGAAAACTGCCCGATTATACGCGCTTCACGGAAGCCAAGGGCGATAAAAACGCCTAATACGCATACAAAAATAATACGAACGGCTGTATGCTTCACCCTATGCCACCCGTATGCGGTCGCCAACGGCAACGGGGGTATTGCTGCCCGTTATCACTTGGCTTGTGCGGTCTATCGCGCCCCAAACGGAAGCGCGGTAGCGGTCACTTGCAAGCACCGTTACATTTACGCGGGCAACCACATTTTGCACGCCCATTACGGTATTGCGCTGCGTAATAACGAGCAAAAAATGCCCCGTATTATCGGAATGCACGGCAGATATAGGCACACTTAAATCATAGTTGGCGCGGTGAAGGATTACCTGCGCCTCTACCCGCTGTCCTTCGTGCCAATTACCTTCGGGCAAGGTAATGGTGACCTGTACGCGGTCATTTTCGCAAGGGTTAGCAATGGCGGAAACAGTGCCCGTGACCGTAGGTACAAAAAAGAAGCTGCCGCCGCCCGTGGTTACGCTGCTTTCACTGCCTATGCGCAAGCGCTCTGCCTGTGTGCGGGGAACGCTTAGCACCGCATAAAAACCGCCGTACACATCGCGCAGGATAATTAAAGGCGAAGCGCTCGTTATTTCCCCCACGGGCCGGACGAAGGCAACCGCCCCCGCCTTGGGCGCGTAGAAAACACCGTTTGTGGAAAGTAACATGCGCAAGCTCTCCACTAAAGCGTATTTTTCTGCAATGTCCAGCTGTAGGGTTGTTGCGTTAATGTGATTGAGAATGCTTGCGTCTTCTGCCTGCAAAACTGCGTTGCTTAGGGCAAGCTCTGCGTCCTCTACGCGGCGGCGGGCTTGTTGGCGGTTTTGTGCCGCGTTTGTAATAGCGGTTTGCAGCGTTGTATGAGCGCGCCGGGTATCGCCGTACAAGGCCGAAGCGGTGTCTTCGGTACGGCGTTGGGCGGTGCGGATATTTTCCGCGGCGCGGGCTTGCGCGTTTTCGTAGGCGGTTTGCGCTTGGGCGAGGGCTTGTGCAATTACGGCGGCGGCGTCCTCTACGCGGCGTCGCGCGGTTTGCAGGTTGTTTTCTGCGCTTTGTCTTATATTTTCAAGGGCGTTGGATGCTTGCTCACGTTCGTTTTGCGTGGCAGCATTTACCCCCCGCTGCGCTTGAGAAAGGGCGGTTTCTGCATCTTCCACACGGCGCAATACCGCAAGATGGTTTGCCTGTGCCGTTGCTTGCGCGGCGGCTATAGCCTGTTGCAAAAGCGCAATTTCTTCTAAAGAAGCATTGCCCGTACGTAACGCATCTAAGAGCGCGTTTTCTGCATTGCGTATTGCATCTTCGCTTTGCTGTACCGTTGCCTGATAATCCTCCCGCGCACGCTGGGCGTTACGCTGGGCATTTTCTACAGCGGTACGGTCTACCTGTGTGCCGCGGCGCACGGTATTGTAATGGGTATAGGCGGCGGCAATGTCCGCCTCAACCCGAGCGCGGGTTTGTGCGTAGTCCTCTTCGGCGCGGGCTTGGCTGCGCAGGGCGGCTTCGTCGGGGGTATTTTGCAATTGGTACAAAGCGGCGGAAACCTCTGCCTCGCCCTGTGCTTTCGCTGCATAGTAGTCTGCCATGGCGCGCTCATGGCTACGCAGTGCCTCGGGCCGGGCAAGGGCGTTTAACGCATCTTGCGCGGTACGGATATCGGCTTCGCTCTGTTGTACGGTTTGCGTATAATCGGCGTGCGCGCGGGACAAATTACGCTGGGCGGTTTCGATGGGACTTTCACCGTTTGCGGCTATGTTTGCCAAATCCCGTTGCAAGCGTTGCAAATTGGCACTTTCTCGTGTATAGACGCTGTATAGATTTTCCAAGTCAAACGCCGCCACGGGTTGCCCCGCTTGCAGGGGTTGCCCTGTGTTTACGTGCATTTGTGTGATACGAAGCCCCGCGGGCACATATAAATGCAGGCGGTCGGCGGCGTGGATGGTTGCATGTGCGCTTATTGCGTCAATAATTTCCCCCCGCTCGGGGGATGCAAGCGCCACGCGCGCCATGGTTGCCCCGCTTGTACCCTGCGCGATTAATGTAAACGCCAGCAAAATTGCAAGAAATTTAAGAATATTCCCGCCCGCATTGCGTTGCTTTGGGTCGGTTTGTTTGTACCGAGCGATTAATTTTTGCATATTCTACTCCTTTATCCCTGCGGCTTGTATGCCAAGCTCAAGGTACTTTTGCCCAAAAAGGAAAAATAAAACGGCGGGCAGTAACATAAATAATGACGCAACCATAGCAAGTCCAAGCTCCTCTGCCACGATTTGCGGCAAAAAAAGCGACAACGGCCACGCGCTTGGGTCGCCAAGGAAGGTCATTGGCTGTTCAATCGCGCCCCATACCTCCAAAAAACCCAGCACCAGCGCAGCAAGAATACTTGGTACCCCTAAGGGCAAGCCTACATGCACAAAGGTACGCACCGCGTTTGCGCCGTCAATGGAAGCCGCCTCAAGCAAGGCACGCGGCACGGCGTCAAACCCCTTCAGCATAATAAAAACGGGAAAGGCCGAAAACGCAAAGGGCAAAATCACCGCCAAGCGGTTATCCATCAGCCCCAAGCGGTCAATCACAAGGAAGTTAGGCACCATGGTTACTTGGAAAGGCATGAGCATTAACGCGATATAGACAGTGATAAGAATTTTCCGCCCCCGAAAGCGAAAGCGGCTCAACGCCCACGCCGCAGGCGCACCCAAGACCAACTGCCCCAAAACGGAGGGAATAACCAGTCGAAAGGTATTCCAAAACATTACAAAAAAATGGGGCGTATCCAGCAGCAAGCGCACCAAGGGCTGCAAGCCGGGCCACGCGGGTATAAACGGGAAAAATGCCCGTTCGTCACTGCCGTCATTGGCAAGTGCTGCGCCGATGGTTGCGTTTAATTCCTCCAGGCTCATTAGGCTGCCCATGCCCATAAACCACAGCACCCACCACACCAGCAACGCAAGGGCAACCAATGGAATAAATGCCAAAAAGCGCGAATTTTTGCGAAACTTGCTATTATTAATCCTTTTCATCCAAAAATCCTCGTATCAGCAAAATAATTACCAGTAATACCACGGCAAGCATGGTCGCCGCCGCGCTTAGGCGG
This sequence comes from Defluviitaleaceae bacterium, assembly GCA_009786535.1. Lineage (GTDB taxonomy): Bacteria > Bacillota > Clostridia > Lachnospirales > WQUN01 > WQRX01. The sequence goes on along the minus strand of WQRX01000011.1, from coordinate 39,518 downwards.
CTTACGTCCATTTGCACAAACCAGTTATTAAACAAGTGCTGTAATAAGTACATAGAATCATGGGGATACGCCCCCGCAACTAAATACGCCTCGCGGAAAACCTTAAAGCTGTTTAGCAGCGATAAAATAGAAACAATACCGATGGTGGGCAGTAAGCACGGCAGCGTAACATACCGAAAGCTTTGCCATTTGTTTGCGCCGTCTACATGGGCGGCCTCGTATAGCGTATCGCTAATACTATCCAGCCCTGCAAGCCATAAAATCATATTATAGCCCGTGTTCTTCCAAAGATAGGTGAAAACCAGCACCCAAAACGCCGCGCCGCTTCCCATAAAATTTACGGCATTAAGATTAAAAAATTCCAACACGCTGTTTGCCAGCCCGTTGTCGTTAAAAACCACCTGCCACAGCAGTACAATGCTTGCAACGGGCACAGCCATCGGCAGTAAAAACGTAGTTTTAAACAGTGCATTATGCGGGCGGATGCACCGAATCAACAACGCAATCCCAAGGCTAATCAGCAGCAAAAGGGGTATGCAAATTGCAACAAACCGTAATGTATTGGTAGCCGCAAGCCGAAACGCCGCGTTATTAATCACGGAGGTATAGCTTTGCAGCCCAATAAAGTTTACTCCCCTTACATCGTAAAAGCTGCGGCGCACCGTGTCGGCAAATGGGATAAGGAAGAAGATAAGAATCCCCGCAAAGCTGGGCGCGAGGAAAGCAAGGGCGGTAACGCCCTCGCTCCTTCGCACATATTGGCTTACATATTTACGACCGCTCTGCAAGGTAATTGCGAATATTTTGCTCAACCTCCGCCACCGCCCCTTCTACGGTTAGCCGCCCGTCGGCAAGGCGTTCGGCGGTTTGCCACACCATTTCACGCAAGGTGGTTTCGATAAGAGCGGGGGTACTTAATTGGGCGATAAGAACGTCCAAGTTAGGCTCAAACAGGGGCATTCCCACCTCGGCAAGAATTTCGTTCATATTTGCCAATTGCCATGCCGTAGCCTCAGGTAACATAGAGAAGCCCGTGCCGTGGTTTAACCGTTGCACCTCCATGGAAAGCATAGCGTTTACAAAAGTTACGGCAAAATCCTGCATCGCGGTATCCGCGCTAATGCCCACCAGCGTAGAAGGTACCCACGCGCCTTGCGCCAAACCGGGAAGTAACGCAAGCTCCAGCTCCATATTATCTCGCCGCATAAAGCTGCTCAGCATGTGTATATTGCCCGCTTCAAATGCTGCGGTGTGGGCTGTTTGCAGCAAAAAGTTGGTCATAGAACCGCCCAGCATGTTTACGCGGTTCGTTGCACCGCCGCCACCGCTTACCACCATAAATACGCCCGTCGCCACGCCGCCTTGCATCATATCGGCTTCGGCACCAAGCCCAAATTTTTCGCTTATTGCGTATAATGCGGTAAAAAATTCTCCCAGCGCATTCGAATCCAGCCGATTGTCGTGGATAAACGCAGAAACATTGGCAATCCACAGCAAGTGAAAGAGTTCATCCAGGTCGTTAAAGCCCATAAAAGCGCTATCTTCATCGGGTGCGCCGCCAATAACGCGCCCCGCAAGCATGGCTTCCATGGGGGGCAGTGGGTTACCCGTAACAATGGCTTGCACCAAGTTATCCGGCGTTAATGCCTGCCGTAAATGGGAAGCCTCGCCCACCATCATGGGCACGGTAAATTGCGTGGGAAGCACATACAGCCCACCCGCCGCAAAGGGCGCAAGCAAGTTTTGGTACATGCCTGCCGTATCTACCCGTCCCGTTAAATCCAGCAGCATACCACGGTTGGCGTAGTTTTCGAAGGGTGTGCCGTCCATGATAATCACATCAGGACCACGCCCGCTAAGCAGTCGCGTATTTAACGTACGTATCGCGTCTGTTGCAGTTACGCCGCCCTCTTCCGATAAGGCAATTTCCAGCGTAAAATTGGCTTCGGGGTATAAACGCCATACCTCAGTAATGGCGGCGCGTACCAGCGCGTTGTCCTCCAGCGTCCATATGGTTATGTCTTTGCCGGGGTTAATTGTGGCGTTTTCGTCCCAAATATATTTAAGCAAACGGCTAACCATTTCTTCTGCCGCGGGCTGCATAACATTGGCAATAAACCCACCCGCAGGAAGAGAGCTTACCCCAACGGGGAACCCCGCGGGCGAGCCAAAAGCAAATGCCGTGCCGTTAAGCAAAACCTCCACATCGCCATTGGCGCTGTACAGCACCAAATTGTGGGAAGCCACGGTATACACCCCACCCTGCGCATTCGCCCCCATAGGTTGCATAAATTCCGTATGGGAAAGGCGCTCCAGCTCGCGCCCCGTTTGAATGCAATGGATAGCCGTGACGGCATTCATACTGCCGAAAGCCATTCCGCCGCCCGCCGCAACCGTACCGCCTACGCGCATTTGTGTACGGGGCTGCCCGTCTTCGTCTTCGTCTGTTTCTTCCTCTTCGTCATCGTCCTCTTCGCCAAACATTTGGAATGTACCGCCGTCACGCATAAAACGGGCAATCCAGTCTACGTTATAGGTAAGCAGTACGCGTTCATTATCCAGCACATGGATAAACGACACATTAAATTCGTCACCGTCGGCGATGCCCGCGTCAATATAGGGCATGGGGAAATGGGCGGTCGTACCGTCTGCGGAAACTGCCGTCAAGCCTTCCTCTTGCAGGTACACCAGCAACCGCCCGTCGGGAAGCAAGCCAACGGATTGTACGTCTGCAAAGCGTTCGTCGGCTGCACCAACGCCCGTGGCGTGTACCCATGTAATGCCATTGTCTGCACTGTCGTAGCGGTTGTGCAGCCCTTCGTCGAAGGCGACCAACCCGCCGTCGGGGGCGACCACCAACATAATGCGCCCGTTTATCGGCGGGGTAATATCAACCTCTACGTAGCGCCCGGCACCCGCGGCAAGGGGTGTAGCCCCCCGCGTACCCGCGCCGTTTGTTCCGCTTGCATTTACGCCGTCTTCGTTGTTGCCGCTTCCGCAGGCGCTTGCCACCAGCCACAGGAGCATTACCCCCGCGCACAGCAAAAATTTTGCAGCTTTTTTCATTTTCATTCCTCCCAAAATTTTGTTTGCATGACCAAGCATACAAAGCAAGTCGGGACAAAATCGCCCACAAACTGCAACAAAATTGCGACAAAGCAAAAACATAGAGCAACACATGCTATAATCCTCACACTTCCCATTGGAAAGGAACGCCCAATGCCTCCACTCATCTACATTGCCGAGGACGAGAAAAATATCCGCTACTTAGTGCGCTCGTACCTGGAAAAAGAAGGCTACCGCGTACAAGCCTTCGAAAACGGCGACCAATTGTATGAAGCATTTAAAGCCGCCCCCTGCGACTTAGTTGTGCTGGACATTATGATGCCGGGCAGCAGCGGGTTTATCGTATGTACAAAAATCCGCGCAATTTCGCCCGTGCCCATTATTATGTTAACGGCACGGGATACGGACGAGGATTATATCTCGGGCATCTCCTTGGGCAGTGACGACTATTTTACCAAGCCCTTCAGCCCCGTAAAATTGATTATGCGGGTCAAGGCAATGCTGCGCCGCGTAGCTATGGATACAGCAGAAAAAACAGACACCAGAATTCATTTTGCCGATATTACCCTGTACCCCGAAAAATACGCCGCCTTCTGCGGCGAAACCCAGCTAAACCTTACCAATACGGAATTTTCTCTCCTCGCTTATTTACTGGCTAACCAAGACCGCGCCATATCCCGCGAGGAGTTGCTCAACAAAATATGGGGCTACGACAACGCGGTAGAAACCCGCGCCACCGACGCCACCGTTAAACGCCTGCGTAAAAAACTCGCCGACCTGCAAAGCACCACCGTAATAGAAACCATTTGGGGGCACGGCTTTCGGCTAACAGAAAGGAAGGCACAATGATGAACCGTTTTACACGTAAATTAGTGATTAACTACACGGGGGTAATTTTTCTCAGCTTTCTCATCGTGTATTTTTTGTTTAATGCCCTTGCAAGCAATTACATTCGCGGCATTGCAGAAGGGGAGCTAGCCACAGGCATGGTAAACGCCGTCACATTTACCGACGCGGTATTTGTTACAGGCACCTTCCCGCAGGATATGGCACTACGCACCCACGAATTTCAATTTACGCCTTTTACTGACGCGGAGCAGATGTTCATGTTCGTTACACAGTATGCACCTATGCTGCGGTTTGGGGCTTTGCCACAGCACATCCCTCCCTCGTTGCGCGTTGGCAACGAACCGCTGGATTTTGAAGTTAGCGTAGGCATATTTGAACAGGACCGGATATTTACCGCCACCCCCGGGTATAATTATTTCCAGCCGACCTTTTCAATGGGGTCTATTACACCCCGCGCAGCGATTGTGGATACAAGCGTAATTATCATAGACGAAACGGGGGAAATTATTTCCCCAAATATGGTCTTTTTGCCCCCTGCACAGCACGCCCAAATTGCGCTAATCGCCGATTACTACCGCGCAAACACCCCCCGCTTTAACACCCACGAGATGCGCCGCGTACGGGGCAACGGCAGCACCTACTACGTTAGCACCCTGCGCCGTCCCATGCCCGAAGGGGAATGGTCCTTCCTTATGTATACCGATATTACCTCGGCAATGAATTTTACCCGCCGTATGAACCAAATCTTAGGTGTTTTGCTTGTGGTTTCCGGGCTTGCGGGACTTGCAATTACCCTTTCGCTTTCCTCGCGGTTTAAGCAGTCTATCGCGCGGTTATGCGGCTATGCCGAAACCATTGGGCACGGAAATTTCGACACCCCCGCAGGCACGTTTAAAGACGAGGAATTTTCCCAGCTTTCGCAAAGTATGGACGCAATGGCGCACATGCTGCAAGCCTACGAAACCAAGCAGAAGCAATTTTTCCAAAATGCATCCCATGAGTTACGCACGCCGCTTATGTCTATCCAAGGCTTTGCGGAGGGGCTAATGGACGGAGTATTCGACACAAAGGAAGGCGCGGGCATTATCCTTGCCGAGGGGCATAAAATGGCGGCATTGGTAGACGAATTGCTGTACGTATCCCGTATGGACAGCCAAGCGCAATTGCAAAGCAATTGTCGCAAAACCCAAGATATTACCCAAGAAATAAACCTGCCCGAGCTGCTGCGTGAATGCCAAGACCGCTTGCAGCCCATCGCAAACAGTGCAAATAAAAAAATGACGCTTGTAACGGATTTTGAAGAAATCCAAAGCGCACCGAAAATTATTTTACACGCCAACTACGAAAAGCTGGAACGCGCCCTAACCAACATTTTAACTAATGCTATCCGCCACGCCCACAACGAAGTTACTTTGCACTGCGCAACCGACGCCCGACAAGTAAAAATTACCATCGCAGACGACGGCAACGGCATAAACCCTAACGATGCGCCCCACATCTTTGAACGCTTCTACAAAGGCGAAAACGGTAATGTTGGGCTTGGGCTTGCCATTAGCAAGGATATTATCAAATCCCTGGGCGGCACAATCACCGCAAAAAATAATGAAAACTCCGCCACAGGGGCAGTGTTTGTGGTTATCCTACCATTTAGATTATCAGCCTAACACAATAGTTCTTCCTCTTGTATTATTGATTCAGACCACGGTAAAAGCTTCAACCCATCAAGTCCATTGTGCGGATAAATGATGGAATATAAGATATCCTGTATTGTGAGTGGTAATTTATCACAACTATTTGGCCATGAAAAACATTCTATTTTTTCTTCACATCTATCAATTCTCCAATCATTATATTTTGACAAAATAATTATTGGTTCTTTTAATTTCTTTCTCATATACGATACAACTTTTTCTTTATATAATTCAAAATCATTAATATCTAACAATATTAGTAAAAAATAATTTTTTTCTATTCCGGTGGGAACTGTACAATATTTAATACATATAGACTTTGACATTATTAAACTCCTTTGTATATATACAGTTTTCCTAAAGACCGCTTTGCGTTGTTATTCAACATCCTGTGAATACGTTGTCGCTCTCTCATGGCTTCGAATTAAATTATATCTACAAATCTGCCTTTTGCATCCACTTTAATAAATCTTTATCAAACGTAAACACTTCATCGCCTTCAATTTCGCTGTTATCATTAATTTGCCTAACGGCTTCCATAACAAGCACCTCCTTTTTTACTTTTGAAGTATACCCTACCCTTCCCTGTCCAACAACTTCTCGAACCATTTTAATTGAAACTTTGCGCCTTCTACCCCGTAACCCGGCGTTAGGCGGCAAAAAGCCGAGCAAAAGTAATTTGCTCAGCTCCATGTTGTACGCTTTTTCAATACCACTCAACAACTTTTTCTTTGAAAATCCAATTTATCCACAGTGTAACGCGCGAAGCACCCGCAGAGGCAAACATGCCGTATTTGCACAGCGACCATGTGCCGTCGGGGTTGCGTTGACGCAGATAGTTTATTTGCGTTTCGTTGGAATTGCCGTAAATCAACTCATCAACCGTTAGCAAATCGTCGATATATACGCCGTTTAACGTGCCTTGCTCGGTCAATGCATCGAAACGGATAATACGCCGATAATCTACGAGAATTGGCGTGCCCGGTTCCGCGCTTCGCAGGGAAAGGCGCATTCCCGTAGCCGTATTGGCTGTGAAAACGAATTCAAGGCTGCCTACTTTATAAACCACGGGATTTGCGGCATCGTTTGCCGTGGTTATCACAAAATTGAAATATTCCGGTGTCTCGCCTTTTTCGCCAGTCTCGCCTTTTTCGCCAGTCTCGCCTTTTTCGCCAGTCTCGCCTTTTTCGCCNGTCTCGCCTTTTTCGCCGGTCTCGCCTTTTTCGCCGGTCTCGCCTTTTTCGCCGGTCTCGCCTTTTTCGCCGGTCTCGCCTTTTTCGCCGGTCTCGCCTTGCGGCCCAATGTTCCCCGGCGGGTCCATTGGGCTCGGTGGACAATTATGTCCACCAAACGGCGGACAAACGGGCGGGGTTTTGGGTTCACTTTCTTCGTTTTCCTTGCGGCAATGACAAGCCGTAAACCCATAGCATTTACACTTATTATCCGTGCATGACATAATTTTTCCTCCCAATAAAATATGAAAAATTGCACCGGGCAACCTCTATTACACTATATGCATTGCCCAAACGGGGGTTCCGCCAGCATTGCGCGCAAATTTAATACACCACCCGTTACCACTTTCCCCGCGAGCTGCGGTTGGGGGGTAGCGGCGGATAAAATCGCCTCTTTCACCTGCACGGCAGTTAAATGCGGCGCACGGGATAATAGCAGCGCCGCCGCGCCTGCAACATAAGGGGCAGACATGGAAGAACCGCTGCGCGTATTGTATTCCCCATGCAGCGCGGTGCTTAAAATATCTACCCCCGGGGCAGCAATATCTACATTTTTTGCACCGTAGTTTGAAAATTGGGCAAGTGCGTTTTGCGCATCGGTTGCCGCAACGGAAATTATATTTTCGCAGTCAAAATTGCCGGGGAAGTCGGGGGTCGTATCATTGTCCGCCCCAACATTACCGGCAGAAACCACAAACAACCCCTTATATTGACTAATCACGTGCTTTAAAATAGGCGAATCATATTGCCCGCCCCAGCTATTGTTTAACACGGGAATACGATGCTCGTTGGCATAGGCAATTGCCGCTATCGCCGCCGACATACCAAAGGTAGCATCACCAATTTTTAATGCCGCCAATTTAACCCGCCAGCACACCCCCGCTATGCCGATGGCGTTATTGCCCAACGCGCCCACAATGCCCGCTACATGCGTACCGTGGGCGGTGATATCGTCGGTATTATTCGTGTCGCTGTAAAAATTCCACCCATAGCTCCCCGTGGGGGAACGCCATAAATTTTCCTTAATATCGGGGTGTGCGGGGTCTATTCCGCTATCTACAATACCAACCACCACATCGGTACACCCCGTTGTATACTCCCACGCCTGCGGCGCGTGAATATTCTCAAGCCCCCACTGCGCAAGGAAGCGCGGGTCGTTGGGTACGGTATGGTTGGCAAAGGCATAGCAGGGCTCGGCATACACTACGTGTGGGTGCGCCGTAAAATAGGCAACCATATCATATACCGTTGTGTTGCCTTCAAAAAAAACAACAATGATATCGCCTATTTCATTCTCGCTTGCATGGGACGAAAAAATGTGCGTAACCCGCGTATGCGCCACCCCTTGCAGCAAGCTTTTATACCCTGCACTGCCATACGGGTGCGCGGTATGCAACGCAACCACCACTTTTCCCCCGGCAAAAACTTCGCAATGCGATAGCATGTATATTCCCCCAAAAATCATTCTCCTGTATACTATGGAAAAATTTTTACGGGGTGAAGCATGTTAAAGCATCATGAAGATTCGATTAAAATCATGACGGAACACTACCGCGAAAATACGGAAATTATTGCACTGTTTCTCGTCGGCTCGGTGGCGACAGGCACCGCACGAGAGGATTCGGACCTTGACGGCGTTGCCATCGTGCCGCAAGAATACTTTGACCGTTTACAAGCCGCAGGCGGTACAATGGTTATCCACCACGGCAAATGCACCTACGAGAAGGGTTACTTCGATATCCACTTTAAAACCACAACGCACCTGCAGCAAATTCTTGAAAACGGGTCGGAACCCATGCGCAATTTATTTGACTGCGCAACGCCCCTCTTCTGCAACGACGATTCGCTCATTGACTTGGTTAAGCAAATCCCCATCCTTCCCGAAGGAGAAATTGCGGCAAAACAACTGCGCTATTACTGCACCATGAAGCAGTCCTACCGTTATTATTGGAACATTTGCAAGCCCGAGGGCTTTCACCGTCACCAAATCGCCTGCGCAATGGTGCATTGCCTGTACCGCTTAATTTTGTTGGAAAATCGCATCCTCTTCCCTTCCCTGCGCAAGCTGGAAGATGCAATAAAAAAAGCACCGGGCAAGCCCGATGCTTTATTGGAAAAATGTCACACATTCCTGCAAAATCTAACCGATGATGAAGCCAACGCCCTAATTCAAGCCTACGAAGGCTGGACGCAGTACGCCTTCCCCACCGAGCAGCGTATTATTGCAAACAACCACCGCGAACCGTGGGAGTGGTAATCACGACCCATGGAAAACCACGCGGTTGCGCCCGCTTTGCTTAGCTTCGTACAGCGCGTCGTCTGCGTTCTTTATTGCCTTTTCTAAGCTTGTTTCAATGGTGGCGGCGCCCAGGCTTACGGTAATTTGAAAGGTATTTTCCGCCACCTCGAAGGGGCGTTCGCAAATAGCAAGGCGAATGCGCTCTGTCACCGATTGAGCAGTATTTTTTGTCATGTTAGGCAAGTACAAAATAAATTCCTCGCCCCCATAACGAGCGACAATATCGCTTGCGCGGGTAGCTTCTTTAAGCCGTTTTGCAATTTCTACCAATACTTTGTCGCCTGCCAAATGCCCGTAGGTGTCGTTTACTTTCTTAAAAAAGTCGGCGTCTACAAGGGTGATGTACGACGGATTTTTTGCTGTACGCGTGCGGGTACTGTCACTTTCCACCAAGTCGATAAAATTACGCCGATTATTAATGCCCGTAAGGGGGTCGGTTTTTGCCAGCACATCCAGCGCCGTTTTTGCCTGCCGAAGGCGCGAATAATTTTGCCCGACAAACATAACCAGCAGGCAGATAAAAAAGCCCAGAATAATTAACGAAATAACCTCCACATCTGTATACCAAACGCGGGTAGATTTAAGGCGCAAATACCAATTCGCATTCATAAATTGCACGCTGGAGTCTACAAACCGTGCGTTAAGGTTTGCGTACTGTACGTTTGTGCTAAGTACTTGCCTTTCGCTTGTGTCGGGGTTAATGCGCCATAGCTCGTACTCATACCCCTGCGCCCTTAGCCTGCCCAGTTCGGCATTGTCCAAGGCTTCGGGAAAGCGCACAGCAACGGAAACAAGCCCCCAGAATTCCGTCTGCTCCCTATCTAAGTACACGGGGGCACGCCCCGCCAAAATGGTACGCCCATAGCGCGAAGTAAACGGCCCTGCAATTACCAGTTCGCCCATTTCCACGGCTTTAACGGCTTCGATATTACCGTAAACGCTGGGCCGGAAATAGTCATGCCCAACCATTTCCGACAAATCCTCATACGAGGAATACACCTTAGATACAACGCCGTCGGGTGCAATTAGCAGCTTGGTAATTACGGGGTTATCCACAATCAAGGGGGCGATGCCGTCGAAGCCTACAATATCCCCTTCCCCATACTGCACCAGCGCCGTTAGCACCTCGGTTTTGAAAAATAATGTGCTTAGCGTATCAACTATCCGCAGTCCCTTTTCCATTAAAAATTGCTCGGTTTGCAACGCTTGATTTTGCTCGCGGGTAATAACTATCGCGCTTATCATAAACGTACAAATGAACAACGCCGCAATAAAAGAAATAATTGCTATTCGGGATAGACCAAAAATTAGGTTGCGGTTTTTTTCCATAATACGCCTCGCTTAGGGTCGGAAATCAATATTCCTTCATGGGTGTGTAAAAATTCTGTTAAATGGCTGTGGGGCAGAATAGTATGTTCTGCCTGTGTGCGGTCTTCGAAGTCCATACTATATACGGGGCTTGCCATACCTGCAAGGGTAATGGCTTCTCGCACAATACCGTTTGCAAGCGATAAACGCCGAAGCACATTAAAATCCCACAAATATAAATACCCATTGCGGTAACGAATGTGTGCAGGGCGGTAAAACAACGGAGCTGTGCCGTCAATAAAATGCCGTTCGTTTGCGATACCCGCCAGGTTATGCAGTGCATCGTTTTCGTATACTAAAATTACACCCGTTTCCGCATCGGTAATAAATACGCGCCCGCCCGCTGCCACGGTTAATGCACTTGCCGTATCGGGCAAGGAAACGAGGGTTTGCCTATTTTCCGGTGCTTGTGGGTCTACTGCACGCAAGCGCGTGCCGCCACCATAATTCCATTCAATGAAGTATATAATACCATTTTTTACATAGAAGTCACGCACATTTGTAAAATGCGCGTCGCTGTACGTAATTAATTCCGTACCCGCCGCCGTAATGCGCTTAAAGGCAAAGATGGCGCTGTCGTTTTGGTCCCACCATGGGTCGGTGAGTAAATACACGCTGTTGCCACATGCGCGTAAACGCTGTATACGTTGTTCCGTTATTATTGTTTGCGTAATCCCTTGGGGGGTTATCCTGCGTAAGCGCCCGCGGTCGGTAAAATACAGCGTACCATCTGCGGTGAGTGCTAAGCTTTCCGGTCCTATCATTTCCATTTCGGTTAGCGTGCCGTCTGCAAGGTCGCGGTATGCGGTCCCTGCAAAACGTTGCACCACGCCGCCCGCAAAATAGCGCAGGGCAATATCTACCATGCCTGCAATTGGCTCAACTACCGTTACCTGCAGTGTGACCTCCGCATTACGGTACATGCCGTGGAATTCGGTTTGCCCTACGTTTAAGCCAACGATACGGTTGCCATCAATTTGCGCAATGTTATCGCCTGCGTATTCCCAGCGCAGAAAAGCGGCATCCATGGGTTGCTCGCGCCCCGTGTGGGGGAAGTACCGCGTAATTTGCAGCACGCTATCCTGCTGTAGCGAAACGACAATCACCGCAGGAGCGATGTACATGTAGGCACTTAATTCCGCTTGGCGTACGCGCATTCCGCCCCCAAAGCCCGTAAAGGCAAGTAATAAAAATAACGCCGTAGCCGCCATAGCCGCACGCCGTAAAAATAAGGTGCGCACCATGGCAGGCTTTGCGCCCGTGCGTTGCTTAGTAATTGCGGCTAACAAATCATCCGTACTTTGGAAGCGGTCGGCAGGGTTTATCTGCAGGCACTTCAACACAATTTCGCTCATGCCCGGGGTAAGATGCGAATGGATACGCGATAGCGTATTGTACGTAGGGATATGCCCCACGGCAGCCTCAAACATAATCACGCCAAAGCTGTAAATGTCGGTGCGTTCGTCTAACGTCCAATTTTGCCGCACCTCGGGCAATGTGTTGCCAAAGCGCCGTGTAATAATATCCTGCGTTTGCCGGTTTGCCCGCCCCTTTAACTGCTCGGGTGCGGCATATGCAACGGTAACGCCAAGGGAATCTCCATCGTCGGATGCCCGTCTGGAAATACCAAAGTCGATAAGCACTAATTTATTATCCGCCGTTACCATTATATTGGCAGGCTTTAAGTCGAGGTGGTACACAGGGCCTGATTTATGCAAATACGCAAGCACCTGCGCCAATTGCTGCGCCCAGTCTGCCACTACAAACTCGTGTGCGCCGCGCATGGATTTTAATACCGTGTTCATGCCTGTGCCTTCTACATAGCTTACCACCATATATGAACCTGTATGGTCGTGCATAATGTCAATAATTTTTGGCAAGCTTATGTGATTTAACGAAGTTAAAATATCCGCCTCGGCGGAAAGCTCACCAATATGCGCGGGCACGTATTTTACAATCCATTCATTGCCTACATTGTCCTTACGCGCCAGAAAAACACGGCTCATACCCCCGCCGCCAATTTCCCCCAGCAGGGTATATTGCCCGCGCAATATTTCGGGGTTAAAGCTGCCGATGGGGTTAAGCCCCGCAGGGGTGGGCACGGCCTGCGGCTCGGTAAAGGCATAACCGCCGCCTGTACGCGGGTCTATATAGGCATCGTCAAGTTGTGTACGATTGGGGTCATCGTAATCGCCTTCAAATTCTGTTGCATCGGCGCTCAGCTCGGTAGATTCGGTAAGCCGGGTAGCCTCGGTAAGCAAGGTTTGCATGGTCATAATCGGCTGTGTACGCGTTAGCACACTTATCGCCGCCGAAGCTTCCGTTTCGTTTACCAGAATATTACGGAATAACCGCCCCCGCTTGCGTGTAACAATTAAATACCCCGTAAGCAGTAAAAAAAGAACAGAAGCAAGCGCCCCTGTTAGAAAAAATACATGGTCTGTATACATTATTTATCACACTCGAATAATAATTTTTTCTTGTGCAGCTCCAGGGTATCGCCATGCTTTAACGGCACAGGGTGGTTGGAAACAATGCGCGCGCCATTAACAAACGTACCCCCGCTGGAGCCTTTATCCGTAACGGTATAGCCCTTTGCATCGCTTTGAATTACCGCATGTACGCGGCTTATGCTCTTTTCATCAAAGCAATGGTCGCATTCGTTGCGGGTACGACCCAGCACAAAATATTCCTTGGTGATGGGAATTTGCATAACCCGTGCGTCCCGTTCCATTACATACAACGCAGCTACGTTTAAGTCGATGCCGCTTACATCGGTCATGCTTATTACCGTACGCTCGTCAAACCCTGCGAATGGGTCTTCGTAGGCTTCGCTTTCTTTGCTTCCCGTTACGCCCGCAACCAGCCGTTTGAAAATACCCTTAGGTTCATCTGCGGGTTTATCCTTTTGTGGGTTTAAGTATTTATCTTCTATCGTTTTACTGTTTGCCGCCTGTACCACGATGGTGGCAAGGTCACGCAAATTAAAATTGCCCGTTACCGTATTTTTAAGGGCAGTTAAAATCTGCCCCGTAAGGGGATTTGCCGTATCCTGCGACAAGGAAAGGTAATGCACAAGCTGCCCAAACCCAATTTTTAACGGTACATCTATGCTATAGGGCAAGTACACCAGCTGCGGCTGGGTGGAATTACGCTTCATATAAACATAACGCGGGTCAAGCATAAAAGAATTTTCATGCAGCCCAAGCTTTGTACCCGTTAGCACCGCGCCCACAATGCCATGCACCAGCAGAATTAACTCTTCTGCCTTAATGGGGCGCTTTGCGTGAAACACATGCACCAGCGAAATTAGCCCGTGATGCACCTCCCCCAGCTCGTAGCACAGCGTTTCAAACCCGTCGGGAATTTGGTGGCTGTAGGGGACAAGATGCAACGAACCCGCATTTTCGCGTATTGTTTGCCTATGGGCGGGATTGGTCGCCGCAGAAGGCTCGTGATACAAATACTTCATACTGCCGATTACACTTTCGGTGAAGGTGATTTCCTTGTTCATGGATGTGTCCTTTCTGAGATATGAATTTTTTACCACAGCCGTAAATACAACCTGTGGAAGATAAGCGCAGCTTCGCCGCGGGTAATGTCATCCAGCGGGCGCAGGTGCCCGTCTGCACGCAGCATGGGTACATTCTCCCGTGCAGAGAGTGCTACCTCGGGGCGCAGCGCTTCGCTTATCTCCTGCCAGTCACGGAATTCTATTAAGAAATTAGCAGGCGTTGTTGGGAAGCGGTAGCCCATTTCCACATGCAGCACCTGTGCCGCAAGGGCAAGCAATTGCTCACGGCTTGTGTTTGTATTGGGGGCAAATGCAGCAACCGCCGTACCCGCCATTAGCCCTGCTTGGTATACCGTACTCACCGACGCGTAAAACCAATCTGCCCCGCGCACATCGGCAAAATGATTGGTTGCCGATGCATCGTATATAGCCAGCATACGCACCACCAGCGCCGCCATTTGGGCGCGGGTTAGCGTATCATCGGGGCGGAACTCCGTAGGCGTTGCACCTTGCATCATGCCATGGGCGGCGAGTTGGCGTATGGCGCGCTGCATTTCTGCCGAGCGGTCTTGGATATCTGTAAAGTCAATTCGGTTATTTTGTACTACAAAAGTACCGTTTTGGTTTACCCGTGCTTCCAGGTTGCCTGTTGCGGGGTTGTACCGCCCGCCGATATTTGCACCGCATGTACCGCGCAGGGTTTGGTACGTTGGGTCGCTGCCGGGGCTTGGGGGTACGGCAATGCGCACGGGTTCGCTTACGGGACGGCTAAAGGTTACCGTATAGGTACGGTATGCTTCACGGCTATGGTGCATAGGTGCGTTACCAAACACCGCAGGTGCCCTCGTACCTACAAAGGGCGTACCAAATATCCACGCGGGCGGCGCGGTAATGTCTATGTCCATGTTAGGTGCGGGTGTGGGCTGCGGCGTTGGTATAGCCGCAGGTGCTGCGGGCACGCTTACCCATGGCGTTTCCGCAAAAAGCGCTTGCGGCGGGATAAAGGGGCGGTAATCCCGTACATCGCTGGTGATGGTGATGTACAAATTGGTGTTTGCGTTATTTTCGATAAAGGATTTGCTCATGGCAAGCGCGTAATAAGGGGTACTAATCCACACCCTGTCAACGTCCGTTAATTGGGCAGAAGGCTCTACCCGCACGCGCACATTGGTATGGTCTGTAGTAATAAACGCGACCGATGCCGCCAAGGGGCGGTAGGGGTCAAGCCCTGCGCCTTCCAAGGTTTCCATAATCGCGTCGCGGGTTATAATTGCGATATTTTGCAAGTCAACTACATTAGGCTGGTTGACGATAATCAAATCTTCCATACGCAAAGTAGCAGCTTGCTTAATTGCCGCCTCTGCAAAGTTTTCGAGATAATTAGGCGGCAATTGTGCCTGTTGCCATGGGGTCATGGCTTGGAAGCGCATTACTGCGTTTTCCACCGCCGTTACTGCCGAAGCCGTGTTGTGTACCCCCGCAATTTCCCCCAGTCTTGGGGTTGCGGGCTGCGGAGCAAACACAGGGGGTGGGGTAAAGTCGGCAGGGGGTGTGCCATCCACCGCAACGGGCGGGGCGGGTTGCGCGGGCGGGAACGGTTGCCACAACAACCAGTAATACCACAATGCCCAGTCATCCCAAATTGTTTGGGCGCGTGTCCAATGGGCGATAATTGCTACGGCGTGGTTGGGCATGATAAAGGACGTGGTTGAACTAATCGCATTAAATAACGATATATTACCCATATCAATTGACCAGCCTGCAAAATTGTAATTATTTCGCGTACCCGCGTTGATGGTAACAATGTCGCCTGCGTTAAATGTCCCCGCACCCGAATGGGATGCAAAGGAGTTTGCAATGCTTACGGGGAAGGCTACAGGCGTAATAATTGGCGGGTCTGTTGCCCTCACCCAATTTGCGGTAACGGTAATGGGTCTGCCATCCATAAAAAATGTTGTAGTGGCTGCGTTTGCATTTGCAAAAAATATATTTGCATGGCTTGCCGTCCACCCTGCGAAGTTGTACCCCGCCCGCGTTCCTGCACGTATAGTAACAACCGTACCCATTGCGTGTGTACCCGCACCCGAATAGCTTGTTCCCACACCCGGAGCAAGTTGGCTTCCAATAACGGTTAAACGACCAATCGCTTGGGGGAAAAACCAAAAACTGCGCCCGCCAATGACGGCATCATACTGTTGGAAGTGGTTTCGCCAGCCTACAACATCGTTGGGGTCGGTCATAAAGTTTTGGGTAACGTCTAAGTCCCGCAACGCATGATTGTTGGAAACATCCAAGGTTAGGAATGAATTATTATATAGCCACAATTCCTCCAATTCGGGGTTATTATGCAATTGCAGTTCCGAAAGCATATTCGCATCTGCTTGAATGGATACTAAAATAGGGTTGTTGCTTACATCCAACGCCGTTAATTGATTAGCCGTAACCCATAGCGTGCGTAATTGCGTGTTTTGGGAAACATTTAGCGCCGTTAAGCGGTTAAACTCCAACCGCAAATTTTGCAGCATAAGATTTTGCGACACATTTAATGATGTAAGCAGGTTGTTATATGCGTGCAGCTCTGTAAGTGCGGCATTATTTGTCACATTTAATTGGGTTAGTTGATTAAAACCCACCCGCAAACGTTGAAGGGCATGACTGGCAGAAACATCCAGCATTTCAAGCCGGTTATTTTCCGCCCGTACTTCTACTAAAGCGGGGTTACCCGTTAGGTTAAGCGTTGTTAATTGATTATTGTTTACCCATAGCGTAGTCAGCGCATGATTGTTTGACAAATCCAATGTTGTGAGGGAATTATCACTTACCCTAAGCTCTGTAAGCGCGGTAAAATGGTGAATGCCCGCTAAGCTGGTTATCCCCCGCCCCGAAAAAGGCAGTACCGTAACCCCTGCAACATGAATGGGTAAAATGGGACCCGTATTGGGCACACCGGGCAACCCCCGCACCGCCGACAAAAATTGCGGGCAGGTGAAGGATGGGGAAACATCCGCAGATGGGTCAACGTCAATAAACGTCCAGTTTGCGGTAAGCGTTACGGGGTTAGGGGGCATTACAAAGGTAGTTGAAGGGGCTGCAGGGTCGGCAAGGGTAATGTCCCCCGCATTCACCGTCCACCCCGAGAAGGTGTAGCCCGTGCGTGTACCCGCGTTAATATTAACCACATCCCCGGCGGCGTATCTCCCCGCTCCGGACCATGGCGGTAAGGGTCGTACGGGTGTGGATATAGTATATTGTGGAGGGCGTTGACTTCCGTAAACTGTTAGTGTATGAGGCGTTTGGGGCGTAAACCCAAAACCTAGTTGCGGTGGTGAAGGCGGCGGCATGGACGACATACGTATATTGTCATATTCATTACTAAACAGGACGCTCCAGCCCACTACATCATCCAATATATTCATATTGTTTCGACGAACATCTAAAAATAATAGATTGGCATTATTGGAAACATCCAAACTTGTTAATTGATTATTTTCAACATTTAATGATGTTAACGAAGCAAAATATTCAATGCCGGACAGACCGGTTAATCCATGGTTGCTTAATTGAAGATTAGTTACCCCTTCTACGTGGGTGCATAATATCGGCGCAGGGGAAGCAGGAACGCTGGGCAACGCACGTACAGCGGTATACCAATTTGGGCAAGCGTTATAAATGGTTGCTGTAATATCAATAGGGGTTACCCCGCCGCCTGTACGCTGCCACACCCATGTGTCGGCGAAGCCGGGGGTGGTGTAGAATGCCACTAATTGGTCTGATGTGAAAACATGTGCGCCTTGTGGGTTTTCGGGTGTACCTGCGCCAACATTTTGCCAGTAGCCTGTGTATTGAGCAGTTGGAGTGATGGAGGGTAAAAGCGGCGACCCGAGACCGACAAAACGGAAATGCTCACCGAATGTTATCCGTCTTAGATTGTTGGTGTTGGCGAAAATGAAGCTCATAGACATCACATTGGCAGTGTTCCAAGCAGATAGGTCAAGACTGGCTAACCCGCTGGCATTGGCGAACATCTCCAACATCCCCACCACATTGCTAGTATCCCAACTGGACAGGTCAAGACTGGTTAACCCACTGGCACCTTGGAACATTAAACTCATATTCAGCACATTGTTGGTGTCCCAATTGGATATATCAAGACTGGATAGATTGCTTGCGCCATTGAACATGTTCTGCATGTTCGTCACATTGCTGGTATCCCAACCAGATACATCAAGACTGGCTAGACTGCTTGCATCGCCGAACATTCGGTTCATATCCGTTACATTCTCGGTATTCCAATTAGATAAGTTAAGACTGGTTAACCCGCTCGCGCGGGAAAACATGCTACTCATATTCGTCACATTACTAGTATCCCAACCAGATACATCAAGATTGGCTAGACTGCTTGTATCACTGAACATCTCGCTCATATCCGTTACATTTTCGGTATTCCAATCAGATAAGTCAAGACTGGTTAACCCGCTTGCGTGGAAAAACATGCTATTCATATTCGTCACATTGCTGGTGTCCCAGTCTGATACATCAAGACTGGTTAATCCCCTTGTGGCGGCGAACGTGCCATGCATATCCATCACAGCGCCTGTATTAAAATAATCCAGTCTATTGATAACAGTCACATTGGGTAAGTCCATAAATAGTCTCCGCAATGACGTTCCCGCATCTATCGGACCAGTAAAAATAATTCGAAGAATATCACTGCGATGTGAAAACCATGGACTTTGCGTTCCCGTCCAATTAATAACCCCACTGTCCACCACCAATGTACCACAATCATACAACCGCCATGGCGCACCGCCTGCACCAAAGGTTGTTGTTGAATAATGCGCAACTGTACAAGTACCACTTGCGCAACCACACGTTGGTGTACTGCCGCCCGTTGGCGTCCAGTTAGCGGTAAGAGTAACGGCATTGTTGGGCATGGTGAAAATCGTAATCGCAGAAGAAGCATTCGCCAGCGTTACGCTCCCCGTATTTACTGTCCACCCCGTAAAGGTATAACCTGTGCGTGTACCCGCGTTGATGGTAACCGTTGCGCCAATGGCATGTTGCCCCGCGCCTATCTGCCCAACAACTACACCAGAGGGGTTGTTATTTAAGGTAAGTGTATTTACTGTGGCAATGGCAGGGATAATTTGGATGGGGATATTTGAGTCAGTAGTTGTTCCATT
The DNA here is from genome assembly GCA_009786535.1 of Defluviitaleaceae bacterium. Taxonomy (GTDB): domain Bacteria; phylum Bacillota; class Clostridia; order Lachnospirales; family WQUN01; genus WQRX01. Next base: position 20,316 of record WQRX01000011.1, on the reverse strand, counting down.
CCCTAATTGACTAGAAGTATTCAATCCCCATGCCCAAAGTGCTCCATTATCTTCTACCGCAACCGTGTGAAATTGACTAGTTGAAACACTTTGCCAATCATTGCTTGCATTAATCTGCACAGGCACATAAGAGCTAAGAAGGGTTCCATCACCTAGTTGACCGCTTAAATTTGCCCCCCATACCCAAAGCGTTCCATTATTTTTTATTGCAACCGTGTGAAACTGACCAGTTGAAACGCTTATCCAATCATTTTCAATCCCTATTTGTTGTGGCAATTGATTGCTTATTGCTGTGCCATCACCTAGTTGACCGCTTGAATTTGCCCCCCATGCCCAAAGTGTTCCATCCGTTCTTATCGCAACTGTGTGATGCCCCCCAGCAGAAGCACTTTTCCATTCATTACTTGCACCAATTTGCATAGGCACATGAGAACTAAGAAGGGTTCCATCACCTAGTTGACCGCTTGAATTTGCCCCCCATGCCCAAAGCGTTCCATCCGTTCTTATCGCAATTGTAAACGAAAACCCTGCACTTACTTCTGCCCAATCTGTATCTACACCAACTTGTACGGGCATATTACGATTTACTGTCGTTCCATCACCCAACTGACCATTTGAATTAACACCCCACGACCAAAGTGTTCCATCATTTTTTACCGCAACTGTATGTGAGTTGCCTGCCGAAACATTTACCCATCCAGCACATGTTCCTATTTGCACAGGCGTGTGACGTGTTGTAGTTGACCCATCACCCAATTGACCTTCATTGTTCTGCCCCCATCCCCAAAGTGTCCCGTCATTTTTAATTGCCATTGTGTACCTGTGTCTGCCAGCAGACACCTTCGCCCAATCATTATCTACTCCAATCCTTATTGGCATATGTCTGTCAATATTTGTTCCATCGCCTATACTTCCTAGACTATTGCATCCCCAACCCCATAAACTTCCATCTACATCAATCATCATCGTATGACTACTGCCCGCCGAAATTACTCGTTGCCCAACAGGCGCAGGATTCGCCAGTACTTCTCGCGCATCCCAAACCCCAACCACCCCAATCGACATCACCCAAACCAGCACCCACGCCAAACACTTATGTAGCATCTTTTTCATTCCAGCACATCCTTCAATAATAATTTATGCAAAATAAATTAATTCCACCCATAAAGGTTGCCTAAAACCAAAGGCTTGTGGCTCATAAGGAGCAAACAAGCCTCGGCGGGTACAAATAAAATAGGCGTGTAAGGGAAGACGGCTACAGCCATTACTGGCTGCTAAATGCCGTCACCACCTACACGCCAAAAAGTTGACGTTACCAAGGCGCTACCCATTGCGCGCTTACATAAATTAAATCACATATTACGCTTGCCCCATCTCACATATTTGACAAGCAAACATGTTCGCTTGTATTGCGGGCAGTGGTGTAAATGTGTATACTTAATTTACTGCAACGGCAGGGTTTTGCCCTGTGTTTGTAGGCGATGAGGTGCATCCCTACACTCGCTGCCAAGCGTTGACGCGCTTCGCAGTCGTTGTGGTTTTTTGTTACACTGCTATAGTAGCACTACTTTAATACATATACAAGATATTTTTTAAAAATCGCTACGTTAGGCTTTTTCGGGTTTAGGCGGGCGCAAGCTCGGGCAGCAGGGTTGTGACACGTTCTTCTGTCGCGCTTAATATGGTTGCAATTTCTTTAATGGAGCTACCTTTGTCATATAAGGCTTTTATTGCAAACTTCAATTCCCGCTCTGCTTCTGCCCTAGCCTCTCGCCTTGTTGCCTGCACATCGTAATTTTCAATAGCAATCATTTCACTTATACCCCTTTCATCTATCCTCTTTACGAGGGTTTCAATTTCTGCTTGCGGTACGTTAATTTTGCGAAGCAGTAAAGTGATAACGTTCACAAGTAATTTTTTCAAATGCGGTGGTACATTCATGTTGTTTATGCGCTCGGTATGCGCTTTGGTTAGATTTTTAAACTCGTCAAACGCTTCTGCCGTTTTTAACTTGTCAACCATCATAAACAGGGAAAGCGTATCGCCAAAATCAGCGAGGTCTGTAAAGCTGTATTCTTTAAGGCTCACCAACTCATACTCGAATTTGGGAATATACTTTTCAAAAATTTCACTCATCTCTGTACGGTGCAGGAAGTTTGTTTCTGCCGTCCATTCGTTTTCACCATCGTAAAATATGATGGGTAGAATAGGCGGGTACTTAAAATCTTTTGTAAACTGGCTCGGATAATATCACTTTTACACTGTTATCTTTCGCCTTGTGTATTACTGCCAAGCTGTACACACTCCAATCGTTTGAGGGCTTCATCATTATAACGTAATTGTAAACCAAAGGCATTATATTTTCAAATTTGGAAAAGGCTTCGCGCGGGAGGGTTCAAATCACCAGCGCCTAACACAGAACGGGCACGGAGTTGTAATTGCACATGCCAAAAAATTTTGACAAAACCTTAGAAAATGTCCAAACAAGTCTGCTATAGTAGCCCCGTCAAGAGGCCTACGCCCAACCGACCCTTCGTTTAGCTGCATGACAAACGTAGCCCGTCACTGCATAGCACGCTTTGCCGATGTGCGTTAACCGCGGATTAGCACCCTCAAGACACAAAATTGACTCATTTTTGCCGGCCGGCAAGAGTCCCCACAGGAAGTGCATATAACGGGTACCCACCTGTATCAACTACGCCATAATTACAACCACATCAAAAGAGATAGAGAAAGAAAAACCAAAGGACGCGTACTGTACCGCATCCCAAGGTTTACGTATTATTCAATTTCGCCCCGCGCAGGTTATTTTGCACGGGGCGTTTTGTATCTACCCCCCTATTACCACCCTCACACATTCCCCTACGGTCATATACCCTTGTGCGTCAAGGTTTTGCACTACGGTACCTTCGGCGGTAAATGTGCCTGCGTTAATTACGCGGGCGTAGTAGAAGTAGGTAATGCGTTCTTCTCTGCGGTTGTTTGGGCTGTTAAAGTCGAAGAATTGTATGCGCCGGCCTTCTGCCGTTGCCCAAATATGGCGGCGGTGAGTGCTGTTGTGCTGCTCTGCGCGGGCAGAGTTGGGCGCATGTACCAGCCCCGCGGGGATAAAGTCGGTAATTTGGAACGCGCCCGTTAGCGCGGTGCGCCCGTAATTTACTGTAATTTCCACCCGTACTAAGTCGCCCTCGTTAAAGGTCGTGCGGGGGGTGCGCTCCCCCGCGCGGAAGAATTGGCGCGTAATGGTTACATCGGCGTCGGTGCTTTCAATTTCCGCCAAGGGAACACGATGGGTGGAAACTGCGCCAACATCACCCATGACGGAGGTTATGGCAAATTCATGCAGGTTTTGTGTGGGAATGCGCAAAGTAAAGCTGTTCCAACCCGAAAGGTCGCGGGTAGTTTCTTCGCCGAACAAGGTATACGTAATGCTTGCGGGCGTTGTATTTACCTGCATTATTTCGTGGGAAATATAAGATAGTTGGCGCATACGCACGGGCAAAAGCCCCGTATGGTTGCGCATTACATAGTTGTGCAAACCCGCGCGCTCGGGCATTTGCAGCCGAGAGGCAAGCAGTGCAATATCGGCGGTTAGCTGCAGCGTTTCGTTACGGTTTGCGCCTTCCGCGCGGTAGAAGGGGGCAATACTTGCAATATACGGGGCAATACGCGCCGTATACAGGCTGCGGGCGGTTTGCATATCACCCAGCGCGGCAAACGCAAGGGCGAGGTGCGTTGTATCTGCTAACGATAAATCCTGCACTTGCGTAAAATCGTGTAAATGAAGCAGTACAGGCTCGCGCAGCAGTGCCAAACCATACAGCGCCAGGACAGCGCTTTGCGCAGGGTCTTGGTAGGCAGCGTGCAGGAAATTGCGCATAGCGGTTTGGTTAATTTCGTTTATTACAAAGGGCAGCACGCGCACGGTTACGGCAAGGTCGGCTTCCGCATGGGGCAGCATTGCAAGCCCGCCGTTGGGGCGCTGGTAATCGGCGGCGTTAAACGTACACGGTGCCGTAAACAACCGCACATCCGGGAAGTGGGCGGCAATTAAGCGGTTTGCCTCGCGGCGCATAATTAACTCCTCTATCCGCGCACCACGGGGAAAGCGCATAGCAAACAACGCTTGCAGGAACTGGCTTTGCCCTTGGTCGGCAAAGGTAATTTGCGTCATACCCATATTTTGCGGGTTAAACTGCAAGCCCGCCGTTACTTCGTAGAAATAAGCAATGTCGATAAAACGGTGGGATTCCACCACTTCGAAGTGATGGCGCACAATGTCGCTTAACCCGTTTTCACAGGTAACGCGGATAAGGATTGAATCGCTGCCTTCCTCCGTCATTTCCCATAGGGGAATGTTTACGCGGGCAAAGGCATAGCCCTCGGCACGCAGCGGGTAAATGCGGGTTAGCAGCGGGTCGTCCTGCCATATTTCAAAAGACACACGGTCACCCGCGGAAAGGGACGTACCAAAAGCATTTACACCCAGTATGGGTACATCGCCCACCAGAAAAATATCATTTAAGCTGTAATGCACAAACAGGGGATTGCTTACAATAAGATTCGCCGTTTCGTTACCTGCGTATAAATCATCGGTAATGCCCGAAGCGGTTAACCGCCACGAGGTCAAATTATCAGGCACGCGGAGGGTAACGGTTGCTATCCCCTGTGCATTGGTTTGCGCCGAGAAAAAGAGCGCCGTATCCTCAAAAATTTCGCGGATATGCTCTGCGCCTGCAAGTGCAGTGCCCGGCGGCGCGGCTGTAGGTGCGGGCATTGCCGCCATATCGGCAGATTCGGCAACGGCTAAGCCGCTGCGGAACACGTTCTGCCCGCCCCAGCTTTGACGGCTTCCGCCCGCCATATACATAACCGCATCGTTGCCGTCACTAGTAAACGTGCCATGGGTAACCACCTGCCGACGCACCCCGCTGGGAATACTGCGGTACAAATCCGCCAAGGTGCGCGGGGTAAAGTCGCGCAGGGCAAAAATCGCTTCATCTACGGCGGATAGGTTAATAAATGCTTGGCGGGGGCGGCCGCTTTCGTCGGTTACGCGCACGGTAATTTCTGCCGTTTCGCCCGGGCGGTAGCCGGGGCGGCAGGTCGTAATTTCGAAGGACAATGCGCGGCTATTGTGGTTAAAATGCAGTGTTTCGCGCATTCCCCAGCCCGAGCGGTAGGTATGCCCGTTAAAGTGGATTGCGTATACCGTTGCGGAAGGCAGGTGCATTTCATCAAAAGTAAATACCAGCGGATTTACACCAACGCGATACTCTACAATGCCGCCCGATGCGATGACAAACAGGAATTGACCGCGTTCAAGCTTTTCTGTACCGCTCATTACGGTAAGACGTACCTCTTCGTTTAGGTCGTAGCCTTCGCCCCATGGGCGCGCGCCGTCAAGGAAGGGTTCGCCGCTTTCTGCACGTGACCAAAAGTTCCACCAATCGCGGCCAATAAATGCCTCGTGCATGATACGCCGCCCGTTGCCGTCTGTTGTACTAACGCGGGCAAAGTAACTTTCCCCGTCAACGTTAGGCACGGTAAAATTGCGCTCCGCTTGCCCTTGGGTGTTAGTTGTCACCGTAAAGTTTTGAATCACCTGTTCGCGCCTATCGTAGCGGTAGCGCGGTACAACCACGCGGTTAATAAAGCAATAGCGTTCGCCAATGCGGGTAGCCACCCAGTACACCCGTACAATGTCAACATGTAAATTTTGTCGTACCAAGGGCTGCCCTAAAAAGTCGCCGCTATGCAATGCCGTACCGTCGTTTAAACGGTCCAACGTAATGTGGTGAGCCTCTATTGACAGGGTGGCGTCCGCACCTTCGCGGCTTGCGCGCACCTGTACGTCTATATCATTTACAAAAACCTGTATGCTGTGCTGGTGCCACGTATGCCCGATTTCGGGTAGGGTTGCTTCGGCAGAAAGGTTAATCTGCCCCTGCCCCTGTGCGCCTGCCTGTGCGCTAAATGGCCCTACGGTAACGTTTACTTCGCCGTTTTGGTTAGTGGTTGCACTGCGCGGAGACGGGTTAAACTGCACAGGCCAGCCCCAACCGCTGTAAGAAATGCGCAAATCGGGTACGGGCGTGCCTTCAAAAAACTCCGTGCGAATGGTAAAGGTCGCTTGCTGGTCCATAAAAATTGCGCGGGGGGTTGCACTCATAACGAGTTGATACGGCGGCTTTACAAAATCCTGCACTTCAAAATTGACGGTACCAAGAACGATGTCGCCATGGTAGATGGTTAGCACATACCAGTTAGGGTCCAGGTGGGGCAACTGCATTTCGCCGTTAAAGCGCCCCCGTTCTACAGGCACAACTTGACGGTGCAAGGTATCCCCTGCCCCGCCGCCTATACGCGCCCAGTTCCAGCCCTCGGTAAGGACGGCAGTAATATAATTAATTTCCTCCCGTTCGGCTCTGTTTTGCGCAAAGCCCCAAAAATACACGGTGTCGCTGCGTTGAAACAAAGTGCGGTCCAGCTGCACCACCGACCAGTACGCTTCACTGGTCTGGGGCGCACCCCACCATGCCCTATCAACACGGAACATGCCCGAAGGCTGCACATACAGCGCATTAAACAGTACCATGCGCTTGCCGTCGGGGGCTTCGATAATAAGGCGGTCGTTTGCATCGGTAATGCCGCCCGTAAGGGAAACAATACCGCTTGCATTGGTTTGCCCGCTGCGCGTTGTGTCGCGCACGGTTGCATGTTGTACGGGAAGTCCGCTAATCATGTCGTTTACCCATACCAGGGTTTGCGTATCGTCGGCAATAACATGTACCGCTAAATCAGAGATTTGCAGGATTTTTTGCGCATTCAGCTCCCCGCGAATACTTGCATTAACTACATAAAAGCCCGGGGGCAACGCGTCGTTTAAAATAAGTGTTTCCTGCCAGCCCCATTCGTCTAAGTTTTGCGCGGTATTAAAATTCATGCGCATAACGCGCTCCATATTTGCAGTGTCTATTCGATTGGTATGCCACGAAAGCCAAGCCCACTGCGGGGTTGCAAAAAATTGGTGAATGTCCGCAACGGCGCGTTCGTTATCCCCAAAGCGGAATACCTCAATATCTACCCTGGGGCGCGCCCCACGGGCATAACTAAGCCAAAAGCTGATTTGCGGCGGTTCAAAGCCGGGTAATTCGGCATAGGGGACGCTAAAGTGAAAGCTTTCGTCGGAGTGGGTTAGCCCCGCAAACTCGCTGTCCTCTGTTTCAAACGCGAAGGAAACATCTTGCCCCAAGCGTTCGTTTGTGCCCTCAAGCCCAATACCTGCGCGTAGCGTTACGGTATAAATACGCCCCCGCTCCAGCGGATTAACGGGCATAAAAATGCTGGTAGCCCCGCGTTGAATAAATCGCCCCTCTACAGGCGGATATATAGAAAAATATTCACGGATATCGCCATACCCCGCGACAGAAAAATTTAACTCAATGCCCGTATTTACAGGCACATTTACCGATTCATGTGCGGGCAATGTGCTTACCAGCGCAAAAGCGGGTGTGGTTTGGAATGTCCAAGCAAGGTCCCCCGCTTGATTGGTAACTATGCGGAAGGTATACAGCGTATTATGTGAAAGCAACACAGCGGGGATAATTAAAAATGAGCCATCCGCTTGCGCGGCAACCATGGGCTGCGGCTGCCCGTCGATAAATACATCTTGCCAGTGTCCGGCACTGCCTTGAGGCACGGTTAACGTAAAGGCACTTGCCACACAAACGCCGTGCGCGCCCAGTATTTGCGGGATTAATGTAAAACCGCTTTGCGGTGCATCCAATGCGGATTGCCAGCCCAACGGCACAGCCATACGCAGGGGTACATCTATAATTTCCAACGGCATTTGCCTTATATCCACAGGCGGCGGGGCGTCAAGCCCGTCCCTGTTTTCGCCGCGTCCGCAAGCGGTTATTGCGAGGGAAAATAATAAAAATGCAATTAAAATTAATTTTTTCATGGTTAAAACCCCTTTTGATTTTTTCGCGGATACACCCATAAAGACGCGGGAATATTTTGAAAGTTTTAACATATATAAGTTTTTCTTTACAAGCGAACAATTATTCGGTACAATGCAGGCGAAAGGATGTTTTGCCATGTCGCATCTCATTTTTAAATCGCCGCTTACAATGGCGGAAAAGCTGGAGCAAATGCGAGAGGATTCGGCATACGATGTAGCGGACGATGATTCCGCCTGCGTACCCGATTTTTCTTCTATTAAAAATGAAATTAAATCTGCCCCTGCGCCCCCAAAGGTGCCAAAAATTTTTATGTCTAACGATTGTATTTTTAATTGTGCCTATTGCGGTTGCCGTGCAGGCAACGATATGCGCCGTTGTTATACCAATGTACCACGCGAGCTTGCGGAAATTGCCGTAAGCGAAGCGGTGCGCAGTAAACACGGCGTTTTTATTTCCTCGGCAATTTTCAAAAATGCGGATTATACGACAGAGTTGATAGTGGAAACATTAAAGCACATCCGCAGGGTACTTGGCTATAAGGGCTATGTCCACGCCAAAATTATGCCGGGAACAGACCCGCTTTTAATCCGCACGGCGGGCTTATACGCAAACCGCCTGAGCGTAAATATTGAGGTGGCAAAAAGCGAAGGCTACGCCAACATTGCCCGCCAAAAAACGCGGGAAAACATTCTAACCCCCATGCGCCAAATCAGCGAACTAATTACTGCCGCATCGGCGGAACGGGGGCGCTATTCCCCGCGGTTTGCCACTTCGCAAACCACGCAAATGATGGCGGGCAGTACAAACGAAACGGATTTTGAAATTCTTCGCCTTTCCAAGGCGATGTATAACAAATACAAGCTAAAACGCGTGTATTACACGGCATTCGGCATGGGCGAAGCGGTAAAGGGCTACGAAAACCTAGCCCCTGTAAAAACCCCCATTTGGCGCATGAAGCGCCTATACCAAGCCGACCGCCTAATGCAGCTTTACGGCTTTACCCCGGACGAAATAACCCCAACCACCGACCCAAATCTGGTACACGACCTAGACCCCAAAGCCGCTTGGGCGCTGCGTAATTTGCACCTATACCCCATAGAAGTAAACACCGCCGACTATGAGGCACTGCTGCGTATCCCGGGTATTGGCACAACCTATGCCGCGCGCATTTTAAAAGCGCGCAAATATTGCAAAATTACCCATGAGGTATTGCGGGCGCTGGGGGTTTCGTTAAAAAAAAGCACGCATTTTTTGGTATGCGACGGGAGGTTTGACGGCGAAAAAACCGAATGCGAGAACGTTTTCCGCGAAATATTAAAGTCACCGCCGGATAAAAAAAAGCTGCCCCAAGGACAGCTTTTCGAAGATTGTTGAAACACAGGAAGCCACTTTTTAATTCCTTCTAATCTCAATCTCGTACACGGTAAAGGTTGCGGTATTATTTGTCTGCAGGCGGAAGGCGCGGCTAAACTGTGCTGCGCCGCCGTCGGTTTCGTTAATTGCGTCGTTAGAGATTGTACCGTCGATGGTAAACGCGCCGTTTGCGGCGGGTTCGGCACTTGCCAACCAATTCCACGGGCTGGACGAACCGCCGAAAATTACATGCGTTCCTGCAGGGGCGTTTTGCACGCTTCCGTGTATTACCACGCGGTAGGAATTTGCGCTTAAATTCAAGTTTAACGCGGCGGTAAGGATATCAATTGAATACCAGTCGCCGCCTCTGCCGGAAACGCGAACCGCATTGCCCCCGCGCGGGTTGGTCACAATCGTATACATCGGGTTACCCGACTGGGTAAGGTTAGCCGAAGGACCTAATATATCCGCCGTTGTGCTGTCTGCGCCCATGGCAAGGCTTTGTACATGCGGGTCGGTGGAAAGGGAGTACACAACCCCCGCAGGGCGTGCGGGAATGTTTGCCGCAGGCGTTGCGGGCTGTTGCGGGGCAGCAGGTGCCGCCGCCGCGCCGCCGCGGGTTATGGTGATGTCGGTGATGGTAAAGGTGGCGGTATTGTTGGTTTGTATGCGCATCGCACTTTGGAACTGTGCAGCACCCCCTTCTGCCGCTGCAAACACCGCGTTGGAAATTGTGGTATTTATGGTAAATGCGCCGCCCGCACCGGGTTCGGCATTGCCAAGCCAGTTCCATGGGTTAGAGGAACCGCCAAGGATTACCATGGTCCCCGCCGGGGGGTTTTCAACCGTACCGCGTATTACAACGTTGTAGTTGTTGGCGGCAAGGTTCATGCCCAGTTGCGCGGTAACAAGGTCTACGGCATACCAGTTGCCGCCGCCGCGGTTGCTAACGCGAATTGCGTTGCCGCCCAACGGGTTTGTAACAATGGTATACATGGGGTTGCCCGCTTGCGTTAGCTGGGGCGAACCGCCGAGAATATCCGCCGTTGTGCTGTCTGCGCCCATTTCCAAGCCCTGTACATGGGGGTCGGTGGCAAGGGAGTACACAACCCCTGCAGGACGCGCGGGAATGTTGGGCGCAGGCGCGGCAGGCTGCTGCGGTGCCGCGGGCGTTGTTGGGGCAGCAGGGGCAGCAGCACCCGCCGCACCGCTGCGCGTAATAGTAATGTCCGTTATGGTGAAATTGGCGGTATTGTTGGTTTGTATGCGCATTGCCGTAGTAAACTGCGACGCACCCCCTTCTGCCGCTGCAAACGCCGCGGTGGAAATTGTTCCGTCAATGGTAAATGCGCCGTTTGCGGCCGGCTCTGCCGAGGCAAGCCAATTCCACGGGTTGGACGAGCCGCCAAGGATTACATGGGTCCCCGCCGGGGGCGAAGCCACCGTACCGCGTATTACAATGCGGTATTGGTTGTTTGCAAGGTTCATACCCAAATTTGCGGTCACCAGGTCAATTGCGTACCAGTCCCCGCTGCGGTTGGTTACGCGTATCGCATTGCCGCCCAGCGGATTTTCTACAATGGTATACATGGGGTTGCCCGCTTGGTTTAGCTGGCGCGTACCGCCAAGGATATCTGCCGTTGTGCTGTCTGCGCCCATTTCCAAGCCTTGAATATGGGCGTCGGTTGCCAGAGAGTACACAACACCCGCAGGGCGTGCAGGTACATTAGCAGCCGGGGTGGCAGGCGTTGCCGCCGCCGTTACCGCAGGGGCAGTACCCGTTGCCGCGCGGCGCACAGGGGCGGGCCAATCATAAATTTCGCCCTTTTCGGCGATACCTAAAAAGCCGTAGGGGTCCATCACCGCAAGCAGTGCATCCTTTTCGCTCAAGTCCGCGTTAAACAAAAGCGGGAAGCGGTCGGAACGCCAGCTTGTCGGGTCGCAAATGCCCCAGAAGGTAACACGGTGTATAACATTGCTGTGCCTGCGGAAAATACGGAACAATTCCGCATACAGGCGCGCTTGGTTAGCCTCTTGCATTTCGCTGAGCCTTTCATTACCCAGCGCGGCTTGCACGGTAATATCCAATTCTGTAATGCTTACATAAATGCCCAGCTCCGCAAAGCGCATGATAGATGCCTCTACATTTTGCGGGCGCGTGCCTGTGTTGTAATGTCCTTGCATTCCCACACCGTGAATGGGCACGCCGCGCTCTAACAGCTCTTCAATCATGTGAAAAACCGCTTCCCGCTTGCCGGGCGAGTCCAGGTTATAGTCGTTATAAATGAGCATCGCATAGGGGTCGGCTGCGTGGGCAGCGCGGAAGGCGATTTCAATAAATTCGTAGCCGATGGCGGCAAGCCATGGGGTTTGGCGCAAATTGGCGCGCCAGTTATGGGCATTGCCCAAGGGCACAGAGCTTGGGAAGGCTTCGTTTACTACGTCCCATACCAAAATTTGCCCGCGGTAGCGGGTTACTACCTCGGTTACATGGGCCTCAAGGTTGCGTATCGCCTCCTCGCGGGATATGCCTACAGGGTTCATCCACGCGGGGGATTGCTCATGCCATACCAGCGTATGGCCAATCATGTGCATGTCGTTATCCAGCGTTGTGTTTACAATCGCGTCGGAGGCATCCCAGCGGAAACTACCCGCCGTGGGCTGCAGTGCGTCGGGCTTCATATGGTTTGCCGCCGTTATGGCGTTAAAGTGGTGGCTTACCAGCTCAAACCGCGTGCCTACCATGTCACGGGGCAGCACCGCCGTACCAATAATGAAATAATCTGCCCATATTTCGTGCAGTGGGGTTAAATCTGCGTTAAACATGAACACCGTTTCCGCAGGGCGTACCAGCGCATCGTCTATAAAAAATGAAGCCGTTGCCGAGCCGCGCGTTTCTACATACACGCTTACGGTTTGGAATGCCGCAGGCAAAAAGTAGGTACCGCGCATTTGCGTCCACACATTGGGCTGTACCAACACGCGGGAGGCGATGCCGTCAAACGTGCGCCAGGAAGGGTTGGTCGCGCCATCAATTTCCAGCGACAGGGCAAAATCTACCGCTGCGCTTTCCGTATGCTTTACCCAAACGATAAATTCAACCTCCATCTCGGGTTCTGCAAAGGGGACAGATGTAATAATGCCTTGCCAATCTGCCGTGCGTCCTGTTACATGCATCGAGTAGTCGCCCGAATGCGCCTGTGCGGTGGAACGCGCCGCCGTAGCGCCCCGTCCGCTAAACCCGTCTGCGCTTGTTTCAAAAGAAAGCGAATTGGGGTGTACCACTACAGGCTCGGGGGTGGGCTCCGGCGTTGGGGCGGGGGTGGGTGTAGCCGCTACCAACGCAGGTGTAGGCGATGGCGCAGGGGCGGGTGTCGCCTCGGGCGTAGGTTCGGGCGTTGTTTCATCACTGCCCCCGCACGCTGCTAACGCAAGCACAAGTATTGCGGTGATAAGTAATAATAATTTTTTCATATCAGCCTCCTGATGTCTAATTTTGAAGATTAAGACCGTGAGCTAAGCCCACGGTCTTATCTTTAATCGTTAATCTTTACTTTTTCTACTCCCCTACCTCAGCCAAATCACCTGTGCGCCTGCGATGGTTTCGTAGCCGACGGCTACATTAAAGTATTCGCTGATAAAACGCAGGGGTACAAACACTTGGCCGTGGCGCAGTACGGGCATTCCCATACCGCCGGGCAAAGGCTCGTTAAGGTTTAGGATAAGCGATTCTGTATCGGAATTAATAATTACGCGGTTGGCATCCAATTGTTGGATAAAGGTAAGTCCAAGGCTTTCTGCTACTGCGTCCAGCGGTACATGAATGCGCCCTGCCTCTGCAAAGGGTGCCGCGTTAAAGGTAAACGCAATGCCGTTGCGGGTGTAGGTGGTTTCGCCCATTACAAAGCGCATAAGCATTTGCGCGGTGGTAACAGGGGCAAGACCCGCGCCAAACATAACAGCGCTTGTGCCGTAGTGAATTACTTCAATGCTGTCTACATAAAAGTCCATATTGGGTGCATTGTTGGTTTGAATACGGATACCCGGCGGGTTTGCACCCGTAATTGAAGCGATATCCGCCGCAGTCAGCACATGCTCCAGCACAAACCTTCCGCCTGCGCCAAGCCCTATAATATTGTCGCTTTGCGCTGCCTCATTCCAGCCGCCGGGGGCAAAGTTTAATATCATTGCCGCCCATTGCCCGTCGGGTAAATTATTGCCAAGGCGCCCTGTTACGCGCACGGTATCACCAACGGCAAAGGCTACTGCGGGGGCGTTAATGTCTATACCGTTCCAGTCGGCGGTTCTTCCGCTAACGTGCAGGTAGCGTGCATTGCGTGCGCCAAGCACTACGCGGGGGCTGCCCGAAAGGCTTAAAAACTCGCCCAAATTTTCGGTCGCAACGCCTGTGGTTAAGCCAAGGATAAATTCGTCCTGCTGCATGTCGAAGCGCACAACCGTTTCTACATACCTTGCTTCGCCGCCTTCTACGCGGGTAACGGTAACGTTAAATATATAGAAGTCCATATCCGCTACGTTTACACCGCCCCAGCCGTTGCCGATAATGCGCACCATGCCGCGTTCTGCAATGTGTGCCATATCTGCTGCCGTAAGCGTATGGGTTACGGTAAAGTTTACGTTAGCTCCAAGGTTATCTGCCCCGCCAACCGTGGTCCATGGCGACCAGTTGGTAAGCAGCTCCATACGGGTGTTTGCGCTTGGCCAGCTTGTGCCTGTGCGCCCTGTTACGGTAATGGTATCGCCTGTGTTAAAGCCGATGGCGGCGTGGTTTAGGTTAATACCGTGGAAGGTTTCGCCGCGGTTGCCTACGTGTATTGCGTTGTTGTCGCCTACGGTAACTGCTACGCCTTCGCCGTCAATGCTCATATAGCCGTTGTTTAGCAGCGTTTCCCAGTCATGGCTTTGCATTTCGAAGGTGGTAACCACTACGCGGTCAAAGCCTTCGGGCATATATTCGCGCGGGTCGCGTTGCTCGGTACGGCGTGCCGTTGTTGTACGCCCAACTACAACAATGTCGTAGATGAAGAACTGTGCCCGTGCCGCGGCTTGCATTACAAAGCCGGGGCGGCGTCCCCATAAGGGGCTGTGCATTGTGCTTAGTGCGGTGTCGGTTACATTTAGCTCTACCGTCCAAAAGCCGTTTGCATCTGCATCATTTACCATATGGGTTGCGCCGATGGGCGACCAGCCGCCTACCTGCGCATTAATTTGCATTTGGGCAAAGCCCGCCGCAGGGGGCGTACCGTTGCGCCCTGTTACACGCACCGTATCGCCTACGCCAATGTTTGTGTCGTTGGTAAGTGCAAATTCCAGCGTATTCCATGCGTTTGTGCCTGTGTTTACTTCAATACTGCGCACGCCGTTATTTTCTACCACACGGCCTGTGCTTTGGTATTCATGGAACATGCCAAGGCTTGTTGCGCTTGCGCCTACCGTTGCACCGCGCAGAATGCTTGCAAGGTTCCAACGCTCTATTTCACGGGTGGGGGCGGGGCGGGTAATAACAACGTCGTATACCATAAAGTCGTGTAGGAATAAGGGTAAATCGCCCCATCTGTAGGTTTGAATTACTACGCCCGTCATATTGGTAAAGTCGGCTTCCTGCAGGGTGTATTCCATGGTCCAGCGCCCTGCGGGGAAGGCATTGGAAATGCCGCTTGCACTGCCGCGGGGGGTAAGCCCGCCAATGTTCATGTTAAGGGTAAAGCGCCCGTCGGTACGGGATGCGCGGGGCATACGCCCTTCTACACGAATAATGTCGCCGGGCTGCAGGTGAATGCCGTTACCTAAATCCGTTGCAATGCGAATACCGTCATGCTCTTGCGTACGGCCTGTTACGGCAATACGGCGGCGTGCATTGTCAAAGAAATAGCTGGGGCCGTTGGTGGGGAACAGGAAGGGGATATCATCAAAGCTTGTTATGCCCTCTTCACGTGCCCACAGGCTGCTAAGGGTTGCAAGGGTTGCCGCCGCAGGTGCGCCAAGGCGTACCAGGGAGGGTCCGCCAACGCCCGCTGCTTGACCGTCGCCATCAGCGATTGGGGGGCGCACAGGCGTACGACCGCCCATAAACCCGCGTACAATAAACTCATTTACCGTAAGGACTTGGGTTGATACCTCGTCCGGGTGGCGGGGGTTTTGTTGCGATTGCAAGCGAATGGCTGCCGCAGGCACAACATTAAATATGGTGCTTGTATTAACCGAGCCTTGCGCTTCGATAAAGCGCGTCCAAGGTGAAGCGGCAAGCCCTGCAATGAAGTTTTCACTCCCTGCGCCTACGTTTATCACCATTTCGTCGCCTACGCGAATGGGCATTCTAAAGTCCAGCCCGTGCCAGTCAAGTTGACGACCTTCGATAAGCAAGCTACCGCCGCTTACGCGACCTGTTGCCGCGCCCGCCTGTTGGAAGAACGCAGGCACACGCCCTGCAACAAAGTCTTCATCTATTGTTAATTGGAACAAGATTGCCGGCAACGCCGCCTGGATATAGAAGACCGTTTCGCCTCGTACAGGGTTGTTGCGCAGCTGTACGGTTACACGCACCCAAATGCTGCCTTCTTGGTTTAGCGCGGGGGGTGTAAAGGGTTTGCTTTCGTCCCCTGTTACCTCCACCATTTGAATGTGGAAGCTGTAGCCCGGGGTGGTGTTGGGCAATTCATCTCTTATAATTTCCAGTATCGCGTACATATCGTCCAGCAACGCGTCTCTTACTACCGGGAACACTGCCCCCGAGTTGTTTGTGTTTACCGTACCCACACCGTACGACCTAATGGTTTGGGAGGTATGCAGCTGGTATTCGGGGTTATTGATAACTAAAAGGTCTTGGATAAAGTCGCGGGCTGCGTCTGTCCAGTCCTCTGCGGTTGCGCCGCCAACACCAATGCTTGGGGGGTCAAATACCGCACGCAAGCCCGATACCATAATATCGTCGATGCTAAACATAAAGCCACTAAGCCCCGGGTCGCCCCATGAGTTTGCAACGATGGCAAGCCCGTTTGTAATATGGTCGGCGGTTAGGGTAATGGAGATATTAAAATTAACGGGAATGCTGTAGGGTGAACCCGGGTTAAGTGTATCGTCGGGTTCTACTTGCGTATCTAAGTCGTTGAGGTGCGCAAACAATAAACGGCTGTTAGCGCGTATGCCTGTGGTACGGCCGCGTACATACAATACATCGCCTACGCGTAAATCTAATCCTGCGGGTAATACAACCAGCCCGCTAAAGTTTGTATTCACGTCGTCAGCCATTACATAACCGCCAATGGCATGGCGCGTTGCCGAACCTACGGCTACTACGTCGCCGCTAATTTCTGCAAAGGTTTGCCCGCGTACAATTTCATGCACGGGGTTGATGGCTGTGCGCGAAAGCGTGCCGCGTGTGCCTTGCAGTGTTGCCGTTGGAGGCGTAATTACTACAGGTGCAGGGTGCGGAATAGGCGTGGGTGAACCTGCCGCAATGGGGGCTGCGCTAAAGTGGATATTATAAATCTCTAATGTGCCGCCTGTGTTAATAAGCACACGTATAAAGTTAGAATCCGGATTTGCCATTGCACCTGTGGTAAAGGGGGCAATAAGCTCAAAATCATCGCCCAGCCCAAGACCGGAAGCAATAGCCAGTTGTGCATCGTTTGCGGGGGTGGTCATATTACCGCCCGCTACAAGGCGCACGTTTGCCGTATCGCCTGCGGAAATTGCCATTACGCGCCCCGTTACACGAACGTACAGGGGTGCATTTGCAGGCAAGCCCATATTATAGGTGCGCAGCAGCAGCCCTTGGTTGCCTGTGCCGATATGCACGGGATAACCCGCTTGTAAATGCCAATGGGTGGCATTATTAACGGTATGGGTTGCACCGCGAAGGTTTTCCATTTCAAAACCGCCGCCTACGGCGATGGGTACCTCTGCATTACCCGCACCGTGTGGGTAGCCGTCCAAATTAATTTGGCTCAAGCACCATAATGCGGCAGGGGGTGCGATGGTAAGGGTAAGTGCGGTTACGTCTACGGTTGCGGTGCTGGTGTTTGCTTGGCTGTAGCCCTCTAATACCAGCGTTACTTCATATAAAGGATTGGTTGCAAGGTTAAGGGCGGGCACTAATGCTTCCCATGCTTCAAAATGCGCGGTTACATTTACCGTGCCGCTTAAACGTTGGGTTTGGCGAATGCTGTACACTTGGTTAAAGGTGGTATTACCGCCGCCCAAAATGCTTGGGCCTGTTCTTTCTGCGGTGTAAATTCGGTATACACTGCCGTCTACGGTAATTGTGTCAACAAAGGTCGTTTGCGCACTCATGCCCGGGTTAAATACATTCCAGCTTTCGATGATATACCACTCGGTTAAGGGGTTGGTAAACCAGCCGTAAATACCTGCATACCCTGTACCCGATACGGTAAAGGTTGCAATTTCATACGCTACGGAAATTTCGCCGATTTGGCTGTGGCTAAGGGTTGCGCCGTTTACCCAGTTGCCCGGTGTACCAAAACGCCGACCGCCGCGGAACAAGGTATTGTACGTGTTAGTCCAGTTACCATAGAAGGTACCGTCGGGGCGAATGAAGAAATTCTTCCCGCCGATTCCGTCTTGATTCCATACTTCCAAGTCGCGGATTTCGCCACCTGCCAGCGTTCTACGCTCGTGGTGGTTTACTGTAATTGCTACAGGAGCGGTTACGGTAATGGTGAAGTTTTGGGTAAAGTTTGCCTCACCTGCGCCCATGTTTGCAATGGTTGCGGTAACAGTGATTGTACCCGGGTTAGTAATACCCGAAATAACATTACCCGTAAGGGTTGCACCCGTGGTGCCCGCACTAAACGCACTCCACGCAATGGGGGCGCTTTCTTCTACAGCAGTTGCATTAATGGGCAGCACTGTTGTAGCCGATGCCACTGCGGGTAAAGTCATTGTAGGTGCATCCGTTGTCCATGCGGTTTGTACGTTAACGATACTCGTTACGGGAATAAAATTGTCGGGTCTTGTCACTATAATGTGGTCAATAATAAAAGGCATAGTTGCGGCGGCGGCGTTAGTTTGTATACGCAAGGGGCCATTTGCGGCAATTAATGCCGCTTGTGCCGTACCTAGTACAAATCTTAACTCAAATGTGCCGCCTGGGGTAATATTGGTTTGTGTTAATTGCGGCCATGTATTATCAAAGGCCGAACTTAACACGATTTGCCCACCCGTTGCTGGGGTGTGCGGTGCTTCGGGCACACGCCCTGTAACAACAATTTCATCACCCACTTGCACCACAAGGTGACTTGCACCTGTGCGTACATCAATGCCGAAATAGTTACCTGTTCTTCCATCTAATACAATTCCACGCCCTAGGTTGCCTACGGCATCGCGGGTAATGGTGGGATTGGCGGATTGATTTAAAATATTCGCCCCGCCAATTTCAGTTGCTTCTGTTAAAGTGAAAATATTTAACCCCGGCACGGCGGGTATGGGTACTGCCGCAGGTATTGCAGGCCATGTTAATGGGTCTGCTTGGAAAGCAGGGTCACGGAAAATGGCTACATCATAAATTTGTAAGGTCATTACATTTACTCTTGCGCCATCGCCATGAATAATAAAGTTTACTGCACCTGCCGTTAAAGCAGGAGCGGCGGTTTGTAAAGTGCGGAAACCGGATGGTTGCCCACCTAATTCTGTCGTACCTAATTCAAGTCGCCACCAACTCCCTGCGGCTATGTCGTTGGTTGCTTGAGTTGAAACCCAAATTAGGTCGCCTTCTTGTATATTTTGTATGGATATACCAAACTGGTTTTGTGCTTCTGTTGTATTAGTAACGGCAAGGTGACGGTTCGCACCCGTTCCAGCAACTACAACTTGGGAAGCACCACCATGCAATGTTAATTCCGCGGGTAATGTTGTGTTTGTCGTATTGTTAAGCCAATCTGCCGCTAATGACCAATGCAATGTATGGCTTGGGAAACCTGCAAGGGCCGCAGGGCGAGGCGCAGGGGCGGCTACGGGTGTTGGACCAACCCACAATTCCATAATTTCAAAGCCACCGCCATTTAGTTGCGCACCATTGGCTGTAATTGTTAAGTTTCCCTGTTCAGCAACAGTATTTACATTGTCGGTAGTTATATGAAAAATAAGCTCAAAATAACTACCTGCGATAAGGTCACCTTGATTATCGCGCCAAGTCCAAGTAGACCCACTACCTTGCAATACTATTTGCGCAGTACTACCGGCTGGATTAATGCCAGTAATACGGCCACGTACAACTATAGATTCACCCGCAATCCAACCATTCCCTTCGCGGCTACCGCCACCAATTTGGGGGGTAATTGTGAATCCATCATCATTTCCATTTATACCTACAACAATTGGGGTTGTATTGCTGGTTGTCCCCCATGTGGGAGAACCAGACGCCTGGGTGAAGTGCGGCAGGAAAGGGGAGCTTCCGGCACGCCCAGTGGCAATGAAGTTAGTCATCCCTGTAGTGGAAGCTGTCCAATTCGCGCTAGCGGGAGCAATGCCAGCCAACATCGGCAAAGTTACAAACCCACCTGCCGGTGGCAGTACGGGACCAATAAAATCTTCGTCTTCTTCACATTCGCAGTAGGGATAGTCATACCCGCAGGTATCCTTTACTTCTTCACATTCGCAGTAAGGATAGTCATATCCGCAGGTATCTTTTACTTCTTCACATTCGCAGTAGGGATAGTCATATCCGCACTTATTATCTTCATATACATACTCACATTGGCAGTAAGGATAATCGTACCCGCAGGTGTCTTTATCTGCTGCGGGGCAGGTGCAGTAATCTGTACCGTAATAGTCGCAGGCATAATAATACCCCGCGTACCCGTCATCGTCTTGGGCAGGGGGGTAATAGCAAACGCAGTCGTAGCCGTTATCGCATACGATATAGGGCGGTGCGTTGGGGTATGCGGGGTAGCCGCCTTGGTCAACGGGTGGGCACACGCAATCATATGTGCCGTAATAATCGCACACAATGGGGGGG